>NZ_JBGVJL010000119.1:0-6382 GCF_045129435.1 Ruminococcus sp. | reverse complement strand
GTTTGTGTGTTGAAGCAAAGTTTGATAAAACAGGCGACAGCCATTAAAAAGAAATAATTCATTTATAAAGAATAATGGCTTTTTATGATGCTATCGCAATTATAAGGCTTTCGCTATTGTTAGATTGCGTAAACGGAAAGTATTTGTGGGCATTGCCCACAACCACAACCTTTGAAAAAGGTTGACCAAATTTTAAACCTTTTAACTCCCGAACGTTACTAAGTTATTGTCGGGAACAAGAAAATTATTTTTTGCAAACTATCTTCTCGTAATAAAAAACCATAATTTTCGCAACTATTGAAAAAGAATCCAAATATTATATTGATATATTAGGAGATTTTAGTATGAAGATTAAAGATGATTTTGTATTAAGAAAAGTAGCCGATTCATATGTGGTAGTACCGGTAAACAGTCTTACACTTGATTTTAACGGTGTAATGAATCTCAACGAAACCGGTGCATTCTTGTTTGAGGCACTTCAAAAAGGCATTGAAAAAGAAGAGCTTGTAAATAAAATGCTTGATGAATATGATGTTACAAGAGAAAAAGCAAGTGCGGATATTGACACATTCATTAATAAACTAAAGGATGCTGATGTCTTTGAATAATAGAGAAATTCAGCTTGAAGATGTAATACAGATTATAAAAGAAAAGCTAAATTCAGGCGGTACTGTCACATTTACTCCGCATGGTACAAGTATGTACCCAATGCTGAGAAGTGGGGAAGATGTGGTTGTGCTAAAAAAGCCTGAGGGCAGGCTAAAATATCTTGATGTTGCATTGTATCAGAGAGGCAACGGCGATTTTGTACTGCACAGGGTAATCGGATTTAATAAAGACGGCAGTTATATTTTTTGCGGTGACAATCAGTTTTATAAAGAGCGTGGAATAACCGATGATAAAATTATCGGTGTAGTTACTGCTTTTTATCGCAAAGGCAAGCACTATACAGGCGAGTCACTCTCATACAGATTATATAAATCAGCATGGGAATACTTAAAAGCACCTATGCGTATGCTGTATTCTGCACATAGAATGAGTAAATCAATAAAAAAGAAAAGGTAGCATTTGTAATGAAAAAGCATCTTAGTGAAGCACAGAAAAAAGAATATTCTTACTTTTTATCGCTTGTGTCGAGTGTGCTGAATGATACAGAGCCGCAGTTGCCTTATGAAAACTGTAATCTTGACAATATAAGGAAGATTGCAAATGATACAAGAATGGACGCATTATTTTTTGAAGCGATTATAATGCTGTCAAGGAAATATAGTGTGCTACAAAATCTGCTTTCATATTATAAAACAAAGCTTAACAAGCTTGCATATATTGATACATTAATGAAGTATGAGGTTGAAAATCTGTTAAAGTGTTTTGATAAAGAGCAGATTTATAATCTTCCTATGAAAGGCTATTTTCTAAAAAAAGATTATCCCAATCCATTTGAACGCTCTGTATCTGATTTTGATATTCTTTTTGATATAAAAGACATTGATAAGATAAAGAGAGTTTTTACTGAGAACGGATATAACTTTGTTAAGAATGATGATCAGCAGTATCATTTTAAAAAAGCACCTTTTATGTACATTGAAATGCACAAATCACTTTTGCATGATCATGAGGATTGTTATAGCGTTTTTGAAAATCAGCTTGAAAAAGCAAAAGTTCGTGACGGTTATAATTATTCTAAGCGAATGTCGCTTGAGGATTATTATACCTATATGATTATCCATTCAGCAAACCACTTTGCACAAGGCGGAATAAGTGTGCGAATGATTGCAGATGTTTATGTTTTCTATAAAAAATATGGTGAAAAGCTTGATAAGGCATATCTTAAAAAGCTGTTAAAAACCTGTAAAATGACTACGCTTGAGCAAAAAATGAGGAATATAGCTTTTAAGTGGTTTTCACCTGACAGTAAAGCTGCCGATTTTAATGATTTGGAAGAATTTATTTTGATGAGTATGGGGCTTGGCAGGCTTGATGTTGCGGTTATGAGTAATATAGAAAGTCAGAAAAGCAAAAATAATAATTCTAAGTCCAAAGCTGTATTGAGTTCGGTATTTCCGAGTATTAACAGTATGAAATATAAATATTCTTACCTTGAAAAATGCCCGATATTATTGCCTTTTTCCTGGGCTTGTATGTGGTGCAGAAGAATTTTTATTGAAAAGAATGTTAATGTTAAGCGTGGTTTAAGCAATCGACTTTCTTATACTGATGAAGATGTGAAGTTTTACGCAAAACTTACAAAAGAAGTAGGACTTGATAGCTACAAATACTATGATAACGATTGACAAATAAAAAATATATGATATAATATTAATTAAGTTAGCAAACACTAACGGCACTTGGTGTTTGCTAATTTAAAGAGGCATAGTTAGTCCGTCCTAACTATGCCTCTCTTTTTAGTTTTTTCAATAATTGAGGTAAATTGTGGTTTGGCAACTGTCGGGAAATTTCTGTTTGAATTAGCACAGACTTTATACTCGAAAAAAAATTTGGTCAACCTTTTTCAAAGGTTGTAGGTGTGGGCAAAGCCCACAATACTTTAAGCTAACGCAAGGCTTTGATAGCCAAACAGCCTGCTGTTTGGCGGCTTGAACACAACAGCGAAAGCCTTATAATGCGATAGCATCATAAAAAACCATTATTCCTTATAAATGAATTATTTCTTTTTAATGGCTGTCGCCTGTTTTGTCAAACTTTGCTTTAGCACACAAGCAGCGTTGCTGTTTGTGTCGGAAAATTTGCAACGAAAACAGCTTTTCTTGGGCGTTGCCCAAACCCACGAGCCTTTAAAAAGGCTCGACCTAAATTTTATGTTATTGTCCTAAGTTTTTTGCTAAACCATAATTTATCAATATTACCCCAACATTTAAAACTGAACTTCTTTTATTATTTATTATAAATTTAAAGTAAATTTTAAGTAAAATTTAAATTTCATTTAAAGTTACAAAGGTACAATATACTCATCAAAGGAAAGGAGAATGAAGATGAGTTATCAAAGTGTTTTTAAACGCTATGAAATAAAGTACCTTGTAACAAACGAGCAAAAGAAAATTATTATGCAGGAAATGAAAAAATATATGTATGCCGACAAATTCGGCAAAAGCACAATCTGCAATATATATTTTGATACTCCGAATTTTTTGCTTATCAGACGCTCGCTTGAGCATCCGCTGTATAAAGAAAAGCTAAGACTGAGAAGCTACGGTACGGCTAATCATAACAGTACAACATTTATTGAAATCAAGAAAAAATACAAGCGTGTTGTGTATAAACGCCGAACTGAAATGTCGGAAAGTGAAAGTATGCGTTACCTTTGTGGTGGTGAACATATCGGTGACAGTCAAATTTTGCGAGAGGTTGATTACTTTCTTGAACATTACAAAGGCATTGTACCGCAGGTAGTTATTTCATATAACCGAGAGGCTTTTTATTATAAGAATGATTATGATTTCAGAGTTACATTTGATGATAATATTCTTTGGCGTGACTATGATTTATCACTTTGCAAGGGTGTTTACGGAACACCGATACTGAGAAATAATTATTCTCTTATGGAAATAAAAACAGGCACAGCTGTTCCGCTATGGATGACAAATCTGCTTAGCGAAAATAAAATCTACAAAACATCTTTTTCAAAATATGGCAATGCTTATCTTGCTTTAATGCAGCAGAGGGCAAACGGAGGTAAAAAATATGCTTAATACATTGTTTTCAGGAATTTTCAATTCATCAACCACAACCGAATCAATCGCAGTACCGCAGTTTTTGCTTTGCATAGCGGTTGCTCTTGTAATCGGAATTTTTCTTGCTGTAGTTTATTCTTATAAAACAAAATATACCAAAAGCTTTGTTGTAACACTTGCACTTTTGCCGGCTGTGGTTTGTGTGGTAATTATGATGGTAAACGGAAATGTGGGTGCAGGCGTTGCAGTAGCCGGTGCATTCAGCCTTGTTCGTTTCCGTTCAGTCCCCGGTACAGCAAAGGAGATTGGCACAATATTCCTTGCAATGGGTGCGGGTTTAATTTGCGGAATGGGTTATCTTGGCTACGCAGTACTGTTCTCATTAATTTTAGGCTTAGCAATGTTTGTTCTCAATAAAGTGAATATCGGTGCAGATAAAAGACTTGAGCAGGACAGAATTCTTAGAATTACCATTCCCGAGGATCTTAATTATAATGGTGTATTTGATGAAATCTTTGAAAAGTACACTCAGAAGTCCGAGACAGTTTCGGTAAAAACCGCAAATATGGGCAGCTTATACAAGCTTACATACAATGTGACACTCAAAAACTCAGCAGAAGAAAAGGCTTTTATTGATGATTTAAGATGCAGAAACGGCAACCTTGAAATCAGTATGGCAAGACAGGAGGTAACTAATAATGAGCTTTAATTTTAAAAATAAAGGAAAATTTGCAGCATTGCTTGCGGCACTCATTGTATCGGTAAGCGTAACAGGCTGTGCAAATACAGACAGCAGCTCGGTTATATCAAGTTCATCAACCGCAACCGCAGACAGCGTTTCAACTGCCACCGCTTCCGATGAATCACGTGACAGTGAAATGTTTACCGACCGTGACAAAGAGGTTGGTTATGACGAAAGCTCGGCAATTACAGTAACTTTTTCATCAACAGGGGCGACAGCAAGTTCAAGTGATGTTTCCGTAAGCGGAACTAAGGTTACAATTAAAAGTGAGGGTACATACATTGTTACAGGAACAACCTCTGACGGACAGATTATTGTTGACGCTGACAGCAACGCAAAAATACAGATTGTTCTGAAAAACGCATCAGTCACCTGCAAATCAAGTGCGGCTTTATATGTTAAACAAGCTGATAAGGTATTTGTAACAACTGCTAAGGACAGCGAAAATACCCTTGCATCAACAGGCGACTATGTTCAAACTGACGATAATAATGTTGACGCTGCAATTTTTGCAAAAGATGATATTACTCTCAACGGCGAAGGAAAACTTACTGTTACTTCAGAAAAAGGTCACGGAATTGTGTCTAAGGACGATTTAAAGCTGACAAGCGGTGAGTATAATATTACTGCTGCAAGTCATGCACTTTCGGGTAAAGACAGCATCAGAATTGCAAGCGGAACATATAATCTTACCTCAGGTAAGGACGGATTGCACGCTGAAAATACAGATGATACTTCAAAGGGATTTGTGTATATTGAGGGCGGTGAATTTACAATCAACTGCAAGGGTGACGGTATTGACGCCGGCACAACGGCACAGCTTGTAAACGGCACATTCAATATCACATCAAACAGCGGCAGTTCTTCAAATTCTACTGATTCTGCAAGCGTAAAAGGCATTAAAGCAGGCGGAGATCTGACAATCAGCGGCGGTACATATAATCTTACTTGCGAAGATGACGGGTTACATTCAAATTCAAATGTAACTGTAACAAATGGTACTTTTACAATCTCAACAGGTGATGACGGTATTCATGCAGACAGCAAAACAAGCATAAGCGGCGGCACGATAAATATTACTGAAAGCTATGAGGGAATAGAGGGCAATGAAATTGAAATTTCAGGCGGAACTATTACCTTAAAGGCGAGTGATGACGGAATTAATGCCGCAGGCGGTAATGATGAAAGCGGATTTGGCGGTGGCTTTGAGCGTGACAGCTTTAGCTCCTCAAGTTCATCAATCACTATTTCGGGTGGTAAAATTATTATTGATGCAGACGGTGACGGTGTGGATTCAAACGGTTCACTTACTGTAACAGGCGGTGAAACCTATGTTTCCGGCCCGACAAGCGGCGGAGATGGTGCTCTTGACTATGACGGAGAAGCAACCATTACAGGCGGTATATTCATTGCTGCCGGTTCAACACAAATGGCACAGAATTTTGGCGAAAACTCAACCCAAGGCTCAATGCTTGTAAATACAGATTCATGTGGTGAAATTACAATAAAAAACAGTAACGGAGATGTTCTTGCATCTTTTACACCAACTAAAACCTACGCTTGTGTGGTAATCAGTTGTCCGGGAATTACTGCAGGTGAAACCTATACTGTAACATCAGGCAATTCTTCAACGGAGGTTGAAATGACTTCACTTATTTACGGCTCAGGAGGTATGGGCGGTCCTGGTGGAATGGGCAACGGAGATATGGGAAACGGCGATATGAATAATAACGGAATGGGCGGCCCCGGCGGCGGAAATATGCAGGGTGGTCCACAAATGAGATAAAAAGAAAATCACAACTGTTTGTGTAGAACAGTTGTGATTTTTTAATTTAATTATTTAGGTTTTTATAGTGGGGATAAATTGTGGTTTAGCAGAGAGTTTCGGAAAATTAACAAAAAATTTAGGTCGAGCCTTTTTAAAGGCTCGTGGGTTTGGGCAAAGCCC
>NZ_JBGVJL010000118.1:0-57206 GCF_045129435.1 Ruminococcus sp. | reverse complement strand
TTGTAACTGACGCACCACGCTTGTCAACCAAAAAGGCAAAAAGCTCCTTTGCCTTTTCTCTGTACCAATGTATCGGCTTGCCGTTTACAAAAACATCAAAGTTGCCAAATGTCTGCACTCTGATTGCTTTTTGTGGCATAGTGCGGGGAGCAGAAAGCACCATATCAAGCTGATTTAATTTTTCACGAATCTGCTTTTCGGTAATGGGCTTTAGCAAATAACCGACAGCGTTTACATTGTAGGCGTCAAGTGCGTAGTCGGAGTAGGCTGTGCAGAAAATAATCTTTGTGCGTGGCTTGTGCTTTTTTATTTCAACAGCAAGCTGAATTCCGCTCATTCCTCTTAGCTTTATGTCAAGAAAAGCGTAATCGAGTGGTTCGTTGCCAAGACCGAGAACATATGCCATTGCATCGTCAATTTCATCAAAGCCGTTCACATTGTCGTCTTTAAAAATATTGTTAAGACATTCAGTTAATGCACCGAGCATCAAAGGTTCGTCATCAACCGCAAGTATATTCATTTGCAAACGCCCTCTTTTCAAATTACCTATAAGTTACTGCACTATAAATATTATTATATTACTTTTAAATAAAAAAGCAAGGCAAAAATTTAGTCGTTTGCTGTGAAATGAAAAGGCCGTTGCTAATAAAATAGCAACAGCCGTTTATTAAATATTCCAGAAGCCGAGTAAAATTGCAAAATAGTGAAAAACACTGCCGGCAATGGTGAACAAGTGCCAGATTGAATGAAAGTATTTTACCTTTTTAATTGCGTAAAATATAATACCGAGTGTGTAGAATGCTCCGCCCAATATGAGAAAGACAAGCGAAATTTTCGGCATTGATGCAATAAGCGGCTTTATGGCGAAAATTATTACCCAGCCCATTGCCACATAGCAGAAGATGGACGGAATCCTTGCTTTTTCAAGGTTTATTGAATTCATTACAATTCCAAATATTGCCGCCGCCCACACAACGCCAAATAAAATCCAACCCACAGCACCTTGCAGATAATACAGGGTGATAGGTGTGTATGTGCCGGCAATTAGCAGAAAAATTGTGTTGTGATCCATTATTCTGAAAAAAGCCTTTGCTTTTTTGTTGGTGAATGAATGGTAAAGCGTTGACATGGTGTAAAGAATTATAAGAGAAGCTCCGTAAATGCACGAGCTTACAATTCCCCATGCGTTGGTGTGAATGGCAGAGGCAACAATAAGCACAACAGTTCCTGCAATAGAAAGGCAAGCACCTACGCCGTGTGAAACCGAGTTAAAGATTTCCTCGCCAAGTGTATATTTTCGTTTTTCAGACATTTTTTCCTCCATAGAATTAGTGTAATTATAATTATACATTTAATATTGGCTTTATTCAATATAAAACATAATGCAAATTGTAAAATTTTAAGCTTTGACTATTGACTTTTAGCATAACAATGTAAAGATTTTTAAGAAAAATATTGAATTTGCAGAAAGCAGAATATATAATAAAGATATAATGAAATGGCGGTGAATTTATGGAAAAAATACGATTTTTGGAATGTCTTTCAAAGCAGTATCCTACCATAGACAGTGCAGCGACAGAGATTATTAATTTGCAGTCAATTTTGAATTTGCCAAAGGGTACAGAGCATTTTTTGTCGGATATTCATGGCGAATACAAGGCATTTGCCCATGTTCTGCGTAACGGCTCCGGTGCTGTTATGAAGAAAATTGACGATGTGTTTGGCGATACTCTTTTTGAGGATCAAAAGGAAGATTTAGCGTCACTTATTTATTATCCGTCAGAAAAATTGCAGTATGTAAAAAACCAGGGCAAAGCCGACAGTAGTTGGTACAGAACAACCCTCTACAGACTTGTGTCTGTGTGCCAGATAGTTTCTTCAAAATACACCCGTTCAAAGGTGCGAAAGGCAATGCCTGAAAATTTCAGATATGTTATTGAGGAGCTTATCACCGAGAAAAAGGAGGTCCTCAACAAAAAGGCATATTATGATGAAATTATAAATACAATAATCGAAATCGGCTGTGCAGATGAGTTTATTATTGAGATGTCAAACCTTATTCAAAGGCTTGTTATCGACCATTTGCATATTATCGGCGACATTTACGACAGAGGCTACGGTTCTCACTTTGTAATGGACAGCTTAATGAATTATCATTCACTTGACATTCAATGGGGCAATCACGATGTGCTGTGGATGGGTGCTTTTGCAGGACAAACCGCCTGTATTGCAAATATTGTGCGTACAAGCCTTTTGTACGATAATCTTTCGGTGCTCGAAAACGGCTACGGAATCAGTATGATGCCGCTTGTGCTGTTTGCAATGGAAACCTATGTGGATGATCCGTGTGCACAGTTTACAATCCGCAGCAGGCACGGAAGTGAAATGGATACACAAACAATGCTTGCAATGAAAATGCAAAAGGCAATCACGATTATTCAGTTCAAGCTTGAGGGACAGCTTATTGCAAAGCACCCCGAATACCATATGGACAGCAGACGCCTGCTCGATAAAATTGACCCGAAAAAGGGAACAGTTACGATTGACGGCAAGGAATATCCGATGCTCGACAGATATTTTCCGACTATTGATTTTAACAATCCGTATGAGCTTACAAGCGAGGAACAGTCGGTAATTGCAAAGCTGAGCAACTCATTTATGAACTGCTCAAAGCTTAAATCGCATATAAACTTGCTTTTGCAAAAGGGCAGCCTTTACAAGGTGTGTAACAATAATTTGCTTTTCCATGGCTGTATTCCGATGAATGAGGACGGAAGCTTTAGAATGATAAATCTTTTTGGTGAGGATTTATGCGGAAAAGAGCTTTATGATGAGCTTGAAAGATGGGCGAGAAAGGCGTTTTTCTCAGTAAATGAGGACGATAAACGCACAGGCAGGGACATTTTATGGTTTTTGTGGAACGGTGCGGATTCTCCGCTTTATGGCAGAGATAAAATGACCACCTTTGAAAGGTATTTTATTGCTGATGAAAGCACCCATAAGGAAGTTAAAGATGTGTATTACAGGCTCTTTAATGACGAAGAGGTAGTGGAAAGAATTTTCAAGATGTTTGGCATCAAGGGCGAAAATGCACATATTATAAACGGTCATGTACCAATTCACCATACAGAGGGCGAAAGTCCGGTTAAATGCAACGGCAAGGTGATTATAATTGACGGAGGTTTTTCTCAGCCGTATCATAAGGTTACGGGCATTGCCGGCTACACGCTGATTTACAATTCATACGGCTTGATGCTCACTGCACACGAGCCTTTTAAATCGGTTGATTACACAATCCGCAGCGGCAGAGATATGCAGACTAATCAGGTGGCAACAGAAGTGAGCCAAAAACGAATCCTTGTGGGCGATACCGACAACGGCAAAAAGATAAGAGAGAATATAAAAGACCTCAAAGAGCTTATAAAAGCATATAGAAACGGTACTTTAAGACAAAATCAGAAAAACTAATTAAAGCCGAACTCGTAGCTGAGTTCGGCTTTTTGCCGGCTATAATCCGGAGTATTTGGTTTTATACTTGGAATGAGGTTTTGCTTTAAATGTTAGGGTTACATTAATAAATTATGGTTTTTATTACGAGAAGATAGTTTGAAAAGTAATAATTTTCTTGTTCCCGACAATGACTTAGTAATAGTCGGGAGTTAAAAGTATTGAGATTGCATATGCTTTCTGCTCGGGCATTAAATTTAGGTCGAGCCTTTTTAAAGGCTCGTGGGTTTGGGCAACGCCCAAGAAAAGATGTTTTTATATCAGTCTATTGGGCACAAACAGCAATGCTGTTTGTGTGCTAAAGCAAAGTTTGTAAAAACAGGCGACAGCCTTTTAATAAGAGATGATTTATAAAAAATAAAAAGAATATTTTTCTGTTTTTTGTTGCTCTCGCAATTATAAAACTTTTGCCGTTTCGTTCAAGCCGCCAAACAGCAGGCTGTTTGGCTATCAAAGCTTTGCGTTAGCTAAAGTATTGTGGGCTTTGCCCACACCCACAACCTTTGAAAAAGGTTGACCAAATTTCTTTATCCGAGTATAAAGTCTATGCTAATTCAAACAAAATTTCCCGACCATTGTTAAATCAGAATTTATAAGAATGAATAAACTTTACAAAAGCCGGGTCAAAGTGGTTTACAATTTCGCTGTGACCGATGTCCATTGTTGCGATTTTATCCATATCCTCTTTAGAAAGTGTAAAGTCAAATACATCAAAGTTTTGCTCCATTCTGTCCTTGTGTACAGATTTTGGAATAACCACAACACCTCTCTGAATGTTCCATCTTAATGCAACCTGTGCGGCAGTTTTGTTGTATTTCTTACCAATTTCAGTAAGTGTAGGGTCAGTAAAGAAGTTTCTTAAGCCTTCGTCAAAAGGACCCCAAGCCTCAGGTACGATGCCGTATTCCTTCATAGTTGCAAGACTGTTTTCCTGCTGAAAGAACGGGTGAAGCTCTACCTGATTAACCATTGGCTTGATTTCAACAGTTTCGCAGAAATCAGCAATTACATGCGGATAGCAGTTTGCCATACCGATTGCCTTGAGCTTGCCGTCCTTGTAAAGCTTTTCAAGCGCTCTCCACGCACTGTAGTAGTCGCCGATTGGCTGATGAAGTAACATTAAATCAATATAATCTGTTCCGAGCTTTTCTAAAGAATCTTCAACAGCTTTCAAGGCTTTTTCATAAGTGAAATCTTTAACCCATACTTTTGTTGTGATGAAAATTTCTTCTCTTGCAATACCGCTTTCCTTGATTGCATCGCCAACAGCCTTTTCGTTGCCATATGCCTGTGCGGTATCAATCAATCTGTAGCCTGTCTGCAATGCTGTAAGTACAGACTTTTTTGCCTCTTCATAATCCGGAATCTGAAAAACACCATAACCGAGCATTGGCATTTTTACACCGTTGTATAATTCTCTGTATTCCATAGTAAAATCTCCTTTTTGTTATAATAAATATGGTAAAATGATTGAATTTAAAAAATTATCGCAAAATTCCTTTGTGCGTTCTTCAAAGCTGTGCTTTCCTCCCGACATATCCCAGCAGAGCATCTGTCCGTATAAAATATCGGTGAGAGTGTGAGCAAGCATATCAACAGGCGTGTCGGCCTTTACTTCGCCACGCTTAATGCCGTCCTCAATTAATTCCTTAACAGCAAGAATATCACGCTCAAGCTTGGTTTTATTGGCAGAGTTTTCTATAAGGTCAGGGTCAACTGTGTTTCGCACCCATTCCTGACAAAGCTTAAGACTGCTTATTTCGATATATCTTGAAAAACTTGTCATAAAGTACACAAGTCTTTCTGTAAAACTGCCCTCATAGGCCTGTGATTTTTCTAAAATGCTGCCAAAAACTTCTTCGCTCAGTTCAAAAAGAACATCTTCTTTTCGCTTAAAATATGTGTAAAAAGTGCCGTTAGCCACACCGCAAGCCTTTGTGATTTCAGCAACAGAGGTGTTTGTAAGACCTTTTTCACATATTATTTTTTTTGCAGCGTCTAAAAGCTTTCTTTTGGTTTCCAACGCCGCAAGCTGTCTGTTTGTCAATTTATCACTCCTTTCTTTAATTTCATTGTATCACATTCATTGAACGAAAGTCAATGAAATCAGTAAAAAATTCAGGACATTTTCACATTTGAAATGTCCTGAAAAATTTTTAACCCTTTACAGCACCGGCTACAACGCCTTCAATAATATATTTCTGACAAGCAAAGTAGAAAATAATAATCGGAATGATGCTGAGCACGATCAATGCCATAATAGCACTTGTGTCTGTGTGACCATAGCTACCGTTAAGATACTGAATATGAATAGGAATGGTCTTGTAAAGTGACTTATCAAGGATAAGGTAAGGGAGGAGGTAGTCGTTCCAGATCCACATGGTTTCAAGGATACCAACTGAAATAAATGTTGGTTTCATAATAGGAAGAACGATACCAAAGAATGTTCTGATTGGACCTGCACCGTCAACATCGGCAGCCTCTTCAATTTCAAGCGGAATTGACTTTACAAAGCCCGAGAACATAAACACCGCAAGTCCTGCACCAAATCCGAGGTAAATTACCAGAATACCTACAGGGTTTGTAAGGTGAAGATTATCAGCAGTTTTTGCAAGTGTGAACATTACCATCTGGAAAGGTACTACCATTGAGAAAATGCAGAAATAGTAGATGATTTTACAGATGATTGAGTTTGACCTCTGCAAATACCACGCACACATTGATGTGCAGAACAAAATTAAAAATACACCGCCGACTGTGATAAACAGCGAGCATAAAATTGTTTTCCAAAATGGGAAGTTACCAAAGAACATACCGGTGATGTAGCTCTTTAATCCGTAAAAAGTTTCGGCATTTGGCAATGCAAAAGGCTCTTTACTGATGCCGGCATTTGTCTTAAATGAGTTCATAAGAACAATGAAAACAGGGGCAACATAAAATACTGAAATTATTGAGAAAATAACGGTAAGTATTTTCATACCCTTGGTTTGTTTTTTCTTAGGAGGCTTTTCTTTTTTAGCCTTAACCTTTGTTGCAGGTGCAACTTTTGTTGTTTCAGCCATTACTGCTGCACCTCCCTCTTTCTTGTAAAGTAAAGCTGTGCAAGTGCGATAATTACTACAATTACAAAGAAGATTACAGCCTCAGCCTGACCAACACCTCTTGAATTCTGATTAGCATAGAATGTGTTGTAAATATTGAGAGCCATCATCTGTGTCTGATAAATCATTGTACCACTTGTTTCCGATACAACGCCGGGAGCACCGCCTGTGAGGGCAAGGTTC
The DNA here is from genome assembly GCF_045129435.1 of Ruminococcus sp. Lineage (GTDB taxonomy): Bacteria > Bacillota > Clostridia > Oscillospirales > Acutalibacteraceae > Ruminococcoides. Next base: position 50,415 of record NZ_JBGVJL010000118.1, on the reverse strand, counting down.
TGGTCAAACAGCTTAAATGAGTTTGTAAGTGTAAGGAATGTACAAATTGTGATTGATGGTGCCATCATTGGCAAAGTTACATTTGTGAGTAGCTGCTTTTTGTTTGCACCGTCAATTTTTGCCGCCTCGTAGAGGTCAGACGGAACACTCTGGAAGCCTGCTATGTAAATAATCATCATATATCCTGCCTGTTGCCAGCACATAAGAATTACAAGTCCCCAGAAGCCGAAGTTTGCGTCAAGCACAAGGTTTGTGCCGAAATTTTGTAAAATACCATCAAAGATAAGTTTCCAGATGTAACCGAGAATAATACCACCAATGAGGTTTGGCATAAAGAATACTGTTCTGAATACATTTGAACCTCTGATGCCAAGTGTGAGTGCATAGGCAACAAAGAAAGCTATTGCGTTGATGAGAATAACTGATACTACCACAAAAAGTGCGGTAAACCAGAATGAGCGGATAAAGGATTCGTTTTGGAATGCCTTTATGTAGTTGTCAAAACCTACCCAGGTTGCGTTACTGGTAGTGCGAAACTTACAGAATGAAAGGTATATGCCCTGAAAGAATGGGTATATAAATCCGATCATAAAAGCAATCAGAGTAGGCACAACAAAAATAAGAAAATATATTTTTCTGCTGCGTTTTTTAAACATAGTATTACCTTTCTGTCAAAAAAACAGGGAAGACGATGCCGCCTCCCCTGCCATACATTTTAACCTTTAATGATTAATGGATTTACGGATTAGCCGTTAGCCTTAGCGTATTCTGTAGCCCAGCCCTGTACGAATGCTGTCTTAACATCGTCCCATGAGCCTGTGCCTGCTGCATACTGTGTAAGAGCTGTACCTACGCCGTTTTTCCAGTCTTCACTTGGCATTGTTGTAAAGTTCCAGCTTACCGGAGTTTTGCCTGCTGCTGTGTACTCAGCGTCAGCCTTTACAAATACATTAGTAGCTTCCTTAGCAGCCTTGAAAGGAATTACAAAGCCCATATCGTCAGCCATTGCAGCTGTACCTGTTTCGCTTGTTACACACCAGTTTACGAAATCAAGAGTAGCGTTGATGTCATCTTCGCTTGCCTGATTGTTTACACACCAATAGTTTTCAGAACCTGTGCAAAGACCCTGATTCTCTTCGCCGTCAACACCAATGTAGATTGGGAGCATACCGAGGTCATCGTCTGTAAGACCTGCGTCCTTAAGACCTGTGTATTCCCAAGTACCGTTCTGATAGAATACAGCTTCGCCTGATGTAAACTCTGTTACAGCGTCTGTTGATGTCTTGTTAGCAAGATCAGTTGGTGCACAAGTTGAATCTGTGATGTAAAGATCAAAGATGTTCTTGTAGTTGTCAAGGTATGTGCCCTTGATAGCGTCTGTAGAAGTAATGCCGTCTGCCTTGTACTCATAGTAGATTGGGAGGTTAGCAAGGTGAGTCTTGAATCTCCAGTCTGATGATGAATCCATACCTGCTGATGTGAATGCACCCTTAACACCAAGGTCAGAAGCGTGAGCCTGAATTTCATCTGCAACTGTCTTTAATGCTGCAAAATTATTGAGGTCATCAATTGATTTGATTGTAGCAAAATCAGAATCAAAATACTTTTTAAGAAGTGTCTTGTTGTAGATGATGCCGTAGGTTTCAACTACATAAGCAACGCCGTAAACGCTGTCGCCCTCTTTAAGAGCATAATCCTGATTTGTGAGCTGTGAATAAAGACCTGAATCCTTGAGGTCGTAGCAGTAATCTTTCCAGTTTGCAAGACCAACAGGGCCGTTTACCTGGAAGAGTGTAGGAGCGTTGTCCTTATCCATTGCAGCTGTAAGAGTTGATTCGTATGTACCCTCAGCAGCAGTTTCAACAGTAACCTTAACGCCTGTTTCCTCTGTGTACTTAGCGGCTAATGACTGCCAAGCCTTGTCCTGCTCAGGTTTGAAGTTGAGATAATAAACCGAACCTTTCTTAGCACCGTCAGATTTGCTGTCGCTGTCGCTTGAACTTGAGTTGCCACCGCAGCCTACGAGTGATGTTGCAGCCATGAGAGCAGCAACGGAAAGAGCAGATGCTCTTATGATTGTTGACTTTTTCATAATTCTTTCACCTTAATTTCAATTATTTACTCTTTGCGAGCATTGTGAAAAGCAACCCTTGCTTTTCTTGTTATCACAAGAATAACATACTTTTGTCACAGTTGCAAGAGTTTTTTGAAAAAAGTTTAAAAAATTTATATTTGTTATAAAAACACGGTGTTGCGTAAAATAAATAATTACAAAAAATTACGGCAAATTTTGCAGTCACAGTCTGAGTCTTTTCACATAAAAACTGCAAAATAGCATTGATTTTGCTTTGCGTTTACAGTTTTGTAATTAATAAATAGGCGTTTGCTATTGCTATGAAAGCTTATGATGTGGTAAAATTAATTAAATATTTTTTATAAGAGAAGGTTTTTATGAACAGTTTTTCGAATAGTGCATTTGTACGATTTTTTACGAAGTTTCTAAAGCTGTTGCTTGCACAGCTTATAAACGCAGGCTTTTTTGCAGTATTTACAGCTATTTTTGTTTTAATCGGTTATCTTACAGGCTTTAATAATATAATAGTATGGTGTCTGGGAATTATTCCATCAATGCCGTTTTTTGCAGGGCTTATAATGATTGTGAGAAAAGTTGGCATAGAAAAGAAAGACATACCGGTTGTCAAAACTTTTTTTGACACAGTAAAAGAAAATTTCAAAGCATTTTTATTGCACGGTGTGGTAACCTACGCAATTATAGCTTGCTCGATATTTGCGTTTATGTATTATTTTTCACTCATAAACGAAAGCCTTATATATGGCTCAATGCTCACCGTTTATGTGTTGTTTTCACTTATCCTTATATCAATGATGTTTTATGTGCCGATAATGTCGGTTACATATGAGCTTAAGCTCCTTGATATTTATAAAAACTCATTTATTCTTGTTTTCGGAAATATTTTAAGAAATATACTTGCAATGCTGTTGTTTATAGCTGTGTCACTTGGTTTTATACTATGGATTGCGGCGGCAGAGGGAGCAATGCTTGTGATTGCGATAATCGTTGCGGTTTTATTTTACCCGCTTATTTCTACATATGGAGTAAATGTGATTATAGCAAAGGGCTTGCAGGAAAATGTAGGCTCATTTACCGGAAAGGCTGTAGCGGTTTCCGAGGAGTTTGACGAAAAGGTTGAGAAAATTGTTGAACATCAGGCGATTGAAAGAGCCGACAACAACAGCGACTATGTGTTTGTAAACGGAAAAATGATTAAAAAGGAACAGAAAAAAGAAGATACACAAAAATAAAATTACTCCGCATAAGCCAAAACTTATGCGGAGTTTTTGATTAAAAGAGAAAAATCTTGCCGAGTGTCGGAATAATCCGATAAATTATGGTTTAGCAGAAAACTTCGGGTAATTAACATAAAATTTAGGTCGAGCCTTTTTAAAGGCTCGTGGGTTTGGGCAACGCCCAAATAAAGTTGTTTTCATAACATTTCATATGGCACAAACAGCTTTGCTGTTTGTGTGATACATCAAAGTTTGACAAAACAGGCGATAGCTATTAAAAAGAAATAATTCATTATAAAGAAGAATGGATTTTCTTGTTGCTGTCGCAATTATAAGGCTTTTGCCGTTTCGCTCAAGCCGCCAAACAGCAAGCTGTTTGTCTATAAGAATTTTGCGTAATCTAAAGTATATGTGGGCTTTGCCCACACCACAACCTTTGAAAAAGGTTGACCAAATTTTTATGCCCGAGTATAAAGTCTGTAATAATTCAAGCAAAAATTTCCCGACCATAGCTAAACAATAATTTCCCTCAACTATTGAAAAAGAGCTATAATAAAGAACAGCTCCGCATTAACGAAGCTGCCCTTTAGGAGAAACAGTAAAAAATGAAAAAACTTATTTGCTTTAATTTTCAGAGGTGAGATGAATTTGCAATGCTGTAGCATCGTTTATATCTACCTTACCGTCAGAATTATAGTCGGCAGCAAGAGTTTGAGCCTCTGTAGGCTCAAGAGATCCTGAACATATCATTTGTAGTAATGTAACATCAACTACAGAGAGATCACCGTCACTATTAACATCACCCAATGTAAATTTTGGAATAAATATATCATTGCCTACCAAGCTGATGTCGAGTATTTCGTGCTTGCTTTCAGGCAGTATTTTTACTTCCTGAATATTAGGGTCGGCAGTCGGAGCATTTACAAGATTAACAAAAAATCTGCCGTCTTGACTTATGTGCATACCATAAATATAATTATAATCCGAAACATTAATGTCATCTGAAACAATATGTACTTGACCCGTTGCTACGGTAAATTTACAAATAGAGTCATTAAGATTAAAGTAAATATCGCCGTTTAATTCGTCTGTACTGATAAAACCGTCCTGCCAATAGCGATAGCCACCGGGTGCATACCATTTGTCTGAAATTTTGGCAACCGCCATTATAAAGTTACCCGAAGAATCGAGCTTAACTAATTTTTTGGCGTTTTCGCTGTCGTGATTATTGTCAGCAGCGTAAAAATAACCGTTACTGTAGCACAATTTTGTATTGATTGTTTTAAAATATGAATCATCATAGATTTTACTTGATGCCGAATGATAAGCATTGTATCCATAATGAATAGAGATGTTAGGATAGGTTTTGATTGCAACATCGCTTAGTAAGAAGTATTTATGCGATACAAAGCCAAACTTGTTTGGAGTAGGGTCGTCAAATGTTGCATCAATATTATAATATTTGTCGTCGATTTCTACTAAATTCCAGACATGATTCATTTGTGAGGATTCGACAATTTCTGATTTAATTCCGACCTGTTCAAGCAGGTAAGACATTGAGCTTGCATAACCCTGGCAGTTTGCATATCCGTTTACAAGGCAATCATAAACAGATGTGCGAAGATACTGCGAATCTGCGGTATTTGAATATTCACAGCCGAGTACAATTTCATCGTGAATAATCATTGTTTTTTGAAAATCAGACATATCAGGTGTAATTTTACTCAAAATGTAGTCCGTCTTTTCTCCAAGCTGTTCCTGCATATCAGGTATTTTATCAGTTTTATAGGTGTATTTCGGTATAACCTTAACTGCATTTGCACCCATAACTATACCAAATGTGGTTTTACTGATGTAGAAAAGCTCGGGGTGCATTTCAGATGCAACACGCATTGCACTTTTTACTTTATCAACAGAAGCGTTGAAACGCTCAATATCAATTTCGTTTTCAAGCTTTTTCATACCGTTTGCGAGTGTGTCGCAAAGCTCGTTATTTGCTCTGTAAAAATGAGTGTTAAAGGAAATGCAGTTCGGACATTCTTCTGGAACGGTATAAGCAGAGGCTGAAACAGTAAGCATACACATTGGAAGTGTAATGGCAACGGCTGTAATAACAGACATTATTTTGTTAAAATAATTATGCTTTTTCATACCATCAACCTCCTTTATTTTGTTAAGCATTTTATACAAAATCGTTATTATTCCTGATTATATTTTATCACAAACACAAAAGTATAACAAGACAGAGTATTAGACAAACTTTGACCTATGTTTTCATCATTTCCCACAAATTCGGTATTAATCGGCTTATTTTCAACAAAGATTTAACTATGAATTGTGGCTTTTCCACAAGAATGATAATTTTGCATACACAAGTTGTGCCTTTCATATAATTTATCATAAACCTAACTGGAGGGGAATTTATGAAAGGTATAGTTGAAGAACGGGCGGCAATGCTTGGAGAATATATAATAGAAAGCAAGGCAACTGTAAGAAAAGCTGCTAAAAAATTCGGTATTTCAAAATCAACAGTACATAAAGATGTAAGCCAAAGGCTTAAAAAGGTAAATCCTGCATTGTACCGAGAGGTAAGGCAGATACTCGAAACCAATAAAAACGAGCGGCATATTCGTGGCGGAATGGCAACAAAGAAAAAATATCTTTTGAAAAAAACAGGCATTGTTAAGTGAAAAAACAAAAAATTGTGAACAAAAGTAGTGAAAAGTCAATTTGTTTGCTTTACTTTTAAAAACATATGTTGTATAATGAAGATTAGCTTTTATTAGCTTTTTAATAAAACAAAGATTAAGAATATTTTTATAAACTGTTTTCACCGAATGTCCCGTTACAAGGAGAAGTTGAAATGAGAAAGATTCCGTTTTCACCGCCTGATATTACTCAGGCTGAAATTGACGAGGTTGTAAAGGTATTAAAGTCAGGCTGGATTACTACAGGTCCGGAAACCAAGCTTTTTGAGAGCCGCATTGCCGAGTACTGCAATGTTGAGCGTGCCGCCTGCCTTTCTTCACAGACCTCTTGTGCAGAGCTTACACTCCGTATTCTTGGCATTGGTCCGGGAGATGAAGTAATTCTGCCGGCATACACATACACAGCTACAGCGTCTATTGTTTACCATGTAGGTGCAAAGCCTGTTATGATTGATTGCAAAAGCGGCAGCTTTGAAATGGATTATGACAAGATGGAGGCTGCAATTAACCACAACACAAAAGCAATTATTCCTGTTGACCTTGCAGGCGTTATCTGCGATTATGACAGAATTTTTGAGGCTGTTGAGCGTCAGAAGGGCGTGTTTAAACCAAAGAATGAAATTCAGGAGAAGTTTGGCAGAGTAATTGTTATGGCAGATGGAGCACATGCCTTTGGTGCAAGAAGAAAAGGCAAAATGTGCGGTGAAATTGCCGACTTTACTAACTTTAGCTTTCACGCAGTTAAGAATATGACTACTGCCGAGGGTGGTGCAGCGGTGCATCGTCCACACGAATGGCTTGATGAGGACGATATATACAAGCAGTATATGCTTTTGTCGCTTCACGGACAGACAAAGGACGCTTACCAGAAAAACAAGGTAGCATCTTGGGAATACGATGTTGTAGATACACAGTATAAGTGTAATATGCCTGATATATTGGCAGCTTTGGGCGTGGTACAGCTGCAGAGATACGAAAAAATTCTTGAACGCCGCCATGAGCTTATCAAGGTTTATAACGAAGAATTCAAGGATTTGCCTATTCAGGTACTAAACCATTGTGACGAAAACCACAGGAGCAGCGGTCACCTTTATTTTGTTCGCTTTATTGGCAAAGATGACGAGTACCGTAATAAGTTCTATAATATGATGGCTGAAAACGGCGTAATGTGCAATGTTCACTTTAAGCCACTCCCAATGCTTTCTGCATATAAGAAGAGAGGCTTTAAGATAGCAGATTTCCCAAATACTTATAATATGCACAAAAATCAGCTTACATTGCCGCTTAACACTACAATGTCAGACGATGATGCTTGGTATGTAATTGAAACCTTTAAGCAGTGCATTAATACATTAAAATAACCTGATTTATAAAAGCTTCGGAGCAAAAAGTTCCGAAGCTTTTTTGTTTTGCAATATTGCATATATTGCAGATTTTATAAATATAAACAAATCGTAATTTTTATACATTTTTGTTGTACTTATAAAATTATAAATACATATTTATGTATAATATAGGAATATAAAAATTGTATTTATTCCTACATTTTAAACGAATTTTTGGCAATGTTGCAAAAAAGTTGCTTGACTTTATTTGGCAATAATGATAAAATCACATTGTTAAAATTTATAGGCAAATTTTTGCATTTTGCAAAAGTTTAAATTGAATTTCAGAAAGGAAAGAATGTATGAAAAAAGCAAAGTTTATGTCAAAATTAGGCAAGAAAGCATTAGCACTTTCGCTTAGTGCAGTTCTTTGCCTTGGTGCAGGTGCAACAGCTCTTGCAGCAGAAACAGAATATCCGATTACATATTCAAATGGAAAGTATACATTTGAAAAAATTTCACATCCTGATTCTCCTCTTGAATCAGCAGACGGCGTTGTTGATTATGTTGGTAACGGCAGTATTACTCCATTTGTAAACGGTGAGAGTGCAGGCAATGGCGACAGAGGTCAGTCATACAGCTATGCATCTGCTGTTTATGGCGACTGGGTATATATCAATACTATGTACGGCGGTCTTGGTGTTTCAAGTATCTTGAGTTATGGTATGAGCGGAATGTCACCTGAGCAGGCTAAGGCTATGATGGATGTTATGTATAACGGTAACCTCTACACAGGTGAGCCTGATGGCAAATATGCAGGCGGTATCTTATTTAAGTTTAATGTTAAGACAGGCGAAACAAAGATTTTGATGTCAAGAGATACTAACGGTAAGATTCCTACATTCAGAAGTGCTCTTGAAAAGGACGGCAAGCTTTACTTTGTCGGTATGGTTGTAGATATTACAAAGCTTACACAGCAGGAAATTGCAACAGCTATTGCAAGACAGAACGGCTTCCCATGTATTTATGAGGTTGACCCGGAAAATAATGATAAACTCACCTGTGTTTATGATTGCGTAGATGTTGACGGCTTCAGAGAGCTTGTTGCTGATAATGTATTTACTTCAACAAGAGCTATTTGTACATACAAGGATTCTGTAATTGCAGGTTGCCTTGATACAGACGGTGTATTCCTCAGTGCATCTGATGACCCTTCAAAAGGACAGGATTCATTTAAGGTAATCGCTACAATGGACGATTTGTACAATTACCCTGCTTATCATCGTCAGGATGTAAACGGCGGTGGCGGTATCTATCAGGTTATCGAGTTCAACGGCAAGCTTTATGTGGTAATCTGCACAGGTACAGAGGCAAGCAAAGACCCTACAACAGGCACACTCCAGACATTTGCTATTGTTCGTGGTGAGTGCAACGGTGAGGTAACAGATAAGGACGCTTGGACATGGACTGTTCTTGTTGGTGACGAAAAAGACGGTGCAAAGTATCCGTTTGGTATCGACAAAGACCGTGTAAGCTGTGGTGCTTGTACACTTGAGGTTTATAAGGATTACCTTTACATCGGTGACTACAACGATGTTTCAAGTGCACTTCAGGGTTTTGTTCTCAAAAAAGATTTTACAACTCAGGCTACAAACCTTGAGCAGTCAGTAAACCTTTATCGTATGGATAAAGATGAAAACATTGAAATGGTAGTAGGTGACCCTACAGAGCAGTTCCCGGAGGGCGGTATCTCAGGTATGGGTTCAGGCTACGAAACTCATATGAGCCAGTACACATGGCAGACTACAGTTTACGAGGGTAAGCTTTATGTCAGCACAATGGATACTACCACACTTCTTGAGCCTATTGCACAGTTTACAAACGGTGACCTTGTAAATATGAGCGATGAAGAGTGGGAAAGACAGATTAATTATATTAAGGTTTTTGTTGAGCTTTTAAAGGGCAATGCAAGTACAACTTCTGCAAGCAACAAATCAGCAGTTGCTGACAAGCTTATTGATAACGCTATTGCATCAGCGTCTATCACTTCTACAAGCACAAGCACATATTCACTCGCAAAGTCACAGGATATTCCAAAGGTTACTATTACAAGCGAGCAGAGAAAAGCTTTGAGAGAGGCTATTCTTAATGGTGAATTTGCAAATGCAAACCTCTCAACAGCAACTAAGAATAAGCTTAACGAGATTAACGGTTATCTTGATCAGCTTACAATGCTTTATGATACAAACGATTTCTCAGGCTTTAGTGAGATTTATGATAAGATTCTTGAGTTGATTAAAGAAAATCTTCCTGACAGTGTTAAAAATCTTTATGATATGATTATGAGCTATGCTACTTCTGATAACATTAAGGCTCTTTTAAGATGTATTCCTTATATGGCAACTTCAAAAGCAGGCTTTGACCTTTATGAAATTGACCAGAAGTCAGACGGCTCTGTTACAATTAACACAATTACAAATAACGGTTTTGGTGACAGATACAACCATGGACTCCGTATTTTTGCAAAGACTTCAGATTACTTTGTAATAGGTACAGCTAACCCATTCTACGGAACACAGATTTGGAGAAGAGCAAATTCAGATAAAAACGACCTTAACTATGACGGAAAGGTTGATGTAAATGATGCAACTTACTTCCAGACTGTTGTTGCAGGTTCAGAAGATAAGCCGGATGATTATGATACACGCTTTGACTACACAGATGACGGTATAGTTGATGTAAACGATATTACAGCTTATCAGTTTTTACTTTCTGATAATGCAGTAGGATAAGTTTTAGCGAAAGCCTCCGCTATTGCGGGGGCTTTTGTTGCGTCCTGACGGTTTTACCGATAATTGGATTTGCTTTGCTAAAAGACAAAAAAGTTTGGTCAACCTTTTTCAAAGGTTGTGGTTGTGGGCAAAGCCCACAAAACTTTAGATAACGCAAAATTTTGATAGCCAAACATAATGGTGAAAGCCTTATAATTGCGACAGCAACACAAAAATTCTTCATTCTTAATTAATAAATTATTTCTTTTTTAAAGGCTGACGCCTGTTTTTACAAACTTTGCTTTAGCACACAAACAGCAACGCTGTTTGTGCCCGATAGATTGATATAAAGACAACTTTTCTTGGGCTTTGCCCAAACCCACGAGCCTTTAAAAAGGCTCGACCTAAATTTTATGTTCGAGTAAAAGCATAAGCAAAATTTAAAGTCTTTAAATTCCGACCGTTGTCGGGAATATAAACATTATTATTTTTCAAACTATCTTCTCGTAATAAAAACCTCCGTACCAAAACGGAGGCTTTTATGTTATGATGTAGTTGTGCTTGACTGAGCAGGCAGCATTTTGCCCTGTACATCGGTAGTATAGTCGCCCTTTAATAAAATTTGGCTGATAGGTACAATTTCATAGCCCTGTGCCTTGATTGCTTCGATTACCATTGGCAAGGCTTCGGGAGTGTTGGTTGCACCGTTGTGCATCAGAATAATACTTCCGTCTTTAATTTTTTTAGTAATATTCAAAGTAATCTGATTTGGTGTTGGGTCTTTCCAGTCAAGGCTATCAACATCCCATTGAACGCAGTACATATTATTTGCCTTAACCGTTTTTACAACATCATTGTTATAATCACCGTACGGAGCACGAAACAGGGTAGTGCAGTTGCCGGTTAATGCCTTAATTTTTTCGTTGCAGGACTGAATCTGCGTGTTCATATCGTCAACTGACATCTGCGTCATATGCGGGTGAGTGCTGCTGTGATTGCCCACATCGTGCCCACGCTTAGCAATTTCTTTTACAGATTCGGGATATTTTTCCACCCAGTCGCCCACAAGAAAAAAGGTGGTTTTTACATTGTATTTATCAAGAATGTCGAGCAAATGCTCTGTTTGTTCGTTTCCCCAAGCCGCATCAAACGATAAAGCTACCTGCTTTTTATCGGTTTCAACGCAGTAAATGGGGATTTCTCGCTGTGTGCTTGCAGTCTGAATTGCCTGTACAGTAGAGGTAAGTGCAATTCCGCCGGCTATTACACCAATCAGCAGACAAAATCCTATTGAAAACAAGGTGCGTTTTGTTATTATATACAGACGCATAAAATCCCCTCCATATCACTTTGCTTCTGTCAAAGTATATGAAGGGGATAATTATTTTATTATAAGATTTTTAAAATTAGTTTTCAAAATGCCACTTAATGCCGTCTTTTGTATCCTCAACAACAACCTTCATTTCTTTAAGTTTGTCACGGATAGCATCGGCAGTTGCCCAATCTTTGTTTTTACGAGCCTCTGTACGCTGTGCAATAAGTGCTTCAACCTCCTCATTTGCTGAGTTGTCGCCCTTGCTTTCCTGTGCCTTTGTAAGGTCAAGTGAAAGCACCTTGTCAAACTCACCGATGAGGTACAGTTTAGTTGCGTCGCTGATATCACCCTTTAATACGCTGTAAACGGCAGTAAGACCGAGTGAAGTGTTGAGGTCATTGCCAAGTGCATCGTTAAATTCCTTGAGATAAGGCTTAGCAGCCTCCATATCAGGCTCACCCTCAGGCTTGAGAGCAGAAATTCTCTTGATAAGCTTATCATATGCAATGGCCGCATTGTCAAGGCTGTCATAAGAGAAGGTGAGAGGTTTGCGATAATGACTCTGTAAGCAGAATAAACGGTAAACAAGTGGGTTGTAGCCCTTGCTTTCAAGCAAGGATACGGTGAGAAAGTCGCCTTTAGACTTACTCATTTTACCTCTTGCATCATTAAGATGAAGTACATGGAACCAGTATTTGCACCACTTGTGACCGAGATAGGCCTCGCTCTGTGCAATTTCATTGGTATGATGTGGGAATGCGTTGTCAATGCCGCCGCAATGAATGTCGAGGTATTCGCCGTTGTGCTTGCAGCTGATTGCAGAACATTCAATGTGCCAGCCCGGATAGCCAACACCCCATGGGCTTTCCCATTTAAGCTCCTGTGAGTCAAATTTTGACTTAGTAAACCAGAGCACAAAGTCAGCCTTGTTGCGTTTGTTGCTGTCCTCTTCTACGCTGTCACGCACACCGACAGCAAGGTCATCTTCGTTCATATTGCCGAAAACATAGTAATTATCAAGCTTTGAGGTGTCAAAGTAAACATTTCCGCCTGCAATGTAGGCATAACCTTTTTCGAGCAAAACAGAAACCATATGAATAAACTCGTCAATGCAATTTGTTGCAGGCTCTACAACATCAGGCATTTTGATGTTGAGCTTTTTGCAGTCATTGAAAAATGCGTCTGTATAGAATTTAGCAATTTCCATTACGGACTTATGCTCACGCTTTGCACCGGCAAGCATTTTATCTTCGCCTGTGTCAGCGTCACTTGAGAGGTGACCTACATCGGTAATATTCATAACACGCTTTACATCATAGCCTGAAAAGCGAAGATACTTTTCGAGTACATCTTCCATAATATAGGTTCTCAGGTTGCCGATATGGGCAAAGTGGTAAACAGTAGGACCGCAGGTGTACATATTAACCTTGCCTTCTGTGTGTGGAATAAATTCCTGTTTTGTTTGTCCCAATGAATTGTATAAAATCATTTTACTGCTCCTTTACTTTTTGCTTTCCTTTTCTGATTTTAGAGCGTCAACTTCTTTTTTTAGCTCGGTAATTTTCTGCTCCAGACTGCAAAGTGCAAGTGCAACAGGGTCTGAAACATGAATCTGGTCGAGAGTTTCGCTGCGAATACCGTTGATTTTTACCACTCGGGCAGGAACGCCCACCGCAGTGGCGTTTGGCGGTATCTCGCTTAAAACTACCGCACCTGCGGCAATTCTTGCGTTATCGCCGACCTTAAACGGGCCAAGCACCTTTGCACCTGAGCCGACAAGCACATTGTTGCCAAGTGTTGGATGTCGCTTGCCGGTATCCTTACCCGTACCGCCAAGTGTTACATTCTGATAAATTGTGCAGTTGTCGCCGATGATTGTGGTTTCACCAATGACAACACCCATACCATGGTCAATGAACAAGCCCTTGCCAATGGTAGCACCCGGGTGAATTTCTATTCCTGTTTTATGCCTGCTGCGTTGTGAAATCCAGCGGGCAATAAACTTCATATTATGCCTTAAAAACCAGTTAGCCTTGCGGTGTGAGCGTACCGCCTTAAAGCCTGAGTACAGAAAAAATACCTCGGCTCGGTTTCTTGCGGCAGGGTCACGCTCCATAACTGCATCAAGGTCTGCCTTTAATGTTTTAAACAAATTATCACATCCGATGCGGTGTTGATTTTTTACATTTCTGATATATACTGCCAGTTCTGTTTAATATAGATTACGCCTGAAATAAGTGCCATAATTGTGGAAATCCAAATAAGGCAAAGAGAAATAACTGTAAATACGCTTTCCAAAAGCATAACGGTTTCTGCACCAAAAACAGGTGCCATAGTGAATATTTCAAGCAAAAACTGCATTAAAAGTACGGCTATAATAGCTATAAGCTGGGTTACGGTTTTTATTTTGCCAAAAATATTTGCCGCAACTACTTTGCCCTTAGAGGCGGCAACAAGGCGGATTGAGGTAACAGAAAATTCTCTGAAAAGCACGATTATTACCGCCACGCAATCGCACCAACCTGTCTGAACAAAGCACAACAACGCACTCAGCACAAGAATTTTATCTGCAAGAGGGTCTGCAAACTTACCAAAGTCGGTCACAAGTCCTCTGCTCCTTGCAATTTTTCCGTCAAACATATCTGTTAAAGTTGCCACAACAAAAATTATTAAGGCAACGGCTGTGTGAAAAGGAAAATCTATCAGCAAGGCAGCCACAAAGAATGGCACAAGGATTATTCTGCTTAAAGTAAGTTTGTTTGGTAAATTCATAGTTTTCCCTCTGATCTCCTTATGACACCATTATATTATATGCCGGTGTCTGTTATCTGTAAATAAATTTATTCTACCAGTTCGCCAATCGGGTCGCAGTCTGTGTAATCTGTAATTTTTACCTTAACAAAGCTGCCCGGATGTGGCTTTGTGCCGCTTGTTGTAAAGAATACACAACCGTCAATTTCCGGTGCGTCAGCGTAGGTTCTGCCGTAGAAGCATTCTGCAATTCTGTCATAACCCTCAACAAGAACTTCAATTTCCCTGTCAATAAGGCTTTCGCAGTATTCAGCCATAACGCTTTGCTGATGCTCCATAATAATATCAGCTCTGTGCTGTTTGATTTCGTCATCAATCTGATCTGCAAAGGTAGCAGCAGGTGTGCCTTCCTCTGCTGAATATGCAAAACAACCGAGTCGTTGGAACTTAATCTCAGCCGCAAACTCAGCAAGCTCTTCAAACTGCTCATCGGTTTCACCCGGGAAGCCTGTAATAAAGGTTGAACGAAGAATCATATCAGGCACTTTTGCTCTAAGCTTGTTAAGCAAGGCTGTAAGGCTCTCACGATTGCCGTGTCTGTTCATTCTCTTTAAAATATCGCCGTTGCAATGCTGTAATGGCAAATCTATGTAATTTACAAGCTTTTCTTCCTCGGCAAAGGTATCGATAAGCTCATCTGTAAGTCTGTCAGGATAGCAGTAAAGCACTCTTATCCACTTTAAGCCGTCAATTTTACAGAGCCTTTTTAAAAGCTTTGCAAGGTGTGGCTCACCAAAGAGATCCTCACCATAGCGAGTGGTGTCCTGAGCAATTACGATAAGCTCCTTTACGCCGTCTTTTGCAAGCTGTTCTGCCTCGGCAACTACTGCGTCAGGCTGACGGCTTCTGAAGCGACCTCTGATCATAGGAATAGCACAGTAGGTACAGCGATTGTCGCAGCCCTCGGCAATTTTCAGATATGCGGTGTATGGGGGAGTGGACTGGATTCTTCTGCCCTCAAGGCACAAAAGCTGTTTGTCAGGGAACTCCTCAATCTTTTCTTCGTGATTTTCATTATCGGCAAGCAATTCTGCCACAACATCGGCAATTTGAGAGTTAGCTCCAATGCCAAGTGCGGCGTCAACCTCGTAAAGCTGACGAGTGATCTCGTTTTTATAACGCTCGGCAAGACAGCCTGTAACTATAATGGCTTTAATCTTGCCTTCTTGCTTGAGCTTGCCAAGCTCAATAATTTCATTAATGCTTTCCTGCTTTGCCGACTCAATAAAGCCACAGGTGTTTACAATAACCGCATCTGCATCTGCGGGATCATTTACTAAATCAAAGCCCTTGCTTTTAAGTGTAAAAAGCAGCATTTCAGCGTCAACCTGATTTTTAGGGCAACCGAGTGATACTATACCAACCTTAGAACTCATCTGTTTCATCCTCATTATATTCCGAAAGAACGCTTTTTATATCGTCCCAGCGGTAACCGAGCCTTTGCAATGCGGCAACTGCTCTACGCTTTACCTTTTCATCGGATAAATTTCTGTATTTTTTCTCAATAACCGCCCTTATCTGCTCGTGAGTATCAACCTCAAGCTCCTCACAGAGCTGTTCGGCGGTTTCTTTATCTATGCCTTTTCGTGTAAGCTCAAAGGCAATGCCACGCTTCGACATATGCTTTGTGTTAAGTAACTTTTCAGCATAATGCCTTGCATAGCGTTCATCATTTACAAGACCAAGCTCCTCCATTCTGTCAACAGCCTTTTGTGCGGCCTCTTCGTCGGAGGTACGGCGGATTTTGTCTTCAAGCTCTTTTTTTGAATGTTCCCTGTATGAGAGAAGCCAAAGAGCTTTTTCTTTTGCTCGCCTTTCATTGCTGAGTTTGATTATCTCGTGCAAATCGTCATCATCAATCTCTTTGCCCACATCAAAACGATTGTCAATCAGCGTTTGAGTGTCAAGAGTAAGAGCAAATTCGCCGTCAATATATACAGCACTCAGCCTTTTTCTGCGTGGTCTTATTTCTGTAATTTTCATTATTCGTCAACCAAAACATCAATGTTAGCGTTGCCTGCATTTTCAGCAGGAGCGTCAACAGGCTTTTTAGCGTTGGCAACCTCTGTAATTTTAGCTTTTGCACCCTTTTTTGCAGGAGCACTTGCAGCAATTACCTTATCCATATTTGCCATAAGCTTATCTTCAATTTCCTTAGCAAGCTCCTTATCGTTTTCAAGAAGCTCCTTTACATTATCTCTGCCCTGTCCAAGACGCTTGCCGTCATAGCTGAACCATGCACCGGCTTTCTGTACAACATCTGCTTTTACTGCAAGGTCGAGCAATTCGCCTGTTCTTGAAATGCCCTTGCCGTACATAATGTCAAACTCAGCCTCTCTGAAAGGTGGTGCAAGCTTGTTTTTAACAACCTTTGCTTTTGTGTGAGCACCGATCATTTCGCCGTTTGATTTCAAAATTTCCTGTTTACGAATATCAATTCTTACAGAGCTGTAGAACTTTAATGCTCTGCCGCCTGTGGTAACCTCAGGGTTACCGTAAACAACGCCAACCTTTTCACGAAGCTGGTTAATGAAGATAGCTACGCAGTTGCTCTTGTTGATAGCACCTGCAAGCTTTCTTAATGCCTGTGACATAAGTCTTGCATGCAGACCAACATGGCTGTCGCCCATTTCGCCCTCAATTTCAGCCTTAGGAACAAGGGCGGCTACAGAGTCGATTACAATTACATCAATAGCACCGCTTCGGATAAGTGCCTCGGCAATTTCGAGTGCGTCTTCACCTGTGTCAGGCTGAGAAACGAGCAGAGAGTCAACATCTACTCCGAGTGCAGCGGCATAGGTTGGATCAAGTGCATGCTCAACATCAATGAAGGCAACATTGCCGTTATTTTTCTGTCCCTCTGCAATACAATGCAGGGAAAGTGTGGTTTTACCTGATGACTCAGGTCCGTAAATTTCAACAATTCTGCCTCTTGGAAGACCTCCAATGCCAAGTGCAATGTCGAGTGTGAGAGAGCCTGTTGAAATGTGGTCAACATTCATATGTTTGTTTTCGCCAAGACGCATTACTGCACCCTTGCCGAACTGTTTTTCTATCTGAGTAAGTGCGGTTTGTAACGCTTTTTCCTTATCTACAGCCATTATTAAATTACCTCCTGTAATTTGCAGGTTTATTTGAAATTTGTTATTTACTTAATTATTATAAAATATCAGCATAAAAAATGCAATACGAACAACACTAAAAAATCGAACTAATTTTCTATTTTTGAAGCAAAGTCCCAATTATTGCCCTTTGCACACCGCCAAAGTCGATACTTTCGGTTATTCCGCCAAAGCCGTTGTCGGCAAGAATTCGGCTGACCTCGTCATATTGCCCCTCACCAAGTTCAAAGGCGATTGCACCGCCGGGCTTTAGTTTGGTTTTCCAGAGCGGAACAATTCTTCGGTAAAAGTCCAGACCGCTTTCGCCACCGTCAAGTGCCATTTGTGGCTCATGGTGTACTTCCTCCTGCAAGCCGGCAAGGTCACCGCTTTTAATGTATGGTGGGTTTGAAACAATCAGGTCAAGGCTGTTGTCTGCAACGCTTGTGTGACATTCAAAAATATCACCGTTCAGGGCGTTTACCGCAGAATTGTTAAGTTCAATGTTTTGTGTAAGGTATGAAAATGCTTTTTCACTCAGCTCAACTGCTGTTACCTTACAGCCTGCATACTTTTCAAGAGCAAGTGAAATTGCACCACTGCCGGCACAAAGGTCGGCAACCGCAGTATTTTCTTTGCCGGATAAAAAGTCAATGCAAAGGGAGGTGACTACCTCAGTATCGTCACGAGGAATAAGTACGCCCTCTCCAACGAGCAAATCAATACCCATAAAGCTCCATTTGCCAAGAAGATACTGGAGCGGTTCGTGTTTAAGACGCTTTTCTGTCAGCTCAGTAAGAGCAGTAAGCTTTTTTTCACTTGCAATGGTTTCCTCACCCTTAGTAATGAGCAAAAGGCGGTTAAATCCGAAAACCTTTTCAATAAGACACAACGCTTCAAAGGCAGGAGCTTCAAATCCTGCCTTTGTTAAATTGTCTTTAGTTTTTCTGTAAGCCTCGCTGACAGTCATAATAAAGCCTCTTTAATGTAATTATTTGTTGTTTAAAATATCTGTGCCGTCATCAGGAATAACAGCCTTCATAGCCTCAATGGCAACCTCAATCATCTTGTCATCAGGCTCTTTTGTGGTAATTCTCTGTGCCCAAAGTCCCGGAGCGGCAATAAATCTTGTGAAAGCATTATCGTGCTTACCGCAGATTTTAATAAGCTCATAGCCAACACCGCAGGAAACAGGGAGGAGAAGAATTTTAAATACAGGTCTTAAAAATCCGATGCCGAATGGAGCAACAGGAATGAAAAGACCGATTACAATGCCAACAATAAGCATAAGCACCATAAAGCTTGTGCCACATCTCGGATGGAAACGAATCTGTTTTCTTACATTTTCAACAGTAAGCTCTTCTTCGTTTTCATAGCAGAAAATTGTCTTGTGCTCTGCACCGTGGTACATAAATACTCTTTTCATTTCGGTCATTTGTGAGCATAAAACAATATAACCGAGGAAGAGAACTATTTTTAACACGCCTTCAAATACTGATTTCCAGAATACTGCACCCTCACCACTGCCCTGAAAGACAGGTACAGCCTTTGCGGTAAGGTCAAATAAAAATGACGGTAAAAAGAAGAATAAAGCAACAGCAAGTGCCACACCTAAGACCGAGGCGATTACCATTACTATTTTTACAAGCTTGTCGCCGAATTTTTCATCAAGCCATTTTTCAAACTTTGTCGGTTCTTCTTCTTCAACCTCGCCGGCTTCAACTGCCTTGTCGGCTGAAAGCATAAGGGATTTATAGGAAAGTCGCATAGAATCAATGAGTCCGGCAATTCCTCTAAGAAGCGGAAGCTTAAAAAGCTTGCACTTTTCGGGAATGGTAGTCATTTTGATGTCTTCACTGTAAATTTCGTTTTCGCCTGTTCTTACGCATACTGTAGTACGCTTAGGACCACGCATCATAATGCCCTCAATAAGAGCACTACCGCCAATAGAAGTAATTTTTTTTGTACTGACTTTGCTCATCGCATAATCCTTTCATTATAGCTTTACATTTTCTGTTTGTGGCTGTTCTTCGTCACCCTCTTTATAAATAGGGAAGGTAAGTGTAACTGTTGTGCCAACACCCTCGCCACTCTCAATATTGAGTGAACCATGGTGCAAATTCATAATTTCATCTGCAACCGCAAGACCGATACCCGAGCCTCGTACTGTCTGATTTGCCTTGTAGAATTTTTCCTTTACCTTTGGCAAATCCTCGGCAGGAATACCGCAGCCTGTGTCGGTAACAATGATTTTTATAATATCAGGCTCGTCTTTGTTGTAAATAACCTGTGCCGCAACCACACCGCCCTTTGGGGTGTATTTGAGTGCATTGTCAATTACATTTAAGAAAACCTGCTTTAGTCGGTTGCTGTCGCCGTAAATAGGCGGATACATAGCGTCCATAGGCTCATCATAAAGCAGATGCTTGCCCTCGCTTACCGCTCTGTCTTTGAGCATATAAATGGTTTCGTCAAATTCAGCGAGAATGTCAAGCTTTTCTTTAGTAAGCACCATTCTGCCGCTCTGAATACGGCTGAAATCAAGTAATTCCTCAACAATGCTTGTAAGTCTTGCACTTTCCTTTATAATAACGCCCATACCTTTGTCAAAGGTGCGTCTGTCAAGCTTGCCTTTCTCATTTAACTGCATGGTTTCCGCCCAACCCTTGATTGCGGTAAGCGGAGTTCTCAGTTCGTGAGATACTCTTGAGATAAAGTCGTTTTTAGTCTGTTCGGTAGTCTGCAAGTCCTTTGCCATATCCGAAATAGCATCGCAGAGGTCGCCGATTTCATCATCATATTTATGTTCAATTTTCTCAGATGCCGAAAAATCACCCTGTGCAATCTGACCCGCTATGTGTGAAAGCTCGCCTATCGGCTTAACAATAGAACGGATAAACATAAGTCCCGAAAGAAATACAAGTGCCATAATGGCAAGACCGCCGGCAACGCAAAGAATTGAGATAAACAAAATTCTTGAGTGAACAGGCTCCATAGATACAATGTATCTTACCGCACCAAGCATAACACCGTTTGAATTGCTGATTATGCGGGTTTCGCTCATTGCTCTTTCGCCCGATAAAAGCTTGCCGTTCCATACGGCATATCCTGTGCCGTTAGTCTGTGCGTCCTGAAAGTCGGGCATATCTGTTTTGTCAGAGGGAGTAAAGCCTGTTGAGGTCATTATAACTCTGCCTGAGCTGTTGATTACTATAACCTCCATCTGCTCCTTGCGGTCAAAATTTTCCACATATTCACGGGCAGAGGAGTTAAAGCTTGTGGTGCTGTCGCTTTGGTAATCAGAAAATACAAGTGACAATTCATTGCCTGCCGAAGAAAGCGTTTGTTCAACGCTGCTCTGGTAAACATATGTAATAACAAATATAAGGCTG
Source organism: Ruminococcus sp. (assembly GCF_045129435.1). Classification (GTDB taxonomy): domain Bacteria; phylum Bacillota; class Clostridia; order Oscillospirales; family Acutalibacteraceae; genus Ruminococcoides. The sequence goes on along the minus strand of NZ_JBGVJL010000118.1, from coordinate 29,683 downwards.
ACAACGATTAAAACTATTATTGTAAATATAACGCTGAGTGTGTTGAGCATCCAGCGTTTGGTAATACCCTTAAACATAAGCTGTCGCCCTCCTTAAAGGTGTTTTTAAGCTCAGGCGTTCCACTTGTAGCCAAGTCCCCATACTGTGATGATGTACTTAGGGTTAGACGGTTCGTCCTCAACCTTCATTCTGAGTCGTCTGATGTTTACATCAACAATTTTGTCTTCGCCCACATAAGCATCGCCCCATACATGGTTTAAAATATCCATTCTGTCAAGGGCTGTGCCAGGATTTGAGAAGAAATACTCCATAATTTGAAATTCAACCTGTGTAAGCTCAATCATTTTGCCGTTTTTCATTAATGCACGGTTTCTGAGGTTAAGGGTAAATTCACCGCTCTTGAGCTCTTCTTTGAAGTTGTTTTCAGCGTGTGACTGTGCAAGTGCAACTCGTCTGTAAAGTGAATCAACTCTTGCAAGCAATTCGCTCGGTGAGAATGGCTTTGAAACATAGTCGTCAGCACCGAGCATAAGGCCTGTTACCTTGTCCATTTCCTGAGTTTTTGCCGAAAGCATAATAATGCCGATGCCGCCGTTGCGACTTCTAAGCTCCTTACAAACCTGAAAGCCGTCAATACCCGGCATCATAACATCAAGAATTGCAACATCAAAATCACCGTTGTGCTCTTCATATTTCTGAAGTGCAGCCTCACCGCAGTCTGCTTCAACTACATCGTAGCCTGCTCTTGTAAGGTTGATAACCACAAAGTCACGAATTGCAGCTTCGTCCTCGCAAACAAGAATTTTTTTCATAAAATAAACCTCCGTCAATGTGTTTTATCAAAAGAAAATTATATATTTTTAACCGTAATCAGTGAAAAAGCGGTTTTAATGTCGTCTTCACTGATTGAAAGTGGACTTTCTTCGTTTACATCAGCAAAAGCATATGCTGTGCTTTCGTTTTTATATATTAAAGTATAAGCGTCGCTGTCCTCGCCAATATCCCATTGCTCAAGCTTAAAGGCTCTGATTTCAAAAAGCTTTTGACCAAGGTTACTGCCGTCCCATTCAAAGAAATTCATAGATTGCTTTTCACTGTCAAGCCTTACGCTGTATGTACCGTCAGCCCAGTTTTCGGGAACAGTAAAGCTGTAGCAATTTTCATAGTCGCAGATTTGGTCGGTTAGGTGACTCAAAATCTCGCTTTGCGGATAGAAGATGTTCCAGCTTATCTTATCTGCAACAGTCAATTTGTCTTCATCAGCAGTTGCCGGTAATTTGTTTACAACAGGAATTTCTATTATTGAATCGTTATTTATGTCTGTGCAGATTATGTCGGCAGAACGCTGTGTAATGTTTTTATCCTTTTCTTTGAAAAGCGGATTACGCAGAACTGAAAGCTCTGTGTTGAAATCAATAATCTGTGTAACTGTGTCGTCATTTGCAAAGCAACCGTCAACAATAAGTGCATTCGGACCGTCCTCGGTAGGGGTGACGGTAATGTTTTTGTAGCGTGTAATGTTAGGGTCCATTTTTACGCTTGCTTTTGAGTAAAGACAGTTGCGTTCCTCACTATATACAAGCATATTTGCGGTTGCATCGTTTTCGGTTGTATAGAGTGATAAAAGCATAACCTCGTTAGTGCCGTCACCGTCAAAGTCAGCCGAGTAAAAACTTGAATAACTGCTTTCAACAGTCAGCCTGTTTGTTTTGCCTTTTGAATATGAGTGGCAGGCAAGGTTGTTTATGCTTGAATTATATGTGGTGTAGCCCGAAAGAATCTCAAGTGTGCCGCTTCCCGTTACATCGGCAAAGTCAACGCAGTCAACATCTGTTGCCTCAATGGTGCAGTTTTCCGAAAGCTTCCATTCGCCCTTTGTACAGTACATAACAAGCATATGCACCTCGGCTTTGCTTTCATTTGCGGTGCGGTAAAAGGCAATAGCCTCGTCTGTACCGTCATTGTCAAGGTCTTTCATAACAATGGCACTTCTGTAATTGCCTGATTTTGGATATTTAAGCGTATATCCGCTGCCGGCTGTATCAGCGATAAGCTGTTCAATTTCAGCCTCATCACCGACAGTTTTCGGAGGACGGATAAGGTTGTCTGTACCAAGGTCTGCCCCGTCACAACCGCTTGCGGTTAAAGCAAGTGTGCATAACAGTATGGCAGAAATTACAGCCTTTGTTTTCATATCCGTTCCTCCTAAAGTTTAATCGTGCTTTACAACAGCCCTTAAATACTTGATTTTTATGCCCTCGGCAGAAAACATTTTTTCATGCTCGGTTTCGATATTGTCTGTAACATCGCTGTTGTGCAGGTCATAGGTTTTGTAAATAATTTCGTAACCGCTCTGCTCAAAATATTCAAGACTGTCGGCAAAAAGTGCGTCGTCGTCAGTTTTGAAGCGAATTTCAGCGTTTTCGTCAAGGAAATTCTTGTACATTTCAAGCTTTCTTGGAAATGTAAGTCTTCTCTTGTTGTGCTTTGGACGGGGCCAAGGGTTGCAAAAATTAATAAACATACCCTTGATTTTATCGTCCTTAGTAATGATTTTATCAATCTGCTCAACATTGTAGTTTACAAGCAGAAGATTTTTTATGTCGGCATCGGTTTTGCCTTCATTCTTGAAAATCTCAACAATGTTTCTTCTGCCAACGCCGAGCATATCAATTTTTATATCAACCGCAATAATGTTTTTGACCGGATTTTTAACGGCAAACTGTCCTGCAAAGCCACCCTTACCGCAACCTATTTCAAGGTAAAGCGGAAGTCCGTTTCCAAAAGCTTCGCTCCATTTGCCGGCATGCTCCTCAGGATTTTTTACAAAAAAATCACAAACCGCAAGCTCCGGTTCTGCCCATTTTTTCTTTCTTATTCTCATAACACAAATTTTGCACTAAAAGTGCAACTCCTCATAAATATTCATCATACTATTATATCAAATTATTACAGATATTGCAACGAGTATTTAATAAATAATACAAACCTTAAATGTATTTAATTTTATCGTTACAAACCTTTGATTTTGTAAAGCTAATATTACTAAATCTGTCAGAAAGTTTACGGCAGAGGGAAGATATTACAATATCTTCGGTTTTAAAATGACCTGCGTCAATAATTGACATACCAAGCTCGTTTGCAAGCAGAATTTCGTGGTGCTTGATTTCACCTGTGAGCAGAACATCTGCACCCTCGGCAAAGGCAAACGGCACATTTGAACCGCCTGCACCGGAGGATACCGCAACTTTGTTAATTTTTTTCTTTACATCTGTGTATCTCAGTCCGTTGCAATCAAGATTTTCTTTAACCTTTTTTGCAAAGCTTTCAATATCTGTAGAAATATCGCCGATAAACATACATTCTCCGCTTTTGCAGGGCTTAATATTTTTAAGCCCCACAGCGTTTGCAAGGCAGGTGTTTACACCGAAGCTTTCGGATAAGTCGAGGTTTGTGTGCATACAAACCGCAGAAATATTCTTTTGTGCCAGACGATAGGGAACGGCATTGGCATCAAGCCTTTTTATTGCATTAAAAATAACGGGGTGATGACTTATGATAAGCTGTGCATTCTGCTTATCGGCTTCGTCAACAACCTCGTTTGTTATGTCAAGAGCAACAAGCACCCTTGTTATCGGTGTGTTTTGGTTACCGACAAGCAAACCGCAGTTATCAAAATCCATGGCGGTGTCAACGGGTGCAAATTCCTCAAAAAATTCAAGTATATCTTTAATTGTAGTCATCAGAGCATCTCCCTTAGCTTTTGTGCAATTTCAGCGTAACGGGCATCGCCCTTTGCCTGCTTTTCAAGTCTTGATATGTGCTTTTCTATAAAAAGCCTGTGTGTGGATTTTGTGGACGGCTGCAGTTTTGCACAGTACAGCTCTGTTTGAGTGTAGCAGTGCTTTTTGCCACTGTAGCACACAAGGAGTACGGTGTAGCATTTGTTTGCGGCAGTACAGCAGTCCTGCTTTAAAATATCAAAACCGTTGTCAAAAAGGTATTTAATAAGAACTTCACTTTTGGTCATTGGCTGTAAAATAAAGTGCTTTTCGCTGTTTTTTGAATATGTACAGCTGTCAAGTATATTGGCAATAAGTTCACCGCCCATACCTGCAATTACAAAATCATCGGCTTCATTTTCGGCTATGTTTTCAAGTCCGTTTGAAAGCCTTGTGAAAATAAGATGCTCAGCGTTGCAATTTTTTATTGCAGCCTGTCCTCTTGAGAGAGGGTCGGGGTTGATGTCTGCGGCAATGGCAGACGGGCAGGTGCCGTTAAGGCACAGCCACAGCGGAAGATATGCGTGGTCTGTGCCAATGTCGGCAAGCCTTGAGTTTTGCCTTACAAAATCCGCACACATTCTAAGCCTTTGGTCAAGAGATATTTTATTTTGCAAATTAATCAATCCTTTCAGCCCGAATGTGGTAATACGGACAAATTATTTGTTTACAATCTGGTTGAGAACATCGATAAGCTCATCAGCGTTTGCACCGTGAACCATACAAGCTTCTTCGATTGTTTCACCTCTTGATGCAGGGCATCCAAGGCAGTGCATGCCAATGCTGAAGAAAGCCTCAGCAGTTTCGGGATATTTGTCGAGAACATCACCGATGATAGAATTCTTTGTGATTTCCATAACTAAAAACCTCCTTGTCGGCAAAGCCGAAATCTTAATCCGCATAAAGCAGATTTATCCGCCAAAATCGTGTTTCAGCGGATAAATCATTATAACATATTCTTTGAGCTAAAGTCAAAAAATATTATTAAATTTAAGATTTTTTACTTTACTTCGGCAAAGGTGAACTCGCCGTCTGCAAAGTCGCACTTAACCTTGCTGTTTGCCTTGATTGTGCCGTCAAGCATTTTCTCTGAAAGCGGATCTTCAATGCCTGATGTAATAGCACGGCGAAGAGGTCTTGCACCGTAAATTTCATCAAAGCCCTTGTCGGCAATAGCGGAAATAGCATCGTCTGTAAATTCAATCTCAATTTCCATATCAGACAAACGCTTTTTAAGACCTGCAAGCATCTTGACTGCGATTTCCTTGATCTTGTCCTTGCTGAGTCTGTCAAATACGATTATGTCATCAATACGGTTAAGAAATTCCGGACGGAATGCCTTTTTAAGCTCTCCAAGTACAAGCTCCTTGGTATTCTCGGTTTCAGCTTCCTTGCTGTTGTCATCAGTAAAGCCAAGTGAATTGTGCTTTTCTGTAAGAAGCTTTGCACCAATGTTAGAGGTCATAATGATAACAGTGTTCTTGAAGTCAACTGTTCTGCCCTGAGAGTCTGTAAGTCTGCCGTCATCAAGAATCTGGAGAAGAATGTTGAATACATCAGGGTGTGCCTTTTCGATTTCATCAAAGAGGATTACTGAGTATGGCTTTCTTCTTACCTTTTCTGTAAGCTGACCGCCCTCGTCAAATCCGACATATCCAGGAGGTGAACCAACAAGACGGGATACCGTATGCTTTTCCATATATTCACTCATATCAATACGGAGCATAGCGTTTTCATCGCCAAACATTGCACCTGCAAGTGCCTTGCAAAGCTCTGTTTTACCTACGCCTGTAGGGCCAAGGAAGATAAATGAACCGATAGGACGCTTAGGGTCTTTAAGACCAACTCTGCCACGGCGGATTGCCTTGGCAACTGAGCTTACAGCCTCGTCCTGACCGACAACTCTTTCGTGAAGTTCTTTTTCAAGGTTAAGGAGTCGCTCGCTTTCCTCTTTTGTAAGCTGAACTACAGGAATTCCTGTCCATTCGGATACAATTTCAGCGATAACCTCAGGTGTTACTTCACCGTTGCGGTTTTCTCTGTTTTCATACCATTCCTTTTTAGCTGTGTCAAGCTGTGTCTGAACATTTTTCTGCTCATCTCTGAGTTTTGCGGCACGCTCAAAGTCCTGCTCGTTAATGGCACTTGCCTTTTCTTGCTCAAGCTTATCAATAAGCTCTTCAAGTGACTTGATGTCAGGAGGAGAAGTAAGGCCCTTTAACTTTACCTTAGACGCACCCTCATCAATAAGGTCAATAGCCTTATCAGGAAGGTATCTGTCGGCAATATAACGGGAAGAAAGATTTACGGCAGCCTCAATAGCTTCGTTTGTAATTCTTACCTTGTGGTGTGCCTCGTAGCTGTCACGCAAGCCTTTAAGAATTTCAACAGCTTGCTCCTTGGTAGGCTCACCAACCTTTACAGGCTGGAATCTACGTTCCAAAGCTGCATCCTTTTCAATGTATTTTCTGTATTCGTTAAGGGTTGTTGCACCTATAACCTGGAAGTCACCTCTTGCAAGTGACGGCTTTAAGATGTTTGCTGCGTCTGCACTACCCTCGGCAGAGCCTGCACCGACAATGGTGTGAAGCTCATCAATAAAGAGGATAGTATCCTTTGACTTTTTAACCTCATCAATGGCAGATTTGATTCTTTCCTCAAAGTCACCACGATATTTTGCACCGGCAATCATACCGGTAAGGTCAAGGCTTACCACCTTTTTGTCACGCAGAATTTCAGGTACATTGCCGTTTGCAATTTCAAGGGCAAGTCCCTCGGCTACTGCTGTTTTACCAACGCCCGGCTCACCGATAAGCACAGGATTGTTTTTAGTACGCCTTGAGAGAATCTGAATAACTCTCTTGATTTCCTTTTCTCTGCCGATAACAGGGTCAATTTCACCGTTTTTGGCAGCCTTTGTTAAATCTCTGCCAAATTTCTCAAGTGCAGAGCCGCCTTCTTCTTTGCCTTGCGGATAGCCGTTTTCCATACCTGAAAACTGGCTTTCGGACGCACCGTTCTGCAAACCGCCTGCTACTGCATTTGCAATAGCGTTTGAGCTTACGCCAAGCTTTCTGAGAATACTTGTAGCGTAGCTGTCGCTTTCAGAAACTATGGCAAGCAAAATGTGCTCTGTTCCTACATAGCTGCTGCCTGCTCTTGCAGAAATCATCATGGCTGTTCTGAGTACACGCTTTGTGCGAGGAGTAAAGCTGTCAGGTGAGAGGGAGGTTTGAATGCCTCTGCCGTCAACACTTACAATTTCATTTTCAAGTGCCTCTGCCGTTACTCCGCATTCCTTGAGGGCTGTGGCAGCCACACCGCTGTCCTCTTTAATAAGACCGAGCAGAATATGCTCGGTGCCAATATAGTCGTGACCGAAATTTTGAGCTGACTCAATAGAAAGGTTTAATGCCTTGTTTGCCTTTTGAGTAAATCCTCTGAATTCATACATAATCGTCAGTCCTTTCGATAATTTTTTAATTAATTATGTTACACTTCTTCAAGTGTCTTTCTGAGCAAATCTGCTCTTGCCACATCTCGCTGTGCAGCGGAAAGATTTTTGCCGCTTGTTACCATAAGTGTGGCAGGCTCAACATCTGTCATAAGCTTGTCAATAGTGTGCAGCGGAACATTTTTAAGCTGTCCCGAAACTATGCCAAGACGGACATTTGAAAGCAGCTGCAAAGCCTCATCGTGTGTAATTGTGCGGGCATATTTAAGAACGCCCAAGCTGCGGCTTATGCTGTCCTGCACATCAATGTTGGAGCAAATACGCTCTCTTGCAAGCTCCTCCTGTGAAATAAGCTGAGCTGTAATATTTTTAAGGTTTTCAATGGCAGCCTTTTCGGAAATGCCAAGTGTAACCTGATTTGAAAGCTGATATAAGCTTCCCTTTGGTTCTGTACCCTCACCGTGAGTACCTCTGATTGTAAGACCAAGCTTTGAAAGGTTGCCTGCAATTCTGCCAATTGCTCTGCTCTTTTCAAGTGCAGGCAGGTGGAGCATTACAGAAGCTCTCATACCTGTGCCGAGGTTTGTAGGACATTGAGTAAGATAACCTAACTTGTCGCTGAATGCAAAGTCAAGACTTTCGTCAAGCAAAGTGTCAAGCTTATCAACGAGGTCATAGGTTTGCTCAAGTGCAAGTCCCTTTGTGATTGCCTGTATTCTGATGTGATCCTCTTCATTTATCATAATTGAAAGGCTTTCATCGGAATTTACAAGCAATGCTCTGCCCTCGGTGTTGCTGATAAACTCAGGACTTACAATTCTGCGTTCAACAAGCGATACACTTTGTGCCTCGGTGAGGTCACTCATTTTAATAAATTTAAAGTCGGAGGCAATCGAACTGTTGCTGTTTTTGACAGCGGATCTTACTTTTTCAATAACCTTTTCCATACCATCCTTTGAAAGCTTACATGGGAAAGGAAAATCCTTCAGGTTTCTCGCAAGTCTTACTCTTGTGGAAATTACTGCATTGTCACTCATTATTATGCCTCCATTCCTTTAATTATATCTCTTAATTCTGCGGCTCTTTCAAAATTCTGCTCCTTAACCGCTGAGTCAAGCTCGCTCTTTAGCTGAGCAATTTTTTCTTCCTTTGTAGGCTCGTGCTTTTCAGCCTGCACAGCTTTTCTGTCGCTGTTTTTGCCACAATGTGTTGTGTTGCCGTGAATTCTTCTGATAAGTGGGAAGAGCTCATCGCCAAATACATCGTAGCAGTCTGCACAGCCTACATGACCTGTTTTTGCAATCTCGGAATAAGTACTGCCGCAGGTTTCACATCTTCTTGCCTGAGTTCTGGCAGGAAGTGCGTTGCCAAAGAAGCTGCCGAGGAAGTTTGAAAATTCGTCCTCAATGTCTGAGAATACATTTGTATATCCCATCTTCTTTGCACATTCACTGCAAAGGTCATATTCCTTGATTTCTCCGTTAATTATAGATTTAACATGTGTGTTAGCGTTATTAACACCGCATTTTTGACATTTCATAATAAATACCTCCTGCTCTTATGATATTGCTAAAAGCATATTCTTAAAAAGATCGGCTCTGAGCGAATCTCTTTTTTCCTGCTCAACTGTGTGCAACGCTCGGTCTGACAATGCAGACGCCATAACCTTTGCAACACTAAGCTCAATAATTGACCTGTTGACCATATTGTTCAGCATTGCCTCGGCCGAAGCCTTGTCAAGTGAACTGCCCACAGAGTTAATTATATGCATTATAGCTGTACCTCTATCCATACTTACACGGCTTATTCTTATGTAACCGCCGCCGCCTCGTCTGCTCTCAACAATGTAACCTTGTTCCGGAGTAAAGCGTGAGGTGATAACATAATTTATCTGACTTGGCACACAGCCAAGATTTCCTGCAAGCTCGTTTCGCTGAATTTCAGCACTGCCGTTTTGCTCGTCAAGCATTTCTGTAATATATTTAGCGACCAAATCGCTCATTCTCATCTTTTCTCGCCTCTCTTTCAGATTGTGACCTTATTATAAAGCTAAAGTCAGAGAAAGTCAAAGTCAAATAAAGTCAAAAAATAAATACTAATTTTGAAAATGCTCCCAAATTCTCTCGAATACTCTTAAATACTAAATTTTAAAATATTTTTGACTTTTTCTGACCTTTTGCAAAATTGCCGATATTTGCTTGATTTTTGAGAACATACAATCAAAATTTTCTTCATATAATAAGCGTAGAAATAAAAAACGGAAGTGAGAAAAATGCTTGTAAGTACAAATATAAACATAGACAGTGAGCTGAAAAAATCGGCACAGGAATTGTATTCCGACTTAGGACTTGACTTGTCAACAGCGGTAAATCTGTTTTTAAAGCAGTCATTAAGAGAGCAGAAGATACCGTTTGAAATAAAGAGGGAGAGTGAGGAGGAGGGCTTTTTTGATACGCTAAAAAGCTTTACAAAAAAGCCGGAGTATTCTTCATTTGCCGAAATTGTAAATTCTAATGTAGATTAAAAAAGTCACACCTTGCAGATTTTGCAGGGTGTGACTTTTTGCATTATGTAATTGAAAATTGTAAAAAGGTTAATTTTGTATTTTGAGGGTTATCAGGTTTATTTTTAACATCATAATAATAAAATGTTGAAAATTATTTGCCCCAATACTTCCTATCCAAACTGCGATACTGTACAGCTTCAAGAATATGGTCCGATTTAATAATTTCGCTGTTGTCGAGGTCGGCAATGGTTCTTGCAACCTTAAGTACTCTGTCATAGGCTCTTGCGGTCATTCCCATAGCGTCAAAAGCGTTTCTGAGCATTTGTTCCGCCTCGTCATCAATGATACATACCTTTTCAAACTGGTCGGCATTTATATTTGCGTTACAGCTTGTGCTTGTACCTTTGTAGCGTTCAGATTGAATTTTTCTCGCCTTATCTACTCGCTTTTTAATTTCGGCAGAGGTTTCTGTCTTTTCTTTATCTCTTAATTCGTCAAATTTTACGGCTGATACTTCTATATGTATATCAAATCGGTCGAGCAATGGGCCGCTGATTTTGTTAAGATAATTATGTATCTTTTGCGGTGTGCAGGTGCATTTGCCTGACGGGTCATTAAAATATCCGCATGGGCAAGGATTCATAGCTGCAACCAACATAACGGTACAAGGGTAGGTATAACTGCCGTGTGAGCGTGAAATTGTAATTTTTCCGTCCTCAATCGGCTGACGAAGCACCTCAAGTGACATTCTTGAAAACTCAGGTAATTCATCAAGGAAAAGCACACCGTTATGTGCAAGCGATACCTCACCCGGACGAACGGTTCCTGTACCGCCGCCGCCAAGTCCGACAGCTGTTACTGTATGGTGCGGTGAACGGAACGGTCGGGTGCGTACAAGTCCGTTTTTGTCAAGCAGTCCCGCTATTGAGTGAATTTTCGTGGTTTCAATCATTTCTTCAAATGTCATATCGGGCAGAATTGACGGAATACGCTTTGCAAGCATACTTTTGCCGGATCCGGGTGGGCCGATCAAGAGTATATTGTGACCGCCTGCGGCAGCTATTTCCAAGGCTCTTTTTACTTCGACCTGTCCCTTAACCTGCGAAAAGTCAGGCACAAACCGCTCTGTTGTGCTTTCATCCTCAACCTCTGCAACAGCAGGCTCTATAGGTTTGTCACCGCTGAGGTGTGCAATAAGCTGTAAAATGTTTTTAACAGGATATACCTCAATACCGTCAACTACGGCACCCTCTGCACCGTTTGCAAAAGGTACATATATCTTTTGGTAACCAAGTTCTCTTGCTTTGATTACCATGGGAAGTACGCCGTTGATTGCTCGTACATCACCGCCAAGCGAGAGTTCGCCCAAAAAAGCCGAATCGGAAATTTCTGCAACTACTGCTCCTGTCATTTTCAGCACAGCTATGAGTATTGGCAGGTCATAGATAGGGCCTTCCTTTTTAATATCGGCAGGTGCAAGGTTTATTGTGATGTGAGCAGTCGGAAAGTTGAATCCGCAATTTTTCATTGCACTTTTAACTCTGTCACGGCTTTCTTTGACTGCGGCGTCAGGAAGTCCGACCATATCAAAGGCAGGAAAGCCCTTGTTGATTGCTCCCTCAACCTCTACAGGGTAGCTGTCCATACCCATAAGACCAAAACTGTTAATTTTTACCACCATTTTATCCACCTCTTGTGTGAAATCTAAATAATATTATACCATTTTATTGTTTTGCTTACAAGTCAAAATATTGCGAAATATGTAAAATCTGCACAATTATTGAAAGAGGCTTTAAAAAAATTTACAAATAATATTTATTTCCTTATTGACAAATAAAGGTAAATAGGTTATTATTTATGATAAGGAAAAGTCTTTTGAGGTGAGCTTGTGTCTGAGCCGGTAAAAAATCTTTCAGAGCTTTCAGATGAAAAGCTTGCTGAGCTTGTAAAACAGAAAAATGACGGTGCATTTGATGTGCTTACCCTCAGATATTTGCGAAATATTGGCTTTTTAGCTCGTAAATATTCCGCAGACGGATATGAGCAAAGCGACTTTGTGCAAGAGGGATTGATGGGACTTTTAAATGCCTGCCGTACCTTTGACAGTACACAAAAGGCTTCTTTTAAAAGCTATGTTGATATTTTGGTTGAACGCAGATTTATTTCTATCGTACGCAAAAGCAACGCACAAAAGGCTGTGCCGAGTGCAAGTCTTGTTCCTCTTGACGACAGTATTGATGAGCTTGAGGGTGAAGGAACAGACCCGGAACAGCTTATGCTTGCAAAGGAACATTTTGCTGTGCTTTGCAGCGAACTTAAAAATCTGCTCTCAGACAGGGAATATACCGTACTAATGCTTTATTGCAGCGGACTTAGCTATGTGCAGATTGCAAAAAAACTCAGCATTTCTGCAAAGTCAACCGACAATGCCTTGCAAAGGGCAAAAAAGAAAATTTCCTTACACTATATGTCCTTAAAAGAATAAGCGGTGCAACTCCGCAAAAGGGCAAAACAACTATACAGTACAAAAGTGAGGTAAAAAACAATGTACGAAGATAAGACATTAGTATGTAAAGAATGTGGAAATGAATTTGTTTTCACAGCAGGCGAGCAGGAATTTTATGCTGAAAAAGGTTTCGTAAATGAGCCACAGCGTTGCAAAGCTTGCAGACAGGCTCGTAAAAATGCTGCTAAGCCGGCTCGTGAGCTTTTTGAAACAACCTGTGCAGAGTGCGGCGGCGTTGCTAAGATTCCTTTCAAGCCAATGGAAGGCAAGTCATACTACTGCAGCGATTGCTTTGCAAAGAGAAAGTAATAACAGACAGACTTATATTTATTATAGCGATTTTAAAAGACATTGTTTTAAAACCAATATAGTTTGTATATTTTTTTGAGCTGTAACAAACGGCGGATTTCGTAGTGAATCCGCCGTTTTTCTCTTTTTTATGATACTTTTGTAGTTATTGTTTCAAATAATATTCACATATAAAACACAAAATCTCTATTGACATTTTGTAGTACAAGCTTTAAAATGGTTACTAAATGGTAATTATTTAGATACAAGTTTTTAACAATTTATAGTGGGTAAAGGAGTTTTCTTTATGGGAAAGCTTGGCTATATTATAAGATGTATAGCACATATGGATTATAGTGCGTTGTTTAGTACCGTTAAGCAGGTGCATAAGCTTTCGGGCAAGCCGAGAGTTTCAATTCTTGCCGATGTAATCTCCTGCGGTTTTAAATACGGTGCCGGCTACAAGGATTATTTACTGTGTGAATTTTATAATCTCAACAGTGAGCAGAGGGCAACCTTTGTTACAAGAGGAATCAATAATTCAGTTGTAAAGCTTTTAAATGATCCAAGCTATTATCATATTCTTGATAATAAAACCGAATTTTACACAAAATTCGGAGAATATCTTCACCGTAAGTGGCTTAACTTTGCAAAGTGCAGTAAGAACGAGTTTGAAGATTTTATGCAGGAATTTGATGAAATTATCTGCAAACCGGACGATTTGTGCTGTGGTGAGGGTGTTGATAAGCTTAAAAAATCAGATTTTAAAAGTCTTGACGATATGTACGATGAACTGAAAAGAAGAAATATCAGTATTGTAGAAGAGGTTGTTAAACAGCACCATGATATGGCAAAAATAAACCCTGATTCGGTAAATACAATTCGAGTTTATACTGTTTTATCCGAGGGCAAGGCAAACGCTGTTTACGCTTGTATTCGTATGGGCAACAGCGACCGCCCCGTAGATAACATAAATGCAGGCGGAATGTATTCGCCGATTGATATGGCTACCGGCAAAATTGCTTTTCCGGCTTGCGACAAGCAAAGAAAGGTGTATGAAAAGCACCCACGCACAGGCTGTGTGATTAAAGGTTATCAGATTCCTTTCTGGGAGGAGTCAATGGCAATGTGCCGAGAGGCTGCCTTAAAAGTTCCGCAGCTTGGTTATATCGGCTGGGATGTGGCAATTACAGAGGACGGTCCTTTGTTTATTGAGGCAAACAATATGCCCGGACATGACGCATTTCCGCAAATGCCGTTGCAAGCACCTGACAAAATCGGATTTTTGCCAACACTCAGACAGTATGTTAAGGGCATTTAATATTAATTTTTACATTTTAGCACAACTATTCTTTAGTAGTTGTGCTTTTTTGCGTTTTGAATATTTGCTGCGACATAAAGCAATAGGAAAACTATGCCTTGTGCTTTAGTTGCCTATTTATGCTTTAATTACCGTATAATGGCTTGAATACTGAATAATGTAAGCATAAGCAAGCTGTTTTCCGAATATAAATTAATAAATTTAAATGCAAAGATTATTTCTACAAAAGAATATATAAATTGCCATCCACATAATGACAAAACGATTGTGTGCAAGATTTTATAATATATGTAAAGGTTGCAGACAATGCTATCTATAAATAAACAGAAAAGGATGTTAAAAAATGGAGGCAAAAAAAGCTCTGGTACGCAAAAATTTTGATGGCTCGGCTGAATTTGCAAGGACGGTAATTACAAACATAATTTATTTTGTGAGCGGTGTTCTTGTGTCAAAGGGGGCAATGCTCGGAAATTTATCACCCTTTGGTGCTTCTTTTGCGGCGGCTGTACCGAAAAAATACTTGCTGTCGGCACTTGCAGGCACAGGGCTTGGATATATTTTGCTTGCACCCTCAGACAGCTTTCGTTACATAGCCGTTGTGGTGGCAATAGGCGGAATAAGATGGCTGACAAGTGACATAAAAAGGGTAAAAAACAGTGCTTTGTTCGCCCCTCTTGTGGCATTTATGCCCATTCTTGCAACAGGTATTGTGCTGACCTTTGTAAGCACAAGCACGCTTTCGTCACTCACTGATTGCATTGTTGAGGCGGTGCTCGCAGGCACAGCGGCTTATTTCTTCAGCAGTACAGTAAGACTTTCAACAGAAAGGCGAAGTATTGCAGCCTTTTCTCAGCAGGAAACTGCAAGCCTTGTGCTGACGGGTTGTGTGCTGATGCTTTCATTCGGCAGTGTTGCTATTCAGGGAATATCCGTTGGAAGAATCCTTGCGGTGCTTGTAACATTGCTTTGTGCAAGATATGGCGGAGTTGCGGGCGGTTCGGTTTGCGGAATTGCAACTGGTGCGATTTTCAGTATTGCAAGCAGAAATCAGGCTTTTATCTGTGGCGGATATGCCTTTGGCGGATTGATGGCAGGACTTTTTTCTACGGTAGGTAAGCTTGCCTGCGTGATTTCGTTTATAATTTCTGACGCTGTGATGTGCCTTGCTTTCAGTGACAGGGTTGCACTTGCCGAGGTGCTGATAGAAAGCTTTACCGCATCGGTTATATTTATGATTTTGCCAAAGGAGGTCGGAAATTTTATAGCACCTGTTTTTTCTCACGAAAAGAACGCTTCTCTTGGAGAAACGCTGAGAAAAAATGTTGTTATGAGGCTTGATTTTGCATCAAAGGCTATCAATAATGTTAAAAATGATGTGAACGGAGTGTCCGACAGACTCAAAAGGCTGTATTCACCCACACTTGATATGGTATGCGACAATGTGAGAAAAAATGTCTGTTCGGGCTGCGGTTTAAAGGTTTATTGCCATGATAAGCAGGAGGGAGTGACCTACGATGATTTCAGACGCCTTGAGGAAAGGCTTGAACAGCAAGGCAGAGTGACCGAAAATGATATTGAGGAGCTGTTTGTTAAGAAATGCTGCAAAAAACGAGAAATTGCCGAGAGTATGAATGTAAACTACAGGGAGTACATCTCCTGCCTTGAGGCACAACGCAGGGTTGACGATGTGCGAGGTGTAGTTGCGGGACAGTTTTCAGGCATAGGCGATATTTTGTCAGACCTTTCAGATGAATTTAAAACTGCTATGAAATGCGATACTGAGGCATCTGAAAGGGTGATTTCCGTACTTTCTGCAATGGGTATAATTCCTATGGAATGTATCTGTCTTATTACGCAGGGTGGCAGAATGAATGTGGAGCTTTCGATTTCACCAAAGTCAAAACGCTTTTCAAAGGGTGTTTTGATGCGTGAAATTTCAAAATGCTGCGGCAGACGCTTTGACCTTCCGCTTGTTACAAAAGAGGGTGGAAGCATAAGGGTAAAGCTTTGTGAAATGCCTGTTTATGATGTTGAAATCGGTACAGAACAGCATATCGCCAACCGTGGTAAGCTTTGCGGTGATTGCCTTAATTACTTTAATGACGGCACAGGCAATACCTATGCTATTGTGTGTGACGGTATGGGTACAGGCGGCAGAGCGGCGGTTGACGGAAATATGGCAACATCAATTATGACAAGGCTTTTAAAGTCCGGACTTACCCCCGAAAGCTCGCTGCAGATTGTTAATTCCGCACTTATGGTTAAGAGTGAGGACGAATCGCTTTCAACTGTAGATGTGGCAAAAATTGACCTTTACAGCGGCAGAGTAACTCTTAACAAAGCCGGTGCACCTCTTACCTATATAAAGAAAAACGGCAGGGTGATGACGAAAGAAATGCCGTCGTTACCTGCCGGAATACTAAATAATATAAAATTTTCAACCGATACAATAAGCTTAACAACAGGAGATATGGTGGTTATGGTGTCTGACGGAGTATTGACCGGCAATGAAAAATGGCTTGAAAACCTGATAAGAACATGGAACAAGGGCAGTACGCAAGAGCTTGCACAGGCGGTTGTGGCAGAAGCAATAAAGCACCGTGATGACGGTCATGATGACGACATCACAGTGCTTGCAGTTAGACTTGTTGATAATGAATAAAGATTGTAATTTTTGTGTTGGACAGTCGGAATAAATTTTTTGTTTATGACGGTCGGGTATTTTTTGCTTGAATTATCACAGACTTAATACTCGAATAAAAAAGTTTGGTCAACCTTTTTCAAAGGTTGCAGGTGTGGACAGAGTCCACAAAACTTTTAGTTTACGCAAAGTTTGATAGCAAAACAGTTTGCTGTTTTGCGACTTGAACGCAACGGTGAAAGTCTTATAATGCGACAGCATCATAAAAAGTCATCATTCTTTACTAATAAATAATTTCTTTTAAAAGACTGTCGTCTGTTTTACCAAACTTTGCTTTATCACACAAACAGCAACGCTGTTTGTGCCTGCAAAATTGTAATAGGCATAACTTTTCTTGGGCTTTGCCCAAACCCACGAGCCTTTAAAAAGGCTCGACCTAAACTTTTTGTTATTGAACTTTTGTATTAGCAAGCAAAAGTTATCTGGCCGTTACAACCAACAATTAAAAATCAACAGTTCCTATATAAAGCGGAATATTGCTTTCGTTATCAATAAGCATAAATATAAACGGACGGTCAAATTTTAATGTGCTGTCAGCAGTTTTAGAATCAGACTTGAGTGTGTTTGCAACAACGGTAGCTTTTACCTTTTCACTTCCGCCTACACCGGAGGTATTTACAGTAATTGACGGCTGAATTTCAGAAATGTCATTTACAAATAAATCATCTGAAAGAGTGATGTTTGAAAGGTTGATGCTGTCTGTAAATATATCGGTAAGTCCACAGTTCTCAAGCTCGGTTTTAAGGCTTTTTGGTGTGGAGTCTGATGTAATGCTGAACTCAGGAATTGAGGCATTTGTGAGAGTAGTGATTTTAAAGCTGTCGAGCAAATCCGAGTACTCAAGATATGTCATTGAGGATATGTAGCTTTCAAGTGAAGTATCCTCATTTGGTATTATCACCGCAAATTTTACAGGTGTGTTACGCATATATTTTATAACGCCCTGTGCTTTGTCTGTATGAATATAGTTTTCAACAGAAGTCATATATTTTACAGATTTTTCACCGCTTTCGGAATAAAAAGTTCCATCTGCAACGGCATCATCTTTGTAGGCATTAAGCCATTCATCGTACATATCCGATGAGCTTATGCAAAGAAGATTGTTTGAGTTGTCAAGTGAAGTTATTGCGTTTTCACCGAGTACAGAATTCATTTTTTTAACGGCATTTTGGTCTGAAAATACAAATCTGAAAATATCTGTACCGTAGTAATTTGCGTTGGCTGTGAGGAAGTTTTTCCTTATATCAACCGTATCATTAAAGAAGTATGACTGATTAAGCTTAACATACGCTTTTTCAGTGTTTTTGCCGTTTTCATCAGCAGTGCCGTCAGAGGAAAAGGCTTTCAGTCTGCTCTGAAAATATGATGAGCATTGATTTAGCGAGTCAATTACAAGCTCATCACTTAAAGCGTTTACAATATTTGTCTGGCTCTGTTTTGCCGCTCCGTTTGCCATAAGCCCGAGTGTGAGAGTTGTATTTGCAGGTGCAAATACAAAGCTTTTCTTGTCGGAATTATTTTTGTAATAATTGCGGAAAAGCTTTAATTCAAAGTCGCTTACCTCGCTTGAAAAGGAATTGTATTCGGTAGGTGCAGTTACGGCACCGTCCTCGTAATTGAATGTAGTTTCGGTGTCTGTGCTGCGTTCAACGCCTTTTGAAAGCTGCTCTTTATCTGAAAAGCTGTCTGCACTTGAGCAGGCTGTGAATGTAGCTGCTATAAGACCTGCACAAAGCAGGGCAGAAATAATTTTTTCCATTGTTAGTCCTTTCGTTAATCCTCGTTGACAAGCTTTTTGGCAAGGTCATAAATTTTTTCGGCTGAGTTTTCCTGAGAAAGATTTTTACAGAGCTTTTTCATTTCTGTAAGCTTGTCAGGATTTCCGAGAAGTCTGCAAACCTGTTCGGCACCGTTTATCTTATCAAGCATAATTGCCGCACCGGTTTTAACCAAAAATTCGGCATTGTCACGCTCCTGACCGGGGAATGCGTTGTAAATAGCAAGCGGAAGTCTGCAAGCAAGGCTTTCGGTAACTGTAAGTCCGCCCGGTTTTGTCACGATAAGGTCTGAGATGTGCATATAATCCTCGACATTGTCAACAAAGTACAAAAGCTTTGTGCAGTCCTGAGCATTCATTTCCTCCATTGTTTCCTCAAGTCTTGAGTAGAGGTGCTTGTTTCTGCCTGTAATTACAATAAACTGCATTTGCTTTTTTTGCATAACAAGGCTTTTGTAGAATTTTAAAACTCCTGTTACACCAAACGAACCTGCCATAAGCAAAACAGTAGGAATGTTAGGGTCGAGTCCCTCTCTTTTGCAGATTTCTGCCTTGTCAAACGGCTGAGAAAATCTGTCAAAAATCGGAATTCCAAGCGGATAGATTATATTTTTATCAACATCGTATTCGTTGATAAGCTTTTGTGCCATTTGCGGTTCGGCAAGTACATATGCGTCAATATTCGGTACAATGTAGGTACGGTGAGCATCGTAGTCGGTGATAAGGCTGATAGCCTTTGCTGTGATTTTGCCCTTTTTCCTAAGCTTTGAAACCATTGTTGTAATAAACGGATGGCACATAATAATCACATCTGGGTTAAACTCGTCAATAATGCTTAAAAGCTTGTTTGACATAGCGGTATTTGACTTCATAACTGCGTCATATATTATAGTTTTGCGGTCTGTTACCTTATAGCACACACCGTAAACCTTTGGAATTTTAGTAGCCATAAAGTGGTAACCTCCACAAACGGTTTTATCGTAAACCTTGCCGATTGCCTTTAATGCGTCCACTACCTTTACTTCGTTTTGTGGGTCAAGTGCCTTTATTTTAGCGTCAAGTGCTGCTGCGGCTCTTTTGTGACCGCCGCCGGTTGATGCTGTAAAAATCAATATTCTCATAAAAATGCTCCATTAGAATTAATGTCTTTATCCTTTATTATATCGTTAATATAAACAATTTTCAACCGAAATAGAAAAAAGATTAATAAATAATTTTAATTCTTAAAAAATCGTCACAAAAATATGGCATTGCATAAAAATTCAGGGGCAAAGGTTGAATAAACTTTGGGAATTTTTTTGGCTTTATTTTTGAAATTTGCTCTTTATTTTTAAAAGGAAGTGTAGTAAAATTATAGATATATACATAATAAAGAAACTGTAAATATATTTCCCAACGGAGGGGATTTCTTAATGGCAAACTTTGATAAAGATTTTATCTTTTACGATGATTCATATGACGATGAGCTTGTAGATGTTTCTAACGGTGTTAAACAAAAGGACAAAAAGACAGGCTCTAAAAATAAACATTCAGCCGACAGCCCACGCCATTTTGAGGGCGTAATGTCTTACGATGAAAAGGCAGAGAGTAAGGCAAAAAAGGGCGGAAAATACGGTGCTTCGGACAGCAAAAAGGCTTCTGATAAAAAGACCTCCGATAATGGCAAAAAGAGCAATAAAAAGAAAATTATTATTGCCAGCTGTGCAGCAGGTGCGGTGGTAGTAGGTATTGCTGTGGCAGGTGTGGTTATGCTTATGCCAAGCAAAAACGGACAGACTACTGTTGATAACCTCGGATTAGGCTTCCATTTCTCCGATGATGCAAAGGTATCGGGCATTTCACTTGCAGGCAAAACCTATGATGAGGCATTAAAGCTTTTAAATTCAAAAGAACAGTCATTCATTACACCGGTTTCAATTTCTGTAAAGGCAAAGGACAAGACATACACAATTACAGAAAAGGATTTAAAATACACCTACAACACAGAGGAAGTTTTAAATCAGCTTAAGCAAGATGAAATCAATAAAGAATCATCAAGTCAAACCGCAAAGACCTATACGGTTATTGCAACCTGCACAGATGAGTCAATAAAGAGCAATGCAGATAAAATCAAAAAAGAGGTTGATGTAAAGGCACAGAACGCCCGTGTTTCTGAATTTAATCCTTATGATGGCGACAATCGCTTTAAATACGAGGATGCTCAGAAGGGTGCTGAGCTTGACGAAAAAGACCTTATTACTCAGCTTTCTTCGGCAATAAAAAACGGCAACGGTACAATGGCACTCAACGCTGTTGTAAAAGATGTTGACGCAAGTATTTCTCTTGATATGGTCAAGAAAAATATTGTTGAGCTTTCTACATACCAGACCGTTTCTTACAACAATGAAAACGGTAATTCAAATATGAAAACTGCCCTTGAGGCTTGCAACGGTTCTGTGCTTGAGCCGGGTGATGTGTGGTCATTCAACGAATGTACAGGTGACTCAAACCTTTCTGAAAACGGCTATAAGCCGGCAGGTGTAATTGCAGACGGCAAGCTTGTACAGGGCAACGGCGGCGGAATCTGTCAGGCAAGCTCCACAATCTACAATGCAGCTATCAGGGCAAATGTTGAGATTGAGGAGAGATATTGCCACCTTTGGGCATCTGACTATGTGCCAACAGGTCTTGACGCTACTATTGACTACCCAAATCTTGACTTGAAGTTCTCTAATCAGACTGATTATCAGATGTTTATTGAATGTAAAATGGACGGCACAACACTTTCAGTTACTTTCTGGGGTTGGCAGAGTCCTGATTATGACGAAATCAGAACAGAAAACGAAATCGGCTCTACAAGCGGCAAGGAATTTTCTGCAAGAGCATGGAGAGTATATTATAAAGACGGTAAAGAGGTTGACAGGGAAGAGCTTCCGTCATCTACCTATGAAAGCAGCGGTGGTATTGGCGGCGGTTCAGCAGACGGCGATAATGGTGCGGTTTCTAACTCAAACAACAGCTCAAGCTCATCAAGCAGCTCGTCATCAAGCAGCAGTTCATCTCACGATACTCCGTATGTTCCTGAGCCTGATCCGGAACCGACTCCCGAACCTACACCTGAGCCAACTGTAACTCCGGAGCCTGATCCTGAGCCAACTCCTACTCCAACCGAACCGGAGCCTGACCCGGAACCGACTCCTACAGAACCGGCAGTTGAAGAATAATATTTTACAAAAAATCCTCCGTACAGTTTGTGCGGAGGTAAAATTTTAGAAAAGAGGTGCAAAAATGCCATATTCTGTGCAGATAGACTTACACGGGCAAACTGTTGAAAGTGCGGGCAGGCTTTTAACACAAAGACTAAAGCAACTGCCGAATGATGTGCGTGAAGTAAGAATTTTGCATGGATACAATGGCGGAACTGCCCTCAGAGATATGGTGAGAAGATATAAAAATCCGAGAATTGAGAGAAAAATTCTCGGACTTAATCAGGGTGAAACCACATTTTTATTAATTCCGAAAGTAAAGACAGAAAGGTGATATATAATGTATATAGATTTTGATAATATGCAGACAAAGGAACTCCCTAACTTTAAGGGAGGAGAAAAGGTTTTCAGAGCAGATATGTTTGATGACGGCGAAACTAAAATTATGCGTGGCAGACTTGAAAGCGGTGCATCAATCGGACTTCATACTCACGATGGTAATTGCGAGATTATTTATATTCTCAGCGGTAACGGCAAGGTGAAGTATGACGATACAGAGGAAAAGCTGACAGCCGGCTCTTGCCATTATTGTCCAAAAGGTCATAGCCATAGTCTTATCAATGACAGCAACGAAGATTTAATCTTTTTTGCAGTTGTGCCGGAACTGAGATAAACATACTTTGCATATATATAAAGTTATCCTACTCTTTGAAATAAAATTTAAGATTTTATATTGACAGAAATCACGAAAGAAGATATAATAGTCCTAAAATAAGACTAATAAAGGAGATGATAGCTTTGGATATAGAATCAAAAACAAGAGCTTTTTGTAATGCTTGGCAGAGCATAAGTATCATTTATGAAGATTATGCTAGAAAATGTGGAATTTCATATAATAGTCTTTACATTTTGAATGCAATATTATATACAGATAATTGCACGCAAAAGCTTATATGTGATAAAACTTTGCTGCCTAAACAGACTGTAAATAATGTGATAACAAGTTTTTTTAAAAATGGATATATTGAGCTTAAAGAGATTCCTGAAAATCGCAGAATAAAAACAATCTATTTAACACAGAAGGGTATGCAGTATGCAATGAACTTTATTCCGCATATTCATAAGGCAGACTGTAAAGCTATGGAAGCATTGACTGAAGAACAACAAGATACATTGCTCAAACTGATAGATATATATGCTTCGACTTTTCGCAAAGAAATGCTCGGTGAATGACCACTTGCATTATGCGGTGCAAGTGGTTTGTTTTTAGATATATAGTCCTAAAACAATACGGTATTACAAAAGGAGAAAACAAATGAAAATAATAGATATGACAAAGGGCAATCCAATTAAATTGCTTATACAATTTTCGATTCCTATATTAATCGGTAATTTGTTTCAGCAAATATATACGCTGGTTGACAGAATTATAGTTGGTAGGTTTGTAGGTGATACGGCTTTTTCCGCAATAGGAGCGACAAATGCATTGTCTATGACATTTATGTCAATGTGTATGGGTGCTGCAATAGGTACAGGTGTTGTGGTCTCTCAATATTTTGGTGCAAAAAACGAAAAAGGAACTGCGGCATCTATTGCAAATGGAACTTATACTTGTATATTAATTACAATTATTATGACAGTAATTGCAATGGTTTCAACAAAGCCGATTTTACTTTTATTAAATACACCGCAATCACTTCTTCCGGATGCACTTACATATATGTATATTTTTATGGGCGGTTTAATTGCAGTATCCGCTTATTTTACTCCGTTTTCTATTTTAAGAGCATTGGGAGATTCAAAGACACCGCTTATTTTTCTCGTGCTTTGCAGTCTTTTAAATATTGTTTTGGACTTACTGTTTGTTGTTGTATTCAAAACAGGTGTAGCCGGTGCGGCTTTTGCAACCGTTTTATCAGAGGCTATTGCGGCAGTGTTATGTGTGATTTATGCTTTTGTAAAAGTTCCTCAATTTAAACAGGCTTTTGTATATAGAAAAATAGACAGAGGTTTAATTAATAAAACTTTAAAAGTAAGTATCCCTACAGGATTACAGTATGCTTTAATTTATGTATCAAGCATTATTTTACAAAGAATTGTAAATGGTTTTGGAGAAGATGTTATCGGTGCTTTTACAGCAACTACTCAAATTGAATTATTGGTACAACAGATTTTTTCGGCATTAGGATCGGCAATGGTGACTTATACTGGTCAAAATATAGGAGCAGGTAAACACAACAGAATATCTGACGGTGTTGTTGCGGCAATGAAAATCAGTGCCGTTATATCGGCTGTTTTATTAGCGGTATTCTGGTTGTTCGGAAAGCCGATAATGAGTATTTTTGTTGCAAATCAAAATATTATTTCTATCGCTGCAACAGGTATTCGTATTACGAGTTTGTTC
Source organism: Ruminococcus sp. (assembly GCF_045129435.1). GTDB lineage: Bacteria > Bacillota > Clostridia > Oscillospirales > Acutalibacteraceae > Ruminococcoides. Next base: position 5,759 of record NZ_JBGVJL010000118.1, on the reverse strand, counting down.
CTTATTGCTTTGGGCGGTGTACAGATTCTTAGATATATGTTGAATGGAGCAGGAGATTCTGTATACGCCCTGATAAATGGTGTGGTAGAAGTTATTGCAAGAGTAGCGTTTGCAATAAGTCTTACTGCAATCCCTTTTATTGGAATGTGGGGAATATGGTTGACTACAGGACTTACATGGACTGTAACAGCTGTTTTTGCATTGCTTCGCTATAGGCACGGCACATGGAGAAATAAAAAATTAGTTTAATAATTATGGTTAAACTAATTTACAGCTTGAAAAAAGAACTTAAAAAAATTATTTACTATTCTATTTTCTGTTCTATTTATAAAAGGTTTAAAATTTTTAATTTGTCCAATTTTACAGAAAAAACAAAGCAGCCGTCATCGCAAGATTACGGCTGCTGAATTTTTAGCGTTTATTTTTTAGATATTATTTTAAACCTATGTTAAGCACGAAAGAATGATGCTTGTGTCATAGGAACCGAAATTGCTTAGATATTTATCCCTCGTCGTTGTCATTCCAGATACAATAATAATCGTCTTCATCGCCCCATGGATCATTGCCCTCGGAAGGTCCAACATAAACAACTTTATCATTGCGAATCAGAATTAAACATTGATGTTCAGGTTCCCACGGACATTCACATTCAAGCCCATAACCAATCTCGTTTTTTAATTGCGGAAAAATGCATAATGTAGGTTTATACAAATATGTAATCAACTGCTTTCCGGCTTTATATCCATCCATAACCGGCTCTAAAGATTTAGCAATATCGCCATATATGTCGCCAAAATCAATCCATTCGTGATACATATATAGAAAAAACTTTTCCAAACCTTTTTGAATCTGATTACATATCTCCGGCTTGCACAGTAAACTGTTATAATGCTCTATACATTTAATAGCATCTTCCTCTGTTGCACCATCATCTACAAATATAGAAAGATTCATCTCTCCTTGAAATAAAGATTGTGAATCAAATTTTCCGTGAGCAAATAGATTGTATTCATCTATTTGTAAATCTCTGATAGCTGACATTTTATCATCTCTTTTCAAAAAATTCAATTTACTAATCCGTTAGCAAAGAAACATATTAATGTATAGCAATTTTATTTCTTTTCTGCCATTTCTTTTATAATATCGGCTACAAGTTCACGCTCATCCATATGGTATTTTACGCCTTTGATTTCCTGATAGTCCTCATGTCCCTTACCGGCAAGCACGATGATATCACCGTCCTGTGCATTTTCCATACAATATCTTATTGCGTCCTTACGGTTAGGAACAACTACATATTTACCGTCTGTCTTTGCAAGACCTGTCTTGATGTCTTCGATAATATCCATAACATCTTCAAAGCGAGAGTTATCTTCTGTGATTACAGAAAGGTCGGAAAGTCTGCCTGAGGTTTCTCCCATCTCGTATCTTCTTACCTTAGGACGGTTACCGCCTGCACCAAACATTGTAATAAGACGGTTTGGCTTGTAAAGGCGAAGTGTGGAAAGCACATTTTCCATTGAAAGTGCGTTGTGGGCATAGTCAATGATAAGAGAATAGTTGCCCGGTACAGGCACAGGTTCAACTCTGCCCTTAACTTTTGCCTTGTGAAGTCCCTCTACTATAGCTTTATCCGGAACATCAAAGAAAGCTACGGCACTGATTGCCGCAAGTGCGTTATATACATTGAATTTGCCCGGAATATTTACATCAAGTGAAAGTTGCTTTCTGCCGCTCAATTCAAAATGTACACCGATAAAGCCATTCTCAAATAATAAATGTTCGCCGGATGCAACAAAATCTGCGTTTTTAGAAAAGCCAAAGGTTACAGGCTTTTCTTTTGCAAGCTTGGTTACTTCGGTAAATTTTTCGTCATCAATATTTCCTGCCGAGTGTTTGCACTGCCCAAAGAGCAGGCTCTTGCAGTAAAGGTACTCAGCCATATCCTTGTGCTCTACACCGCCGATGTGGTCGTGAGAGAAATTTGTGAATATACCGACATCAAAGGTAATACCTGCAAGTCTGTAGTGCTTTAAGCCTATTGAGCTTGCCTCAATTACCATAGCCTCGCAACCGCACTCAAGCATATCGTGCATGGATTTCTGAATTTCATATGATTCAGGTGTGGTGTTGTCGGTTTTTACCACCTTTCCGTCATAGAGAATACCAAGTGTGCCAATTGTGCCTGTCTTAATTCCGGCACTTTCAAGGATTGAGGCAATCATTGCGGTAGTGGTGGTTTTGCCTTTTGTACCTGTGATTGCAATGGTTTTAAGCTTTTCGGCAGGTCTTTGGAACAACTCGGCACTCATATAGGCGAGTGCTTCTCTTGTGTTTTCAACCTTAATAACTGCCACTTCACTTGGAACTTCAAAGTCGAGGTCATCGCTGATTATAAGTGCCGCCGCACCTTTTTCAACGGCAGACTGTGCATATTTGTGTCCGTCTGAGGTATAGCCTTTAAGACAGACAAATGCTGTGCCGTTTGTAACCTTTCGGGAATCGTATATAATATCCGAAATTTCAGGGTTGCCGTCATTTACGGCGGTATATTTAATGTTTACAAGCAAATCGCTTAGTTTCATATAAACTCACTCCATCTAAAAACTTGTGATTACTAATACATTATAGCAATTAGCGGAAAATAATACAACAATAATAATGAAATTTTTTGTTATGTGTTAATTGTGCGAAAAGAAATATTTAGACCATTGGTAAAAATTACCGAAAAAACATTAAAAAAATCTAATTTGTATGTATTTAGTCGGGAAAAAGAATAAATTCGAGATTTGTGAATTTAATTCTGTAAATCTTAAATAGACAAGTTGCACAAATGAAAAACTGTTAATTTAAACAAAAAACCAATGATGAAATTGTAATAAAAATCAAAAAGTTAAATTTTAATTCACAATTTGCACAAAAATATTTTAAAGTTTTAACACTCTGTATAAAAAGTAGAAAGGTAGTTGCTTTTTGTATGATTTTTTGGTATCATAAATGTAGTGAAAGGACAGAGGGACTGTCCTCACATCATTCACAAGGAATGAAAGATTTATATTTTTATGAAAGAAGGAAATATCCGATGAAAAAGATTTTTGCCGTTCTTTTGGCAAGCATGATGGCTGCTACAGCACTCGTTGGCTGCGGTGGTTCAGGTGACAGCAGTACAGCTTCAAACACAGAATCAAAGGGTGACAGTGCTTCTGCAGCAAGCAGCGACTTTGGTGACGAAGACAACATTACACTTAAAGTATGGGCTCCTGATAAGGCAGTTTCTACTTTTGAAAAAGAGTGCGAAGCTTTCAAGGCTCTTTATCCGGACAAGAAGATTGATATTACAGTAGTTGCTCAGGCTGAGAGCGATGCTGCTACACAGCTCCTTAACGATGCTTCAGTTGCTGCCGATGTATTTGGTTTCGCAAGTGACCAGCTCAACAAGCTCCAGACAGCAGGCGTTATTTCACAGGCTGCTTATGCTGATGACATTTCTAAGAGAGATACAGCAGAGTCAGTTTCAGCTGCAACAATCGACGGTAAGATTTACGCTTATCCTGAAACAGGTGACAACGGTTACTACCTCGTATATGATAAGTCAGTAGTTTCTGACGAGCAGGCAGGCAGATTTGAGGATATCCTCGAAGCTTGTAAGGCAGGCGGTAAGAAGTTCATCATGGACGCTGGTAACGGCTTCTACTCATGTGTATTCACATTCACAGCCGGTCTTAAGATCGATGGTCTTGAGGAAGATGGCATTACTCAGAAGTTCACAGATTATGATGAGGCTGAGGTAGTTTCAACACTCCAGGCTTTCTCAAAGCTTATGCACGACTATAAGGGTACATTCCAGGCACTTTCAACAGACGCTATTTCTTCAGGTTTCTCACAGAAGACTTGCGGTGCAGGTATCGACGGTTCTTGGAACACAATTGCTAACCAGGAAGCTCTTGGCGACAACTTTGGTGCAGCTAAGCTCCCAACAATCGATGTAAACGGCGAAGCTAAGCAGATGGTTTCAATGCTCGGTTACAAGTTCATCGGTGTAAACGCATCTTCTAAGTTCCCACGTTCAGCTCAGATCCTTGCTAACTATCTCGCAGGCGAAGAGTGCCAGAGAGAAAGAGCTACAGAGCTCGGTTGGGGTCCTTCAAACCAGACTGTAAACGGTGAAGAAGTTGTTACAGGTAGTGCAGTACTTACAGCTATCGCTGATCAGGGTAAGTTCGCTGTACCACAGGTAAATGTTGCTTCAACATTCTGGGATCCATATGCAAACCTCGGTAACAAGCTCGTTGCTGACGAAACAGATCCTTCAAACGCTGACTTCTTCAAGCAGTTAATCACAGACACAATCGCAAACGTAAGAGACGAATAATTTTAGATTTCAAAATAAATCTTCTCATACTCGTGGGGCTCTCAAGTCGCTGAGAGCCCCAATGAGCGAAAACTCGTTATCAATGTCGCAGACATTGTAATTAATTTACACCAAACTACTAATGTATTTATGATGCTAATTGATAACGCAGAATATATTATTAGTTTGGTGTAAGTTTTGCAAACTATTTTAAGGAGAGCTTATTAATGAAATATATTGATTATGTACAGCTTAATCCTTTCCAGAAGTTTGCCTATAATGCTAAAAACTTTTTCAAAGCTTTGCCTGGTAAAGTGGCAGGCTTTTTTAAAGCAATAGGAAATGCTATTGTGAAGTTTTTCGTTGGCATTGGCAAGGGCTTTGCTAATTACGGCAAAACCTTTGTAAACGGAGATATTATGACAAAGCTTTCTTACCTCATCTTTGGCCTTGGCGACCTTGCAAAGGGTAAGTACTACAAGGGTATTTTATTCTTCCTTTCAGAAGTTTTGTACATTCTCTATATGGTATTCTTTGGTTGGGGTTACATTTCCAAGTTTGGTTCACTTGGTACTGTTGAGACTCACACAGAGATGGACGGCATTTTCCCTGTAACCGTTTATGGTGATAACTCAATGCTTATCCTTCTCTACTCTGTACTTACTATTGTAATTACAGTAGTTGTATTTGCAATCTACATTGCAAACATTAAAGATGCGTACAAACATCAGCTTCTTGTTTCTGCTGGCAAAAAGCCAACATCATTAAGACATGATATGAAAGAATTCCTTGATGGCAAGTATCACATCACACTTTTGTCATTCCCTGTATTGATGATTGGTATTTTCCAGATTCTTCCACTCATCTTTATGGTACTCATAGCATTCACAAGCTATGACCTTCAGCATATGCCTCCTGGAACACTCTTCCATTGGGTAGGCTTCCAGAACTTTACATCAGTATTCGATGTGGCAAACTCAGCAACAAGAGCTACAACATTCGTTGAACTTGCTAAGTGGACACTCGTTTGGGCTGTATGTGCTACATTCACAAACTATATCCTTGGTATGATTGTTGCTCTTATGATCAACAAGAAGGGTATCAAGTTCAAAGCTTTGTGGAGAACTCTCTTTGTTATTGCAATCGCTGTACCACAGTTCGTATCACTTCTTCTTATGAACCAGATGCTTCAGACTGATGGTGCTTTCAACGTATTACTTACAGATATTACTCGTTGGTTTAGCCCGGAGGCTGCGGCGGTTGAAATTAAGTGGCTTAACACTGACCCTAACCTTGCAAAGATCGTAGTTATCATTGTAAACCTTTGGGTAGGTATTCCTTACACCATTCTTTCAATGTCAGGTATTCTTATGAATATTCCTGAGGACCTTTACGAATCAGCTCGTAT
>NZ_JBGVJL010000117.1:0-4493 GCF_045129435.1 Ruminococcus sp. | reverse complement strand
CTTTAAATAAAATAAAAAATAAAAAAATAAAATTAATATGTATGTAATATTATACTACTATATATTATTCTATAAATTATTTTTTTATTTTTATTTTTTCAAAAATAGTTTATAAGAAAAAACATATATACTTACACTTTTTAACAATAGTCAACATAATTATTAACATTTTATCAAAATAAAATAGTCTGCCAACTTTCGCAATATTAAAACTTACTTCTTCTCGTCAAGAAGCATTGTGCCTTGAGGAGGGTTTTTATCTATTGCACCTACTATTGGGTGTGGTACATACGGTTCTTCGAGGTAGACAATATCCTCAGCAGTCAGCATAACATAAAATGCACCGACTGCATCGTCAAAATATTTTGCTTTGGTTGCACCTATAATCGGCGAAGCTATTCCCTTTGCCCATTGCCATGCGATTGCTATTTGTGACATTTTGCAGTTATACTTTTGTGCAAGCTCGTTTACTCTGGTCACAATCTGCATATCGTATTTTTCCATTCTGTCATATTTGCCCTGAGCCACTCTGTCGGTTTTTCCACGCAGTGAGTTTCTTTCCCATGTTGCTCGTGCAAGATGACCTGCTGCAAGCGGACTGTATGGCATAAGCGAAACCCCCATTTGCTTGCAGATTGGAATAAGCTCTCTTTCGTCTTCACGATAAAGCAGATTATAATGATTTTCCATAGCTGAAAATTGAGTCCAGCCGTTTTCCTTTGCTGCAATCTGCATATTGTAAAACTGGTAGCCGTACATTGCAGAAGCACCTATCGCCCTCACCTTACCTGCCTTTACTAAATCATTGAGTGCCTGCATAGTTTCTTCAATCGGGGTATCGTAATCAAATCGGTGAATTATGTACAAATCAAGATAATCTGTGCCAAGCCTTTTTAAGCTGCCGTCAATCTCTCTCATAATTGCATTTCTTGAAAGTCTGCCTTCATTGAAATACACCTTTGACGCAATAACCACCTTATCTCTTGCAACATTATTTCTTATCGCCTTGCCAAGGTATTCTTCGCTTGTGCCGGCTGAATATCCGTTTGCGGTATCAAAGAAGTTAATACCTAAGTCAAGTGCATATTTAACTGTGCTTTCTGTTTCCTTTTCGTCAAGAGTCCAGTCGTGCATTGTGCCTGCCTTGCCAAAGCTCATACAACCAACGCATAGCTTTGACACCTCTATATCTGTATTGCCGAGTTTTGTATATTGCATAAATCACACTTCCTTTATTTTATTATATATTTTCAGTTGATTTTTTCAAGTAAAAATTATAATAATAACTAACATTTGACAAAGAAAAATGAAATATATATAATTATTGTATAAGATTTACGGAGGTGGTAATATGTACAACCCACAGCTTGAAACATTCATAAAGGTGGCGGATGCAGGCAGTTTTAATAAGGCGGCAGATGCGTTATATATCACACCGACAGCCGTTATAAAACAAATTAATTTGCTTGAAAAGTCGCTTGATTTGGTATTGTTTGAGCGTACACATCGTGGACTTGTGCTGACAAAAGCCGGCAAGTCGCTGTATCAAGATGCCAAATATATAATCAGCTATTGCAAAGACTCTGTTGTTCGTGCTAAAAATGCAATGAGTGAGGGCGAAAAAATTATCCGTATCGGCTCATCACCTACCACTCCCGCTCAGCTGCTTATGCAGCTATGGCCAGAAATTCAGGCTCAATGCCCTGATATAAAATTTGAAATTGTTCCCTTTGAAAACACACCTGAAAACGCAAAGGAAATTCTTGCAAACCTTGGCAAGAACATTGATATTGTGGGCGGTATATTTGACGACACTATGCTTAATTTAAGAAAGTGCAAGGGATTGAAGCTTTCCAGAGAGCCGTTTTGCTGTGCGGTATCTATTCACCACCGACTTGCAGGTAAAGACAAATTGCAGATAAGCGACCTGTACGGTGAAAATCTTATGCTTATGCACAGAGGATGGAGTAATTATGTTGACCAACTGCGTGATGACGTATGGCAAAATCATAGCCGAATTAATATTGTAGATTTTGATTTTTACGATATGAGCATTTTTAATAAGTGTGAAAACAGCAACGCCGTACTTCTTGCAATCAAGGGTTGGGCGAATGTTCACCCTTTGCTCAAGGTTATCCCTGTTGAATGGGAATACAGTATTCCGTTTGGTTTGCTCCACTCTCCTAATCCAAGTGAAAATGTTAAAAGGGTTTTGCAGGCGGCGAAAAATACAGTTCAAGCCAAAAATCAGTTATAACCTTTAGGTATATACTAATGAACAAAACAAGACTTCTCACGAGGTCTTGTTTCTTTTATAATAAAGATAGAGAAAAAATAAGGAGATGTAAATATGAAAGCATTGCTTATAAACGGAAGTCCGAGAGCTAACGAGTGCACATACACCGCACTTAACGAACTTAGAAATACTCTTGAAAGTGAGGGAATCGAAACCGAGCTTATACACATAGGCAACAAGAATATTCGTGGCTGTATTGCCTGCCGCAAATGTCGTGAAATCGGTAAATGTGTATTTGATGACATTGTAAATGAGGTTGCACCAAAGCTTGCCGAAGCAGACGCATTTGTTATTGGTGCACCTGTGTATTACGCTTCCCCAGCCGGTGGTGCAATTTCGTTCCTTGACCGACTGTTTTTCAGTACAATGAATATTGACAAAACCATGAAAGTCGGTGCGGCGGTTGTGACCTGTCGCAGAGGAGGAAACACTTCTTCCTTTGATGTACTCAACAAATACTTCACTATAAGCTCAATGCCGATTGCGTCAAGTCAGTATTGGAATATGGTATATGGCGGTCAGGCTGACGAAGTTTTGCTTGACAAAGAGGGATTGCAGACAATGAGAACTCTGGGCAAAAACATTGCATTTATGGTAAAGAGTATTGCTCTTGGCAAGGAAAAATACGGCTTACCTGAAAAAGAGCAGAATACATTTACTAACTTTCATCATTAAGAGGTAAAAATGGAACAAAGAATTTTAGGTAAAGATTTAAAGGTATCCGCAGTCGGACTCGGTTGTATGGGAATGAGCCACGCTTACGGTTCTCCTGCCGATAAAGATGAAATGTGCAGGCTTATATCTCAGGCTGTAGATATTGGATACAACTTTTTGGATACCGCCGAGATTTATGGAACTTCAACCGACCCACATGATAATGAAAGTCTTGTTGGCAAAGCATTAAAGCCATACCGCAACAAGGTTATTATTTCAACTAAATTCGGAATTCGATTTGATGAAAATGATAAAAATGTAAATCACGCACTCATTCCCGATTCAAGACCGGAAGTAATAAGAAAATCAGTTGAGGGCTCATTAAAAAGACTTGGCACAGATCATATTGACTTATACTATCAGCACCGTTTTGACCCTAATGTTCCCATTGAAGAAGTTGCAGGAGTAATGGCTGACCTTATAAAAGAAGGTAAAATTACGCATTGGGGACTAAGTGAAGCAACAGAGGAAAACATTCGCAAGGCAAATGCGGTTTGCCCTGTCACCGCAATTCAAAATCGCTATTCTATGATGGCAAGACAGTACGAAATACTTTTTCCTGTGCTTGAGGAACTTAGAATTGGATTTGTGGCTTTCTCTCCACTTGCAAACGGATTTTTAAGCGGTAAATACAATGAAAATTCAAGCTTTGAAAAAGGCACAGATTACCGCTCTGTAATGCCACAATTCAAGGCAGAGGCAGTTAAGAAAAATCAGAAACTACTTGAACTTCTTAACTCCTTGGCAAATACGAAAAATGCAACGCCTGTACAAATTTCACTTGCATGGATGATGTGCAAAAAGCCGTACATCGTGCCAATTCCCGGCACAAGAAAGCTTGACAGATTAATAGAAAATGCAGGCTCGGCAGAAATTAAATTGACTCAAAAAGAGGTCACAGAGCTTGACAAAATATTGGCAGAAATTGAGATGTCGGAAGTTTTCGGCGGCTCAAAAATTATAAATAAATAAAAAGGAGTTTTTATTATGAGAAAGAATTTCGGAGCAAAACCATATTTATACCCACAGCCTGTTATGATTATCGCAACCTATGATGAGAATGGCAAAGCAAATGCTATGAACGCTGCTTGGGGCGGTATTGTCGGCAGTAATGAAATTATGATTGATTTAGGTTCACACAAAACAACCGAAAATATGCTTAAAACAAAGGCATTTACAGTAAGCGTTGCCGATGTAAAAAATGTTGTGGCTTGCGATTATGTGGGCGTTGTGTCCGGCAATAACGAGCCTGACAAAATGAAAAAGGCAGGCTTTACAACAACAAAGAGTGAGTTCGTAAACGCACCTGTAATCAACGAACTGCCACTTGCACTTGAGTGTGTTCTCACAAAAGTTATTGATGAATCAAAATACCTTGGTGAGATTAAGAATGTCAGCATTGATGAAAGTGTTCTTGACGATAACGGAGAGCTTGACCTTTCAAAATTTATTCCTATCACCTATGACCCTGTTTTCCATGGTT
>NZ_JBGVJL010000116.1:0-6712 GCF_045129435.1 Ruminococcus sp. | reverse complement strand
GGATCGCATAAAATCAAATCAACCGAATGGTCGGGAATTGATTTCATTTTTTCAAAACAATCTCCTTGCATTAAGAAAACATCATTTAATTTATTCAAGAGAACGCTTAATATGAGATACACTTCTTTTATATTGTTCAAATATTATATTAAATCCGTTTTTATCATTGCAAACAAAATTCCAATAGTCTTTACCGATAAGAAGTTCTTCATTGGCAAAATATTGTTTTACTCTTTCCTGTCGCCACTCGTTTCCTTCACCGAATTTATTATAAGCAGTAGCAAAATATATTTTTACTTGTTCTTCATCCGAAATTTTATTCTTTAACAGAAAATATTCCTTTAATAATTCTATCTTTTCTGCTCTTGATTTTTTATTGTCTAAATCTCCACCTGCTTTTAATTCAATAATATAATGAGTTTTTGTATTTTCATCATAAAAATAATTATCGGTTTGGTGAACCTGTTTAAAGCTAACAGTATTTCTCGGAGTAATAAAGCGTTGATTTGTATAATGCCAAATTTCAGGTGGCGTATGATCATCATATGAACTCATGATATTTGAAATATGCTGAGTTTGTTCAGGTAATAAAAATGATGAAATTTCATTATTTACAGTATAAAATAATTTAGCAATATTATTGCCCATACGCTCTAAAACATTACCAAAACTACTATCAAAGCTTCTTACAAAAGCACTGTAAAAAATAAATTCTTCACCAAGTTCAGCAATAAAACAATTATTTTTTTTAGAATTAATTACGCCTCTTGGATCTTCCGCTTCTTTTTCATATCTTGACTTTAACCCTTCAGCAAAACAAGCAATAGCTGTATCAACAATAGATTGTACAGACTTCTTCATTTCTTCATTCATATAAGCATCTCCTTTCTATTAAGTAATATGAATAATACAACATAGAATCTCTAAAAAGAAATCCTATGTTGTAAAATTCAATTAATCACGATACTCCTCGATTGTGTAAGCCTCGAAGAGGTCGCCTTCTTTAATATCGTTGAAGCGTTCAAGACCGATACCGCACTCGTAGCCTTCGTTTACTTCCTTAACCGCATCCTTAAAACGCTGTAATGATGCGATTGTATCCTCGGCAATTACGATACCGTCACGAATTACTCTTACGCCTGCATTTCTTACAATCTTACCGCTCTTAACATAAGAACCTGAAATTGTACCTACAGACTTAATCTTAATTACATTTCTGCACTCGGCAGTACCGAGAACTACTTCTCTTGTCTTAGGAGCGAGCATACCCTTCATAGCAGCCTCAATCTCCTCAATGCAATCGTAAATAATTCTGTAAAGACGCATATCAACGCCTGCACTCTCGGCATTTGCGGCAGCAACGCTGTCAGGACGAACATTAAAGCCTACGATAATTGCATTTGAAGCCTCGGCAAGCATTACATCGGACTCGTTGATTGCACCAACACCGCCGTGAATTACATTTACTCTTACCTCGTCATTTGAAAGCTTTTCAAGTGACTGTCTTACTGCCTCAACAGAACCCTGTACATCAGCCTTAACGATAATCTGCAATTCCTTAACTTCGCCTAACTTCATCTGGTCAAAAAGGTTATCAAGTGTAACCTTAGTCTGAGCCTTGAACTGCTCCTCTTTCTGAGATGCCTTTCTCTGCTCAACAAGCTCTCTTGCAAGTCTTTCATCTGAAACTGCGTTGAATACATCGCCGCCCTGCGGAACTTCTGCAAGACCTGTAATCTCAACAGGAACAGATGGGCCTGCCTCTTTAACTCTTTCGCCCTTATCGTTTACCATTACTCTTACTCTGCCTACGCAAGTACCGGCAATTACGATGTCGCCCTGATGAAGTGTACCGTTCTGAACGAGTACGGTAGCAATCGGGCCTCTGCCCTTATCAAGACGAGCCTCAATAACAGTACCCTTTGCGGCTCTGTCAGGGTTAGCCTTAAGCTCTTTCATCTCGGCAATGAGTGTTACCATTTCAAGGAGGTCGTCAAGACCTTCTTTTGTCTTTGCAGATACAGGAATACATGGTGTATCGCCGCCCCATTCCTCAGGAACAAGCTCATACTCTGTGAGCTGCTGCTTAACATTCTCAGGGTTTGCACCAACCTTATCCATTTTATTGATAGCAACAATTACAGATACACCCGCAGCCTTTGCGTGGTTGATAGCCTCTACTGTCTGCGGCATAATACCGTCATCGGCAGCAACAACGAGGATTGCAATGTCTGTAACCTGTGCACCTCTTGCTCTCATAGTTGTGAAAGCCTCGTGACCCGGTGTATCAAGGAATGTGATAGGCTTACCGTTGATTTCAACTCTGTATGCACCGATATGCTGAGTAATACCGCCTGCCTCGCCTGCTGTAACATTTGCGTGACGGATTGCGTCAAGGATTGAAGTTTTACCGTGGTCAACATGACCCATTACAACTACAACCGGTGCTCTCTCTACGAGATTTGTATCGTCATCTTCACTGTCATCAATAATTCTCTCTTCGATTGTAACAACAACCTCTTTTTCAACCTTTGCGTGGAACTCCATTGCAATGAGTGACGCTGTATCAAAGTCGATTGTATCGGTTGCGGTTACCATTGTGCCCATAAGGAATGCCTTTTTTACAACCTCGGCAACTGTAGCTTTAAGTCTTAACGCAAGCTCCTGAACAACGATTTCGTCAGGAATCTGAATTGTCATCTGCTTCTGCTTACGCTCAAGTGCAATACGCTTCAAACGCTCCTGCTCGGTTTCTCTCTTGCCCTGTCTTCTGCCCTTCTGCTTCTGAGAACGGTTAGTAAACTTCTGCTTTTTAACAGTATTGTCTGTGCTTCTCATTTTTGAAGATGCGTTTGCAAGGTCATCATACTTCTGGTTGTAACGCTCAACATCAACATTTACTGCACGAGTATCAATTACTCTACGCTTGCGTGTTGAGGTTTCTTCTTCGCTTGTAATCTCTACAGGCTTTGTATCAGCCTTTGGCTCCTGCTTTGACTGCTTAGCAGACTTATCCTGTGGCTTATTCTGCTTTTTACCGTCGTTTTTATTGTCCTTATTCTCAGGCTTGCTGTCCTTATTGCCCTTGTTATCCTTATTATTAGCCTTTTTCTCGGTTTTAACCTCTGCCTTTGCAGGCTCGGCTGTTTTATTTCTTGATGCAAAATATTTGTCAAGGCTTGCCACATTGTTCTTCTGAGTTACAGCATCAAACACAATGTTTAACTCCTTCTCCTCAAGAGTAGCCATAGCCTTTTTAGTAACACCGCAGTTTTTCTCAAGAATATCTGTAATTTCCTTTACACTAACGCCCAAATCCTTGGCAACATCTCTTACTTTGTATTTTATCATATTATTCTCCTCTCTGTTCACCTTCAATAAGCATAGCAAGCTTATCTGCAAAACCTTTGTCCTCAACCGACAACACTCCACAAAGCTTGCCGACCGAAAAGCTTAATTCGTCTTTATTTCTGTTTACCTCAAGCACACGCACATTCTGCTTATGGGCCTGCACCAAAACAGGCTTTAAGCTGTTTTGTGAAAAATCTTTTGCATATATAATCAGTTTTGCCTTGCTCTTAGCCATTGAGTCAATGCAGGGGTCTGCTCCGATTACAAGCTTTCCTGCACGGCGGCACAAGCCAAGCAACGACAATATTCTGTCATTCATAATGAGCCTCCCTCAGCTGTTTGTTTTCAAGCTTTGTTCAAGCTGTTCATAAACTTCATCGGGGATTTTGCAGGAAAACGCCCTTTCAAAGCGTCTTGCCTTTCTTGCCTTTTCAAAACACTCGCAGTCAGGGCAAACATACGCACCCCTGCCCGACTTTTTGCCTGTAAGGTCAAGGCTTATTTCGCCATTAGAAATCACATTGCCGTTTTCATCCTTTGTATCGGGTGCTTTTACTACTCTGATAAGCTCACGCTTTTCTTTCATTTCGCCACAGCCTGTGCATTTTCTGAGTGGCTGTTTTTTCTGTGTCATAAAATCCCTCCCCTGCATTTATATATTTATATTTTATATAAAATTATTCCTCTGTTACAATCTCGTCAGCCTGAGTATCAGCCTCAGCACTTTTCTCTGTGCTGCTCTCGCCGTCAAGGTCAAGAGTATCAATGTTTTCCTCTGCTGTATCGTCAAGGTCGAGTGTATCTTCTGCTGTTGTGTCCTCAGCAACCTCAAGCTTTTCGTCCTCTTCGTCCTCACCAAAGAAACCGCTCTCTGGGCGAATATCAATCTTCCAGCCTGTGAGTCTTGCGGCAAGGCGAGCATTCTGACCCTTGTTGCCAATAGCAAGTGAAAGCTGACCGTCCGGTACAGTTGCTCTGCACTGCTTGCCCTCAAGGTCTGTAATCTCAACATTCAATACCTTTGCCGGTGAAAGAGCAGCTGAAATGTACTTCTGTGGGTCATCGCTGTACTCGATAATATCAATTTTCTCTCCGCCGAGTTCATCAACAATGCTGTTTACACGAGCACCCTTTGTACCAATGCAAGCACCGACAGCATCAATGTCAGGGTTGTTGCTTACAACAGCCATCTTAGTTCTTGAGCCTGCTTCACGGGTGATTGACTTAATCTCAACTACGCCGTCAAAAATCTCAGGTACTTCCTGCTCAAAAAGTCTTTTAACAAGGTCTTGATGTGATCTTGAAATGATAGCACGAGGGCCTTTTTCGCTTGTCTTAACATCAGCGATATATACCTTGATATGGTCGCCCTCTTTGAGGTCATCATGGCCAATCTGCTCACTCTTTGGAAGCATAGCCTCACTCTTACCGATTCTGATAACAGCAGCACCACTTTTTGGATCAATTCTCTCAACGGTAGCTGTAACAAGCTCGCCGAGTTTGCTCTTGAACTCAGAAAGAGTCTGACCCTTTTCACCTGTACGAATACCCTGGCGAATAGTGTTTCTTGCAGCACCGATAGCAATTCTGCCTAAATCCTTAGGGTCAAGCGGAATAGCAACCTTATCATCAAGATTAATAACTTTTCTCTTTAAAATTTTCTGAGCGTCCTCAAGAGAAATCTCGTAATCCGGGTCAAAAACTTCTTCAACAACAGTTTTCATAAGTCTTACATCAAAAATGTTTCTGTCAGGCAGAATTTTAAAAACTACCTCGTCATTACCGCCGTAATAGTTTTTGCAGGCAACCTCAATACCTTTTTCGATGTTTTCAATCATATAGTCCATTGGAATGCCTTTTTCTTTTTCGAGCATTTCAAGAGCAGCAAAAAGTTCCTTATTGTTCATTTTTCTGATCATCCTTTTCTCTTATCTTAAAATTGTTTTAATAAACTGAAATTACATATCAAAGTCGTCAAGCTTAATCCAAGACGCATCTTTTTTATTGATAGTGATGTGGTTTTCGCCGTCATGGTCAGAGATAGTAACCTCGCCGTTTTCGTATGCGTCAAGCACACCGCCAAACTCTCTGCCGATACCATCAATAGGGCGAAGCATTTTGACTTTGATGTCTGCACCGATGAACTGCATAAAATGCTCATCACGCACAAGCTCACGCTCAAGCCCCGGAGAGCATACCTCAAGGCAATACGCACTCTCAATCGGGTCAAGCTCATCAAGCGGCTTGTCAATAGCACGAGAAACATTCTCGCAATCGGTAATATCAATGCCCTCAGGCTTGTCGATATAGACCCTCAAAAACCAGTCTGCACCCTCTTTTACATATCTTACATCCCAAAGCGAAACTCCAAACTCCTTAACAATAGGCTCACAAAGCTCCCAAACCTTGGTAACAGTAAGACCGCCTTTTTTCTTTGCCATAATTACCTCCTTATGAGCATTTGCAACAGTGCAATGCAGAGCTGCAAGTTATTTTGCGGTATTTAATCAATGTAGAAACATAAAACACCGCAGTCGCAAACAGAAAGGAGTGGGCTTACTTCCCACTCCTTACTTTACAATACTTATTGTATTTAATTATAACACCATTAATATGAGATTGCAAGGGATTTTTGAAAATTCTTATAAATAAACAGCTTGAATTTATGCAAAAAACGGTTCGGTTATGACACCGAATTATTTAACAAAGAATTTTCGCAGAATAGCTGACAGTTTGGACTATTACGGCTTGCGTTTGCACGATTTAAGGCATAGTGTGGCAAGTAATTTGCTTAATAAAGGTTTTTCTTATGTCCAAACAGCTGAATGGTTAGGACACAGTAATCCGTCAACTACTTTTCGCTTTTATGCTCATATTGATAAAACTTCTAAAATTGCAATAGCTTCTGATTATGAACAGATTTTTAGAGAAGAAAAAAGCCGAAAAGTTGTAGAAAAATCAGCAAAAATTGTAGAAATCAATAGCTACAGAGCAAATTTTAAAATCCTTGATAAATAACAAAAACACCTCAAAAATGGCTTGCATATCGCCTTTTTGAAGTGCTTTTTAATGGCAGGGGGCAGAAGCGTCTGATATTTTCAAACCTGCTACCTCGCCTATTGCGGCTTATTCACAGTCAAAATATTCATCAACGCTCTCCCTAAAAACAGTCCACCGGACTGTTTTTTTAACGGTCGCCTTCGAGTCCTCCTGAGATTTATTTTATACTTTTTATATAAAAAATAAAACCAGCCTTTATTTAGACTGGTTTCTTTGGCAGGGGCAGAAGCGTCTGATATTTTCAAACCTGCTACCTCACCTATTGCGGCTTATTCACAGTCAAAACATTCATCAACGCTCT
>NZ_JBGVJL010000115.1:0-8822 GCF_045129435.1 Ruminococcus sp. | reverse complement strand
CACCGAAAGAACCTCCGCTGGGACTTCAAAAAGTCCTAAAACGGCCTTTATACCTTTCGATGCCTCAGATAGTATATCCCAAAGTTTAAAAAATGTCAATATTAAAAATAGCGAAAACAGTAAAAATAAAAAATATGCTGTTGATTATACAATTCAGGATGAAAAGTATGATAACCTGGAAAGTCTTGATGATGAAGGAATAAGGGTGTATAATAAGCGTGGCTGGGCAAATGGATTGTTTAACAGAGAAGACATGAAATTGCTTAATGAGAAATACAGTGAATTAGACAGACGCTTAAACAGCAGGACGGACAATATGCTTGCCGACGGCACGAGGATTGTTGAAGTAAACAACAAGATTGTGATGATTGGAGGAACATACAATGATCCTGCAATTTACGGTGTGTTCCTTATTAATGCCGAAAATGAAACTTATGCAGAATATGTTAAGGAGGAAACTCTTGGTTATGTCAATAAACAAAGAAATTACAGTAGAAGAAAGTATGAAGGTATCTGGGAAACTGCTCCACTTGTGTATGGAGAAGAAAATGTCAGATACTATAATGCGTATGATTATAGCTATCAAAAAGGGAGAGATGATACAGGGATTAGAGCAACATTACCAGGCAATTTTAGCCGTTACGGATATAATAAAGAAAGCAACATCAGAGGAAGAAGTAATGAAAAAGCTCAAGGAGAAGTATCCTCAGTACTGTTAGATGAAGATACCTCAGACATAAAGTATGCAACAGATGATACAATTCAGGGTAAAAGGCGAGATTTTAGAAAGGCATTGTCAAGAGAAGAGTGGGCAAGCTTTTATGCATTACTGGAGAAAAACAATCAGAGAAATGCTTTTAGAATTGGCGACAACGGAATATTGATTCCAATTAATAATAAATTTCATATGTACAAATTGGTTTGCTATGAATCTATTGGTAATAATCCTGTAATAAGAAATATTTACTTTATTGAGAATTATGATTATAATATTCATGATAAAACCAGTAATCCGATTGAAGTATTAATGAAATGTGAAAGGAATGGGTGCAATGAAAAGTACATCAGAACAATTTTGCAACATTATTCTGAAGTGTTTGGATCAGTATTCAAACGATACAACCGCAATAGTGGGAGGTTTATTAAGCTCACATGAGAGAGTGTTTCAGATAGAGGAAATTTTGCAGGACAATCCAACGGAAGCGGAGCTTTTGAAAATATTGAGCAAGAGGTATCCGGAAGAATTTCAGGAATTGATAAAGGAATTTCCAGTGACATTGGAGTAAATGAGGATTTCTCAGATATAAAGTATGCAACAGATGATACAATTCAGGATGAAAAAAGTATAGAAAAATATTCTGATAAAGAAAAAGAAAATTGGCAGTCAAGCAAAAATATATTAATATATCGTGATAATGCACAATTTGAAGATTTTATCACAAAATCATTAAATAATGATATTAATAAGAAAATATATATAGGTAAAATTTCTTCCAAATTAGGCGAATTTATATATAGCAAAACAGGTTTAAATATTTCAGGATATAATTTAGTATTACGCTCATCAGAAATAAGAAAAATTTTAAAATATGACCATGGCGATGAAATAAAAGAAAATTTGAGAGGTCAAAGAGCGATTGCTAAAAGTGACTTTTTGAATTTTGCTAAAATAATTACTAATCCTGATGAAATATATTTAGGAGATAAAAAATATGAAAATAAGCCTGTAATTATATTTGTAAAAACCATTAATGGTAAAACAATAGCTGTGACATATGTTTCAGCAAAGCATCATGATTTAACACTTCAAACAATGTATTCAGGCAAAAATAAAGAAAGCCTTGCCACTACGCCAAGTGAAAATAAATCCCTCTCGCAAACGTCCGAAACGCTTAGTGGTACAGCTTCCTATAAAATATTAGCACATGAGGGTAACAAAGTCAATATAAAAGAAAATGATAACATTTCCGACATAAAGTATGCAACAGATGATACAATTCAGGGTAAAAGGAGAGATTCCAGAAAGGCATTGTCAAGAGAAGAGTGGGCAAGCTTTTATGCATCATTAGAGAAAAACAAAAAAGAACTCAAAGTATAATTAAGCATGCAGGGTACCAATTACCCAGAATACTTAACAACTCGAGTTCCAATATTATTATACGCAAAATTGATGAAAATGTCAACAAAAATATAAACACTATTACTCACAGTAAGCAGTTTATAATGTGGTTTGGCGGTTGCAAAGATTTATAACATATGCACTTTATATAAGCAAAATACTTAAGTTTAATTATCAAACTTTTGGATATCTTAAAAATGCCAATAAAGTTATTATATAAAAACAAAATAGAATGTTATATCATATAAGAAGCTGTAAAACGGTTGCCATAACTTGACAACCGTTTTATCGTTTTATTTTTTCTTCATACAATTATTAAAGCATTTTTTATCAAATGACGGATTGAACGCATAGAAATTCTTTTCATCAAGCTTGTCGGTCATAAGTCTTAGATTTTCGCCAAATCTTTGATAATGAACGACTTCACGCTCACGCAGAAATCTTATGGGGTCTTTTACATCGTAGTCATCACAAAGTCTGAGAATATTATCGTAGGTTGATCGAGCTTTCTGTTCAGCTGCCATATTCTCATGGAGGTCAGTAATTGGGTCGCCCTTTACCTGCATAGATGCGGCTGTAAAAGATGAACCTCCTGCAGATTGCGGATATACACCTGTGGTGTGGTCAACAAAATAATCTTCAAATCCCTGCTTTTTGATTTCATCTTCGGTAAGGTCTTTTGTTAGCTGATACACGATTGCACCTATCATCTCAAGGTGATTTAATTCTTCTGTACCAATGTCTGTTAAAGTAGCTTTTAATTCCGGCAGTGGCATTGTAAATCGCTGACTTAAATATCTGAGTGACGCACCGAGCTCACCGTCGGCACCTCCGTATTGTGTAATTATAATTTTAGCAAGCTTTGCGTTTGTTTGCTTGATATTTACCGGATATTGCAGTTTTTTTTCATATACAAACATTACAAATCCTCCTCGTTATCCCATGGCCAAGGATTTTTTACCCACTGCCATTTATTTGCTGTGTTTGCTTCTTTACGCAAAGGACCGTATTTTTCTTCATATTCTTCAACGAGTGGCAAAAGTTTTTCTTTGCACTCTTTAATCTGCGAAAGTACCTGTTGGTCATATGGGTGAGTATCGAGGAAAATCTGTAGATCCAAGATAGCAAATTGATATGTTGATATTTTCTTTAAAAGAATTTCTCTCTCAGTCATTTTTTACACCACCGCATTTATTGCCGTAAAATGGCTTGTTTAACTCTGGAAAAATTGTTCCGGCATCGAGTGCCTGAACGGGGGAGTAGGTTTTGGGACTGCTTTCCTGAAATGGCACATATGCCATTGCCGGCGGAGTCTTTTCGGGAAATTTTGGTGTGGTGTATCTTGAAATTACTGTATTGATTAAATCCATAAAAATTTCTCCTTTCCGAGCTTGTTTACTCAGTAACATATTATGCAAATATATAAATTTAGTACCAAATTTGGCTTGTGCCTTGAATTATGATTGCTTTTTTGATAAAGTATATATGATAGTTCTTACAATGAAAGGGAGATAGTATGGGTTGTGTTTATTTTGTAAGACACGGTGAAACTGTATGGAATGTTGAAAACAAAATCTGCGGTGCTACCGATATTGATTTAACGGCAAAGGGACACGAACAGGCAATAGAAACCGGCAAAAAGATACTTGCTGATAATATAAAGGCTGATAAAATTTTATATTCACCGCTTATAAGGGCGAAAAAAACCGCCTTGCATATTTCGAAAATAACAGGTATTCCTGCTTTTGAAGAGGAAAGGCTCAAGGAACAGAATTTTGGCAGATTTGAAGGTACTGCAAGGGACGGAGAGGAATTCAGAGTAGCAAAGGGTGATTTTGTGTGCCGATATGACGGCGGTGAGTCTATGCTGCACCTTGCACAGAGAATTTATAATCTGCTTGATGATGTAAAGGCAAGCGGTGAAACCTGTATTCTTGTGGCACATAATGGTATTGCAAGGGTTGTTAATTCGTATTTCTATGAGATGACTAATTCTGAATACGCTGATTTTGGTGTAAAAAATTGTGCGGTTTTAAAATATGAATTTGAGTGATTTTGCGGAGGCAATTTAATTGGATAGGGTAAAGAAAAAGGAAATAGATTTTGGAAAGGATAAAATATTTGGCATATTGCTAAGGCTTGCTCCTCCTGTTATGCTCGCTCAGCTTATTCAGGCATTGTATAACATAATAGACAGCTTTTTTATTGGAAATTACTCGGAATCGGGACTTACCGCTTTGTCAATTATTTATCCGATTCAGCTGTTGATGATTGCACTTGCAGTGGGCACAGGTGTTGGAATTAATACTTTGATGGCACATTTTCTTGGTGTTGATAATCAGAAAAAGAGTGATGAAACCGCAGGAATAGGTAACTTTCTTGCTTTTGCAATGTGGTTTTTATTTGCACTTGTATGCTGGTTTATAATGCCTTTTTATGCAAATATTTCTACAAATTCACAAGAAATTGCAAATGAAGTAGTTGTATATGGCAGAATAGTTTGCGTGTTTAGCTTTGGACTGTTTTTTGAAAGCATCTGGACAAAGGTTATGCAGGCAACAGGCAATATGAAAATTCCTATGATTGCTCAGATTGTGGGTGCAATAGTAAATATTGCTCTTGATCCGTTGCTGATTTTCGGTTTAGGATTTTTCTCTGAGCTTGGCATTGCCGGTGCAGCTATAGCAACTGTTGTTGGACAGATTGCGGCGGCATTAATTGTTATGAAAAAGGGTTGCAAGCGTTCACCTGAGATTTCAAAATATAAGGAATACATAAAGAGGATTTACCACTTAGGTTTTCCGAATATTCTTATGCAGTCAGCATATACATTTTACATATTTGGTTTGAATCTTATATTAAAAGGCTTTTCCGACCAGGCTGTAACTGCACTTGGACTTTATTATAAATGGCAGACAATATTTTTTATACCCCTTGGAGCAATGCAGACTTGCATAGTGCCGGTAATCAGTTTTAATTACAGTGCCGGCAACAGGGAACGATGCAATAAAACACTCAAAGACGCTGTTTTGCTTGGAATGGTGCTGATGCTGATAGGTGTGTTGTGCTTTGAAATTATGCCGGCAGGGCTTATGGGTACATTTTCTAAGGATAGTGAGGTAATAAGAATTGGTGCGTATGCTCTCAGAGTAATTGCAATTTCTTTTGTGCCTATGGTAACTTCTCTTATATTTCCTGTGTTTTTTCAAGCGATTGGTTCGGCGTTTAAAAGCTCGGCACTTACTGTTTTGCGTACAATTGTTCTTTTTGTTCCTCTCGGCTGGGTGCTTGCTCACTTTGGACTTGAAATCTTTTGGTTTACTTTCCCTATTACAGAAGTAATTACGACAACTGTCGGATTTATTATGTACAGGCAAAGCGGATTTGGCAAAAGGCTTGCAGGGCAGCAACGAAAAATTCTTACAAATTACACAAATTGTAATTTTGTTGTTATTGACAAATTTCGCATTATGTGATATTATAATGGTAATATAATCTTACAAGGAGTATGATTTTCTATGAAAAGAATTAAGACTATTGAAACTCGTGACCTTAAAAAGAGCGTTAAAACAGGCGGTTGTGGCGAGTGTCAGACATCTTGTCAGTCAGCTTGCAAAACATCTTGCGGCGTTGCTAACCAGCAGTGCGAGAAGTGCCTCAGCGAGAAATAATTTAGCTGTGCAGATTTTGCATTAAAAAGGATTTTCAGCCGTTTCACCTTTTGGAGAACGGCTTTCCTTTTGTCTATAAAATGGTTTTGGAGAAATTATATGATACACCAGTATAAGTTAAACGGATATAACATTGTTCTTGATGTTTTCAGCGGCAGCGTTCATTGTGTGGATGACCTTGCTTATGATGTTATTGAAATGTACGAAAATTCTGATAAAGAAAGCATAATCAAGGCTATGCTTGACAAATACAAGGATAACTCTGAAATTACCGCTGATGAAATTTCAGATTGCTATGACGATGTTACAGAATTAAAGGACAACGGCAAGCTTTTTACTACAGATAAGTACGAGGATCTTGCATTTGACTTTAAAAAGAGAAATACGGTAATCAAGGCTTTATGCTTGCATATTGCTCATACCTGTAATCTTAATTGCGAACACTGCTTTGCAAGTCAGGGTAAGTACCACGGTGACAGAGCTTTAATGAGCTTTGAGGTGGGTAAGAGAGCTATTGATTTTCTTATTGAAAATTCAGGCAGCAGAGTAAACCTTGAAGTTGACTTCTTTGGCGGCGAACCTCTTATGAACTTTGATGTTGTAAAGCAGATTGTTGCCTATGCAAGAAGCATTGAAAAGGAAAAGAACAAGAATTTCCGTTTCACGCTCACAACAAACGGTATGCTTGTTGATGATGATGTAATCGAATTTGCAAACAAGGAATGTCACAATGTTGTACTTAGCCTTGACGGCAGAAAAGAGGTACACGACCACCTCAGAAAGACTGTAAACGGCAAGGGCAGCTACGATATTATCGTACCAAAGTTCCAAGAATTTGTTAAAAAGCGTGGTAACAAGGGGTATTATGTTCGTGGCACATATACACATAACAATACCGACTTTACAAACGATATTTTCCATATGGCTGACCTCGGTTTTACTGAGCTTTCGATGGAACCGGTTGTTTGTTCACCGGAAGACCCATATGCTCTTACATATGACGATTTACCTGTTCTTTTTGAGCAGTATGAAATTCTTGCAAAGGAAATGCTCAAGCGTGAAAAAGAGGGCAGACCGCTCACTTTCTATCACTATATGATTGACCTTACAGGCGGTCCCTGCATTTACAAGAGAATTTCAGGCTGTGGTTCCGGTACGGAATATATGGCTGTTACTCCTTGGGGTGAGTTGTATCCATGTCATCAGTTCGTTGGCGACCCTAAGTATAGCCTTGGTAATATTTATGATGGTGTTACAAACACTGCTATTCAGGACGAATTTAAGCTTTGTAATGCTTATGCAAGACCAAATTGTAAGGATTGTTGGACTAAGCTTTATTGCAGTGGTGGTTGTGCGGCAAATGCCTACCATGCTACAGGCTCAATTACAGGCATTTATGAGTATGGCTGTGAGCTTTTCAAAAAGCGTATGGAATGTGCAATTATGATGAAGGTTGCCGAAGCAGATCTTTAATCTAATAAATTCAGCGGTATGGGGATTCTCATACCGCTTTTTGTGGTGATTTTATAAATGCGAAAAATATTTACTTTTCTAAAGAAAGAGATTGTGCTTACTGTATCGTTTGTACTTGCGGTAGTTTCAATGTTTTTTGCACCGCCAAACAACGAGTACCTTGGATACATAGATTTTCGCACGCTTGGACTTTTGTTTTCGCTAATGACGATAATGGCAGGGTTTAATAAATTGGGCGTATTTTGGTTGCTTGCTGAAAATTTGCTCGGCAAAGTAAAAACAATGCGAGGTGTTACGCTGTCGCTTCTGTTGCTGTGCTTTTTCAGCTCAATGATAATTACAAACGATGTTGCCCTGATAACCTTTGTTCCGTTTACAATAGTGATTTTAAAACTGGCAGAAAAACAAAACAGAATGATATTTGTTGTAACGCTTGAAACTATTGCGGCAAATCTTGGCAGTATGCTTACACCGATAGGCAATCCTCAAAATTTGTATCTGTTTTCGGCTTATAATATGAGTATTACAGATTTCTTTATAACAATAATGCCATTTGCTATGTTATCACTTGCAATGCTTGTGTGTTTTTCGCTGTTTTCGGATAAGTCAATGATTATAAAGACCGAGAAAAGGGAAGAGCTTACCTTTAAGAAAAAGCTGTTGGCTATGTATATAGGTTTATTTATTGTAGCTTTGCTGAGCGTATTTAGAGTACTTAACTTTTTGATTTTGCTTGCAGTAGTGTTGACATTTGTGCTGATTTTTGACAGAAAAGTGCTTATTAAGGTTGATTATAGCTTGTTGTTTACATTTGTATTTCTATTTATTTTTATTGGAAATCTTGGAAACATTAGTCAGATTAACAGTTGGCTTTCAAGTGCAGTTGATGGTAATGAGGTGTTAGTAGGTGTGCTTGCAAGTCAGGTGTTTTCAAATGTGCCTGCCGCAATACTGCTTTCAGGCTTTACAAATAATGCCACAACTTTAATGATTGGTGTAAATATCGGTGGACTCGGAACCTTGATAGCGTCAATGGCAAGTCTTATTTCGTTTAAATTTATTCAAAAAGAAAGCGTAAGTATTGCTAAATATCTTGGAATATTTACTGTGTTTAATGTTGTATTTTTAGCGGCAAATATAATTTTGTGGCTTGTAATTAAATGATTTGTTTTAATGTTGAAGTTACATTGATAAACTATGTTTTAGCAACGGTTGGGAAATTTTGTTTTAATTATTACAGACTTTATGCTCGAACATAAAAATTTGGTCAACCTTTTTCAAAGGTTGTGGGTGTGGGCAAAGCCCACAAATACTTTAAGTTTATGCAAAATTTTGATAACCAAACAGCAGGCTGTTTGTTGGCTTGAACACAATAGCGAACACCTTATAACTGCGACAGTAACACAAAAGCCATTCTTCCTTATTATTTATTAATGAAGTATTTCTTTTAAAAGGCTGTCGCCTGTTTTATCAAACTTTGCTTTAGCACACAAACAGCGTTGCTGTTTGTGCCTTACAAATTGCGATGAAAACAGCTTTTCTTGGGCGTTGCCCAAACC
>NZ_JBGVJL010000114.1:0-7560 GCF_045129435.1 Ruminococcus sp. | reverse complement strand
ATCATACTTACCGCTACATTATACATTGGAAATCTGTATTGACCGCATTTTTCGCAATACGGAATCATTCCTTCGCCCTCAAGCTTTCTAAGTGTAAGTTCTGCACCACATTCGTGGCAATGTTTTTGAATCATATTATTCCTCTCAAAATATTCATATATAGTATAAATTCTATCATTTACTTATAAAAATAAAAACAACTAACACAAAATGTTAGTTGTTTTTATGGTGCGAGTGACGGGACTTGAACCCGTACGTCGTGAAACACACGCCCCTCAAACGTGCCTGTCTGCCTATTCCAGCACACTCGCATTTATTTAATATTTTAATACCTCTCGGCAACGATATATATTATATCACCACATAATAATTTTGTCAACAGTATTTTGAAAAATATTTTATAATTCTTCAATTTTATTCTCATTCTGTTTACAAGACTATACTTATATTGACAAGAAATATTTAGTGTGTTATCATCAGTTTTAAATTGAGATAATAACACAGGAGTCATTCATTATGAAAAAAGCTATTTTATTTGATTTAGACGGCACATTGTGGCACACAAGCGATGTTATTCTTCCTATATGGAACGAGGTGCTTAAAAACCACCCTGAAACCACAAAGCAGATTACGCTTGAAGAAATGAACAGCTATATGGGCAAGACTATTGAGCAGATTGCGGCTATTATGCTCCCTGAACTCAGCGAAGAAAACGGCGTGAGCATTATCAGAGAATGTTGTGCTGTTGAAGTGCCTTATCTTGAAAAATCAGGCGGTCATTTGTACGACAATCTTGAAGATGTGCTTAAAAAGCTTTCTGACAAGTATTTTCTCGGAATTATCAGTAATTGCCAGTGTGGTTATATTGAATCATTCTTAAAAGCACACAAGCTTGCAAAATATTTCTCAGACTTTGAAATGTCTGGCAGAACTCAGCTTACAAAAGGCGAAAACATCAGCCTTGTTATTAAAAGAAACAACATAGACTCAGCTTTCTATGTTGGCGACACTATTGGCGACCAGATTGCATCAAAAGATGCAAATGTACCTTTTGTATTTGCTGAATACGGCTTTGGCAGCACTAAAAATCCCGATTACACAATTCATACTTTTTCTGATCTTCTTGAGATTTCAGAAAAGGTATTTGCTGAATAATTACACATCTTCTTTTGTTGCATCATCGTTATCTTCTCTATCTTTCTCAGCTTTATAATAAATAATTGTAGGCTTATGAGATTTGCTGTTATGCTTATTATGGTTTATATACATCACAACGAACACAACGGCTACGATAGCTATAATAATGATTGCAGTAACTATTAAAATTAATTCACGCATAAAAACATCCTCACATTTTATTGATTAATTCAATTATAAATGTGAGGATGTAAATTTTTTAATGAATTATGTAGATGAAATTATTTTGTAAGGAAATAATTCATCATTGTAAAGCCTTTTTCAATGTAATTGCCGGTTTCCCTTGCTTCTTTTTCGCAGAATGTCTTTACACCGCTTTCAATCTCATTTTTGCTGTCATAAATAAGATATGGTACAGGTGTAGAGGTATGTGTGCGAATAGAAAGCGGAGTTGGGTGGTCAGGGCATACAAGGACTGCAAAATCATCATAGCCCTTTAAAAATTCAACTACAGGGCCGAGAATATGTTCGTCAATCATTTCAATAGCCTTTACCTTGTTTTCTATTTCACCACGATGACCACACTCATCAGGTGCTTCAACATGAACATATACAAGGTCAGCACCGTTTTTGAATTCCTCAATAGCAGCTTTGCACTTACCATCAAAGTTAGTATCAAGATATCCTGTTGCACCGTCAACATCAACGCTGTTCATACCGGCACAGATTGCAATACCCTTTAAAAGGTCAACGGCAGAAATCATACTGCCCTTTTTGCCGAATTTTTCACTGAAATTATCAAGCAAAGGCTTAGTACCCTCGCCCCAGAGCCAAATTGAGTTTGCAGGACGCTTGCCTCTTGCAATTCTTGCTTTATTAACAGGGTGATCCTTTAAAAGGTCATAGCTCTTTTTCATAAGGTCATAAAGCTCATCTACAGCTTCACCCTTTGGAATATAGTCTGTAATTACCTTACCTGTAATGTCATGAGGCGGTGTAAGAACACCCGGATGTGGATTGCCGTTGCTCCAAACCAGGCAATGACGGTATGATACACCGGGATAGAAGCGGAACTCATCATTTCCGAGTTTTTCCTGAATGTATTCAATAAGAACTTTTGCTTCCTCTGAAGAAATATCATCAGCACAGTAGTCAAGGATTGTCTTGTGCTCGTAGTCCTCATCATCAGAGAGCGTAACAAGGTTGCATCTTAATGTAACATCTGTATCTTTTAAATCAATGCCAATGCTTGCAGCCTCAAGCGGAGAACGACCGCTGTAATAAATAGCCGGTTCATAGCCTAAAACAGACAGGTTTGCAACATCACTGCCGGGCTTCAAACCCTCTGCAACTGTCTTTACAATACCTACCTCAGCTTTAGCGGCAAGGCTGTCCATACAAGGTTTATTAGCCTTTTCCATTGGTGTAGAATTACCAAGTGCCTCGTTTGGCTCATCAGCCATACCGTCACAAAGCATTACCAAATATTTCACTTTAATCTACCTCTTTACTATTATTTTTGCAATGTGCCAAGACTTGCACATTTGAGATATGCGTTAATAAAGCCGTCAATATCGCCATCCATAACAGCCTGAATATTACCGGTTTCGTATGAAGTACGGTGATCCTTAACCATTGTATATGGCATAAATACATAGCTTCGGATCTGACTGCCCCATGTAATTTCTTTCTGAACACCCTTGATGTCCTCAATTTTATCGAGATGCTCTCTCTCTTTGATTTCCATAAGTTTTGAAACAAGCATTTTCATAGCCACATCTCTGTTCTGATACTGGCTTCTTTCAACCTGGCTTGCTACAACAATACCGGTAGGAATATGAGTAAGACGAACAGCAGATGAAGTTTTGTTGACCTTCTGTCCACCTGCACCGCTTGCACGATAAACATCCATTTTAATGTCCTCGGGAGCAATGTTTATTTCAATATTATCGTCCATTTCAGGCATAACCTCAAGAGAAGCAAAGCTTGTGTGTCTTCTGCCTTGTGAGTCAAAAGGAGATACTCTTACAAGACGGTGAACGCCTGCCTCGCTCTTTAAGTAGCCATAAGCATTTTCGCCTTCAATAAGCAGAACAGCACTTTTAAGTCCTGCTTCGTCACCGTCAAGGTAGTCAACCTCTTTAACTTTAAAGCCATGAGCGTCTGCCCAACGGTTGTACATTCTGTAAAGCATTTCTGCCCAATCCTGAGCCTCAGTACCGCCAGAACCTGCATGAAATGTAAGAATTGCATTATTTTTATCATATTCGCCTGTAAGGAGTGTCTGTAGTCTTTGCTTTTCAAGACTTTCCTTTACACCCTCTGCCTCACTCTCAGCCTCATCAAGGAGAGATAAGTCCTCTTCCTCATTTGCAAGCTCGATTAAAGCACAGGTATCCTCATACTTTGCAACCAAGGCTTCGTAAGCCTCAACCTTGCCTTTTAATGCACCTGTACGCTGTAAAACCTTTTGAGATTTTTCTACATCATCCCAAAATCCCGGCTCGGTAGCTTTAAGCTCAAGCTGCTGAATCTCTGAAAGCATGCCCTTCATACCAAGAGCGTCTGACAAATCGTCAATTTCAGGCTTAAGAGCCTGTACCTTTAACAATAATTCCTCAAATTGTACCATAAAATATACCATTCCTGTCTTAATTTGATATATAGTTCTAAAAATAAGATTACTATTTCACATACTATTTTATTATATCAAATATGCGGGTAAATGTAAACTGTTTTTTATCAATAAGAAAACAGCATAATAATTTATTCTCTGTTTCCCGCTGCATATTCACCTGTATTAACATCAAGAACTTCTCTGGCAGGTTGTATCAACGATTCTTCATACTGTACATTCCATTGAACATTTATACTCATATTGTCGTTTTCAAGTCCGTCTATATGATCACCGCTTTTAATAGGGCATTCATTATCATAAATATAACTAAGAACATTATATGCGTGATATACAACACTATCAGGATTTAAAGTGTTAAAATGATATTGAACATCAGGCAGCCATACTGTACTCATACCAACGGAATCAACTATCATATCATCTGTTCCCTGAATATTAAAAAACCTGACATTGACTGCATAATTAATAAACCTTTGTTCCTTTGGAATATCGCAAGTTACAATACTTTTCCTCGATAACATTTTATTTGAATTGCCTGCAATAAAAGCCCTGCAAGTAGGAAACATTTCAGCCAAAGCTTCTATAAATTCAACAGACATATTTGCCCTTTCTTTATAGTCCATTGCAGCAGCTAACATATCCATTCCCATCACTTGATACTTACATTTTTCAAGAATTTCAGTTCCGTCAGGGCAATCCCATAACTGCGATAATTCCAATTCATTTAAAATAGGTTCTTTTATTTTAATACATTCGGTAATTATAAGCTGCGGATTTATATCGGCATCTTTGAAATGAGCTATATAATTTTTAGGTATAAAACTTACCGATGTTTTACTATAAGAAAAGCAATCTACTTTGCCAAGATGTTTTTTCATTATTTCATTCATTACCGATTGCTGAGGCATTTCGCATTTTTCTTCAAATAACAGATGTACAAAAAATACGGTTCCGGGGTTAGGTGCTTTTTCATTCAGATTTTGTTGAAAAATTTTTTCTTTATTATCAAGCATTACCATTCTCCTATCACAAAATAATTATATTTTATCTGTAATTTTTCCGTCTTGCGAAACACTGAGTTTGCCGCTATTAATCGCATTTTCAACAGCAAAGCCTACTGTGATTTCTATCAAACTGCCTGTTCTGGTAAATCTGAATTTTTTAGCGGTTTCTTTTATAAGGTCGGATTTGAGCATACTTCCCTGTTCGCATAGGACCTGAACAACTGCATTTAATATTTCATTAGAAGGAATGTCATCTATGTTACGCTTATCGGCATTTGAGTCAGCCACTCTGAAAAATTCGTATTCATCAGGCTTTTGTTCAGGTTTCCAGATGAATATTACTCCGTTGTCTGAGGTTTCAGAGTGCATAATTCTGCCGAGAACACTGTCGAGCAAAGCCTCTGCCCTTGTTCCCGAGCGTGAAATACCATAGGCTGAAAGCACAGTTTTATACAAGGCTTTTTTGCTGATTGGTGCTTGCACAGATATAACCTTAAACATCAACTTTTGAATTTCCACATTTGCCGCTGCCGAGTAAAAGCTGTTAGAATCACCGAGAATTTGCATAGGAACGCTTTCATAAGTTCTCTGTCTTGTCTGACTGCTCACATCATCGGATGTATCAATTTTTTCAAACTCAATGTTCTTTGTTTTTACAACTTCTGTTGTTTTCTGCTTTTCGTTTTTATTAGCAACAGCCTGTTCAATCTCGGATTTAATTTTATCAATTACACGGGTTGAATTATCAAGCCAGTCAAGAGTCCAGACACGCATAATCTTCCAGCCAAGTCCGGTAAGTACATCGGGCTGTAAAACAAATCTATCCTTAGAAGTAGCGGAATTTTTACAATTTTCGCCGTCTGCAAGAATGCCGAGAATGTAATTATCAGGGTTTTCGGGGTCAACTGCACCGATGTCAATTTTATATTCCGAGCAGCCTATATTACAGTTTATTTTATAGCCAAGCTTTTCTATTTCCTTAGCTATTTCTTCTATAACTGTATTATCAACAGACTTGCTGATTTGTCCGTCAGGAATAACGATATTGCGATTCTGAGCGGCAAATTTAAGAAAGCCTTTTAATCCCTCGACTCCTAAAGCCCTTGTGCGTGATAAATCAATCTGCTCAGGGGTAAGAGTTGAATATACCATCATTTCCTGTCTTGCTCTTGAAATAGCAACATTAAGTCTTCTCCAACCGCCGTCACGATTAAGAGGACCAAAGTTCATAGATACTTTTCCGTCCTTATCAGGGCCATAGCCAACTGAAAACAGAATTACATCTCGCTCATCACCCTGTACATTTTCAAGATTTTTAACAAATACAGGCTCAGCCGACTCGCTGTCAAGCTTTTCAAGGTCAGGGTGCTTTGCAAATTCATCAGCAAGCATATCTTCAATTAAATTCTGCTGAATAATATTGAATGTAACCACACCGATACTCTTTGTTCTGAGTTCTTCATCAGACAATCTGCGAATTATCTCATTAACCACAGCCTGTGCCTCTGCTTTGTTCTGTTTTGTACCGCCCTTGTCATAGTAACCGTCAATATGTATAAGCTTAACGGCTGATACTCTGTCATTTGGTGATGGGAAAGTATAAAGCTTATTGTCATAATACTTCATATTGCTATACGCAATAAGGCTTTCGTGGCGTGAACGGTAGTGCCACTTCAAGTACATCTGTGGCATTGAAATTGAAAGGCAATCATCAAGCAAGCTTTCGAGATCTTCATTTTCTATGTTTTCTTCGTCAATTCTGTTTGATTTAAAGAAACTTGTAGGTGGCAATTGATTAGGGTCACCGACTACTACAACATTTTCTCCTCTTGCAATAGTTCCGACAGCCTCGCTTGTCGGCAGCTGTGACGCCTCGTCAAACACAACAAGGTCAAATTTAGGGAATGACGGGTCAATGTACTGTGCAACCGAAATCGGGCTCATAAGCATACATGGGCAAAGTCTGCGTAAAAGTGTAGGAATTTCATTGAACAGTTTTCGTATTGACATCATTCTACCGTTGCTCTTGATTGCTCTTTTGAGTATTCCTAGTTCTGATGATGCACTCGCTGTGCCAGAAACCGGCACTTGTGACGAAAGGGTTGCAACAAGCTCTTGAATTGTAAGCTGAGAATATTCATCAATTAATGCGTGATATTCGCTTATAGTCTGTTCAAAGCTGTTGCTCCTAAAGCTTGCAAGGCTTTCATCAGCAGAAATATATTTAAGTGCAAGAGCATAATAGACATTGCAGTTAAAGGCATAAACAGCGTCTTTTTTATCAACTTTTCCGCTTTCAACTGCATTGCAAACACACTCAAGATTTTCATTTTTAAGCTGTTCTCGTTTAGCATTGTACTCGGTAACTGCGTACAGCTTATCAATATTTTTGCTTACACAATCAAGAATTTCATAGGTTGAATTAAGCCAGTTGTTATCCTGCTCTGCTGAATTAATTCTGAAATTTTGTGTGAGCTGAGTCCATTTAGATATGTAATTGTTCACACAATTTATATCATTTGCAAGCTGAGAAAGATTGACATTTTTAAATGCGGCAATTATTGTTCGCTTATCGTTTTCATTATATATAGAAAGTGCATTGTAAACTGCGTTTGACTTATCAAGTGCCTGCTTATAATCTGAACCTAATTCATTAATAAAATAACTAAGCTCATTTTCACAACTCAAATTCTCACTATGCAGCTTATTTATATTAATTAGTCGCTGATACCAATTAACGATATTTTCCTTAGTAACGGCACCCGGCATAATGCAATACTG
>NZ_JBGVJL010000113.1:0-16961 GCF_045129435.1 Ruminococcus sp. | reverse complement strand
GGGCAACGCCCAAGAACAGTTGTTTTCATTGCAATTTGCAAGGCACAAACAGCGTCGCTGTTTGTGTGCTGAGGCAAAGTTTGACAAAACAGGCGACAGCCATTTAAAAGAAATAATTCATTAATAAAGGATAATGGCTTTTTGTGTTGCTGTCGCAATTATAAGACTTTCGCCATTGTGATCAAGCCGCCAAACAGCAGGCTGTTTGGCTATCGAAGCTTTTCGTAAGAGAAAAGTATTTGTGGGCTTTGCCCACACCCACAACCTTTGAAAAAGGTTGACCAAATTTTTATGCCCGAGTATAAAACATAGAAAATCTTAAAGCTTTTAACTCCCGACCATAATTAAGTCATTGTCGGGAACAGGAAGATTATTATTTTGCAAACTATCTTCTCGTAATAAAAACCATAATTTTAAGATTCCTTATTTTTTACCATAACCGATTTTAACTCGTCAACGGACGATTCCACAGTGATTTTATCTCCGTTGCCAAAGCCAAAGGTTATGTCAAAGTTATTGCTTGCATCATTGATGTAAACTAAAAACTTGTAGGATTTGGTTTCACCTGCCGGAGTAAGGAAATAAACATCTGATGAGTCGGAATCATAAATATTGTAGGAATAATTTTCGCCTACGGCGGCAATCGGGCGGATAACTTCGGAAGCAAGCTCATCTGATGTGTACAAGTCCATTGTTCCGTTGATTGAATTAAGCGAAACCGATTGTCTGTTTGCGTTATTATTTGTAACCTCTACTGTAAATTCATACAAAAGGTTGTTGTAACCTACTTTTAAATCATCTTCAGTAAGGTGAGTGTTTGAATCTTTAAAGTAGGTAGAAACAATTTCTGCCGGCGACGGCAATCTTACATCTTTGATTACAAAGCAGCCAAAACCAGTTTCGTATTCGTCAAAAATTGATCCCGTTACACCTTCGTTTGGACGATTTTTGCAGAATAAAACCGTACCTTTTTTATTATCCGAGTATGTGTAGTTATAGGTAATGATAATTGGTGTATCCTCAGTTTGGTTGGCAGCATAGCGGTAAATAACGAACTGCCCGCTGTTGTTTGGCTTAACAGTAATGCTTGACGGATTGCCCTCAACTTCAAAATTAGTGAATGAATAGTTTAAATTTGACCCCTTTACTGCGACATTAAAATTATTATAATTTACATTAAGATCTTCATCGGTATCATTTACAATGTCAAATGTAAATTTATACTCTTTAGACGCCTCGTCAAATAAATCATCGGTGCTATAGTCCTGATCGGTTATAATGTCTGTGGAATAATTACCGGTTTCAACGCTTGTAAGAGTTACACTGCCAAATGGGGTTTCAGCAGTTTCACCAACCTCGTGCTGTACAGAATCGTAGTTGTCAATCGTGGTTTCTGTTGTTGGATGAAGCGGATTTTGGTTGGAATTTGCCACTGCAGACATAAACATAATTACAATGCCTGCAAGTATAATTGCACCGATTATCAGCATAAAGATAAACTTGCCAAGCCGTGTTCGCTTTTCTTTCTCAATCTCTGCAGGGGAGTAAAGAGGAGGAAAAGTGTTCGGCGGTTGCTGTGTAAATCTTGTTTGATTATTAGGCGTGAAGTTAGGCTGATTTATAAAAGTACTATTGCTTTGATTTGGTTGTGTATTGGTCGGCTGATTTACAAATGTATTACTATTTCCTTGGTTTGGTTGTGTGTTGTTCGGTTGATTTACAAAGGTATTATTGCCTTGATTTGTTTGTGTATTACCTGGTTGATTTACAAAAGTGCTGTTTGGTTTTGGCGGCGGAGTGCTTTGAGTTTTGACTCTTTTAAGCTCTTTTCCGCATAGTGAGCAGAAATTCCCCTCGCTCTCAAATCCGCAGTTAGGACATTTCATAATAATAATCTCCAATCATATTTGTTTATATATTGCTATGATAAATCAAATATAAACAAAAGTCAATTCATTTTTAGAAAATATTACTGCTTATTTTACAAGATTTTTGTTGAAATATTTTATACGCTGTTGTATAATTTTATTGAAATGTAGTGGATTAAAAATGCAGAATGAGAGAGTTTTTGCATAATTATAGAAAAAATATGAAATAACGGGAGTTTTAATTATGAGAGGATTGTATTCTTCAAAAACTAAAATTCGTCAGCAGATATTTACCGAGGTGGCTCGTTTTGCCTATGAGGGCGGAGATTACTCAAAGTTTGAAAGTCTGCCATACAAGATTATTCCTGGTGAAATTTCCACCTATCGTGAGAGCGTTTTCCTTGAAAGAGCGATAGTCGGCGAAAGACTGCGACTTGCAATGGGACTCAACCTATTGTCGGCAGATGAGCAGGCACCGATTTCCACAGGTGTTGAGGAAAGTATGATTGACGAAAAGGTGTATGACCCACCGCTCATCAATATTATTAAATTTGCATGTCACAGTTGTCCTGAAAAGAGGGTATTTGTTAGCAACGGTTGTCAAGGCTGTCTTGAACACCCTTGTACCGAGGTTTGCCCAAAAGGTGCAATCTCAATCGTACATGGCAAGTCGTTTATTGACGAAGAAAAGTGCATTAAGTGTGGAAAATGCCAGAATGCCTGCCCGTATAATGCAATCATCAAGCAGGAGCGACCGTGTGCGGCCGCCTGCGGTATGAAAGCTATCCATAGTGACGAACACGGCAGAGCGGATATTGACTATAATAAATGCGTAAGCTGCGGAATGTGCCTTGTAAGCTGTCCGTTTAGTGCAATAGTTGACAAAAGCCAGATTTTCCAGACAATTAAAGCTTTGCAGAGTGATACTCCGGTTTATGCCGCTGTTGCACCGGCTATAGCAGGTCAGTTTGCAGGCTTGCCGGCCACAAAGATAAGAAATGCCTTTAAGGCTCTCGGATTTACCGATGTAGTAGAGGTTGCTGTTGGTGCTGACCTTTGCACAGTTGAAGAAGCAAAGGACTTTATGGAGGAAGTGCCTGAGAAACAGCCGTTTATGGCTACATCTTGCTGTCCTGCGTGGAGTGTTATGGCTAAAAAGACATTCCCTGATATTGCACCATACATTTCAATGGCTCTTACTCCAATGGTGCTTACAGGCAGACTTACAAAGCAGGATCACCCAGGTTGCAGGGTGGTGTTTATCGGTCCTTGTGCGGCTAAAAAGCTTGAGGCGAGCCGCAGGAGTATCAGAAGTGACATTGACTTTGTGCTTACCTTTGAAGAAGTAGCAGGAATGTTCTCGGCAAAAGAGGTGGATTTTGACGCTCTTGAACCTGATGAAGAACCGCTTTCATTCTCAAGTGCAGACGGCAGAGGCTTTGCCGTAAGCGGCGGTGTTGCCAAGGCTGTAGTAAATGCAATTAATAAGATGAACCCTGAAAGAGAAGTAAAGATTGCCAATGCACAGGGACTAGACGAGTGTATGAAGCTGCTAAGAATGGCAAAGGCAGGCAGATATAACGGCTACCTGCTTGAGGGTATGGCTTGTCCGGGCGGTTGTGTTGCCGGTGCGGGTACAATAAATGTGCCTGAAAAATCAGCGGCTGAAAACCTCAAGAGTAAAAAGAGCAGTACATTTGAAACCGCTTGCGAATCACCGTATGTTGATATTTTACCTGAACTTGAAAACCTCTATAATGAGTTTTCACATAAAAATAGGGAATAAAAATAAAAGTCTGAAAGGTGGCAAAGTTACCTTTCAGACTTTTCTGCTTTTTTCAATAGTTGGGGTAATTGTGGATTTAATCACGAGAAGATAGTTTGCAAAGTAATAGTTTTGTTGTTCCTAAATTAATTTAGTAAGGGTCGGTATTTTATGGGTTTAGATTTTGCCTATGCTTTCTGCTCGAACAAAAAATTTGGTCAACCTTTTTCAAAGGTTGTGGGTGTGGCAAAAGCCCACAATACTTTAGATAACGCAAAGCTTAAACCGCCAAACAGCACGCTGTTTGGCGGTTTAAGCACAATGGCGAAAGCCTTATAATGCGATAGCAACGAAAAACAGAAAAGTATTCTTTTCCTATTTATAAAATTATTTCTTATTAAAAGGCTACTACCTGTTTTATCAAACCTTGCTTTAGTATACAAACAGCGTTGCTGTTTGTGCCGTATAAATTGCAATGAAAACAACTTTTTGGGCGTTGCCCAAACCCACCAGCCTTTAAAAAGGCTGGATCTAAATTTTATTATTGTTGATTTTTACAAAAGTTTTATTTAGGTTTATTATTAATGCCTGATTACCCACCTGTCAAACGCATAATAAATTGCGTACAGCATACCTGTTACTATGGTGAACAGCAGGATAAAAGTGGGGGTGAACGGCGAAAAGGAGTTGAGCGATTTTTTAATCAGAAACAGAGGACGGACTATATCCCACGAATTTACTCTTGCATATCTGCCAATGTAAATTGCAAATGAACTGAGTATAATTGAAACTGTGCAAAATGCAATGCCAAGCCCCTTGCCAAAACGCTGATTAATCAGTCTGTGCACAATCCGCAATGACATCATTCCGTAAAGTATGCCGAGTGCCACGCATACTGTAAGGTTTAATATCAACAACCACGCAGAAATATTCAAATTGTTATGCTGAAAATCCAAGAACAGCTTGTCCGAATAACTTGCTATATATTTGTAGTCGGTTATCATATACGGTGAATTCGGAAAGAATAACAGCCATAAAAAGCCGAACAGTACCGCAGGCAAAGTCTTTTTCTTGCTGTGAAAATGCTCACAAAGCATTGCCATAAACAGCGGTATTACCGCTAAAATATCATTAATTACAATGTACCACCAACTAAATTCTTTCGTCCAAAATGTGTACATTGTGGTTGTGATTATAATAAATATAAATGAAAAGTACGCAAATTTTGCAGATTTGCCATAGAATATTGATTTCATCTTGTCACCGCCTTGCATAATAAGTCATTATATCACGCTTTAACCATAGTATCAATATGTTTTTATTTAGCCAAAATAATATTGTCTTATTGTGCTTTTTATGCTAAAATAATTACAATTATTTATGAAAGAGTTGATAGCTGTGCAAAATGAAAGCAAGGCTTTTAAAATATTCAGAAAAATTATTGCTGTGACTGCCTTTTTGTTTTTTGTGGTTTTTGTTTCGGGCATTCCGTGGGGAATTGTCAATATAGGTAATATCGTAGGCAGTTTGCTTTGTGCATGGTTGATTTTTGTGTTTGGTATACGCTCAAAGTACCTTGCACTAAAAGAAAAATTCAAGAAAAATCTATTTGGGAAAATTGTGCTTTACGGCATAAACACTTGCTTTACCGCATTGCTGTGCTACGGCTTAATTGTAACGGGACTTATGGCAATTTCTTGTGCAAAACAGCCGAGCAAAAACGCAACTGCAATCGTGCTTGGTGCTCAGGTTACAGAAAATGGCCCGAGTATGATGCTTGAGGGCAGAATGAAAAGTGCCGTAAAATATTTGCAGGAAAATCCGGAGGCAAAGGCAGTGCTTACCGGCGGTCAGGGCAGTAACGAGCCGATGAGCGAGGCACAGGCTATGTATGATTATATTGTTGATGCAGGCATCTCTCCCGACAGGCTTTATATGGAAGACAAAGCGGTGAATACAGGTGAAAATCTTGCCTTTTCGGAAGAAATAATCAAAGCCAACGGACTTAATGAGGACAAGGCAATAGTAACCGATGGATTTCATCAGCTAAGAGCAGATATAATCGTAAAACAGCAGGGAATAAGCGGAGATGTCGGCTCGGTAAATGCCGACACCTTTCCGCTGTTTATCCCTACATTTGCTGTCCGTGAATGGTTTGCTCTTCCGTATCAGGTGATATTTCGGTAGCCACAACCTCTGAGATATTTTCATTTGGCTGATATACCGCATTTCGCCTTGAATTTAACTCATAGGGATAAATTTCATCGTTTGTAACATCAACAATCGGCGAATGTTCAAAGCCGTTGTTGCGTGACGGCAGCTCAATAGGGTAATGCTCGTTTCGTTTGCTTTCCTTTTTGTTCATAAAAAATAACCACCTTTCTCAGGTGGTTATATTTTTTGCAGTTTTTTTGATTTTATGTGTTAATCATTCGTAGCGTGAAAAAATTAGTCGGTTGTATCCTTTAATTCTAAAATATAATCGGCAGAAACTTTATACAGCTTTGCAAGAGAGATTAAAACTTCTGAGGGAATATCCCGACTGCCGCTTTCGTATCTGAAATACTGCGGCTGTTTCATTTGCAAATAATCAGCTACATCTTTTTGTGTTAAATCGTGATCTTCCCTTAATTCTCTCAATCTTTTATAGTAATGCATTCTATCACCCTTTTTATTATTTACTATTGACAGAATAACATTAATTGTGATAAAATCTTTATATAATAACCATATGGTTATAAAATAAAGAAGGGATTTCATTATGGGTGAACTTCAACAAGGTATAAAAACTATCTATAATATGGAAAAGAATATTTATCTTATGCAAAATGTATTAGACGATTTAGACAGACAAATATCAAGGCTTGGAAGACAAGAACGCTTTTCTGAACCTGAAAAAAGAACGGTTTATGCCGATTTTGATAATTATATTGGAAAAAGCACAGCAGTGTGTATTTTGATAGCTTTTATTATAGGTATGATAAATATGTTTACTAAATATGAAAAAGCAGGAGGGGGAGTTTTAAGCGGTGCTAAATTTTCGGCATTAGGCAGTGGCTTGGTATTTGGCTTTTGGTGTTTTGTAATTGCGATTGCAGTTGGTTTGATTATAGGCAGTGTTATTGCTTTTGCAAAGAAATCAGAACAACAAGACAGAGCAAAGCGAGAGTATGAAAGAGCATATAAAAACTATCTTGAAAAAATAGATAATGATACTGCAAGGGTAAATGCAGAATTGGCTGAAAAGAGAATACTTGTTGCTAAGAGAAATATGCTGAAACAAAAGATGAGTGAATCTTGCAGATTGCTGTATGATATGTATTTAAAAAGCGGCATTGATAAGAATTATTGGGGAATTATTCCTATAGGATATATGAATGAATTTTTAAGACTTAAAATTACCGATCATCTTGGCGGTACCGACGGATTATATTATCTTGTAAAAAGAGAAATAAAAACAGACAGATTACAATATACAGCAGACGAGATAAACAGAAAGCTTGATACTATAATTGATAATCAAAGCAGAATTTATAGTGATTTATTAGATATAAAGAATAAAGGGGATAGGTTAATTAGAGAAACTGTAAGGAAAGCAGAAATTGAATCAAAAAATAACCGCACATTAAAGAAAATTGAGTGCAACACAGCATTGGACGCATATTATTCACAACAGGCTCAGGCAGAACTTAAATATATGAATGATATGAATATAATATTTAAAAAATGGTCGTAATAAATTATTTAGGAGAGTGCATTATGAAAAAGAAAAACAAATTATCCGCTTTATTGTTATTGCCTGTAATAGGTATGACTGTAATTTCGGGTTGTTCGTCAGTTGATAAAGCATCAACAGGTAATGAAGTTGTTGTTAATAATAACGGCAATGACTATTATTTAGATGCAGGCATAATAGTTAATTTGGGTAAAGACGGAGAATTAAGTGCTGTTGGTTGTGATCCATCGGAAGATGATGTGAACTTTGAATATGTTAATAACATAAAACCGGTATCTTTGTCAAAACAGAATGTATATGTTAATGATACTATATATAGTATTGAAAACGGATTACTAACAAAATATAGCCTTACTGATAACAAATGCAAATTAAACAAAGAAGAAATTACTATTAATTCAGATGCTTTTGCTGATGAGTATGGTTCAAAATTAATATATGATTTAAAAACTGACGGACAATACCTATACTTTATTATTAAACCGTCTATGGATTATATGAGTGCTGTTTCAAAGGATAGCTTATATAAAATCGGTAAAATGAGTTTTGACGGCAAGAAAGTAGATTGGTATGATGATGTTGTTGCATCTTCATATACAATAGATGACGGATATATTTATTATTTTAATAACGGATATACCCCTGACGGTGACAGTTACAGTTTTAATTTTGAAAAATCAGGTTTATATAAAATTAAAATCGACGGTTCAGGCAAAGAATTGATGTATAATGATTTTGAAACGGAAAGCGATACGAAAAATCAGT
Organism: Ruminococcus sp.; assembly: GCF_045129435.1. GTDB lineage: Bacteria > Bacillota > Clostridia > Oscillospirales > Acutalibacteraceae > Ruminococcoides. The sequence goes on along the minus strand of NZ_JBGVJL010000113.1, from coordinate 8,827 downwards.
TATATTTTTATAATTTAAATGATATGAAAGTGTATGGCGATTACCTTTATTTTGCGAATTACTCATCTCAAGGAGAAAATAAGGTTTGCCGTATAAAGAAAGATAGCTCGAATTTTGAAACTGTAAGTAAAAATTCTGCATACAGTTTATCGCTTGATACAGAAAACAATAAATTGTATTATATTGGAAGAAGTGATAATACCGGACTTGCTAAACGAAAATGTTATGAAATATCGCTTGATACTTTTAATGAAACAGAGTTATTTGAAACTGGTATAAACGAACCGGCTATTTATTATTTCAATAATTATTTGTATTTAAATTATTCAGGTGGATTAGCAGGTGGCTTAATTTACGGAGATGGTAGCCCTAAAGGTAATTTTGCCGGATTAAGATATGATATAGCTAATAAAAAAGTCGAACAGCTTGTTGAAAGATATAATAAACAGGAATTAGAAGACGGTAAATTTACTACAATTAAATATGATGGTCCGTATCTTGAGTGGAAAAGCGAATAAAACAACAGGTCTGCAAAGTTTTTGGCTTTGCAGACCTATTTTATATTGAAATATTAAATTTATAATTACATACTTTCAGGGCAAGAGATATTGAACATTGTGAGAACATTTTTGATTACAACCTTTACGCTTTCGCAAAGTGCAAGTCTTGCCTGTGTGAGTGCCTCGTCCTCGCCCTTAACACGGCAGGCATTATAGAACTTGTGGAAAAGTGTTGCAAGCTGTGTTACATAGCGTGTAATCTTTGTTGGGTCATAGTCCTTAGCGGCACTTTCAATCTCATTTGTATATGATGCAAGGTGGTGGATAAGCTCCTTTTCTTCAGGAGCTGTGAGAAGTGCAAGCTCTGCCTCTGTGCATTTGCGTGGAGTAATGCCGTCCTTTGCGAGTGCCTTGATAATACTGCAAATTCTTGCATGTGCATACTGAACATAATAAACCGGATTCTGGTTGTCCTGTGCTACTGCAAGGTCAAGGTCAAAGTCCATCTGAGTGTTTGCCTCACGGGTATTGAATAAAAATCTTGCACTGTCAACAGGTACTTCCTCAAGCAAGTCGCCAAGCTGAATTGCCTTGCCTGTACGCTTGCTCATTCTTACGATTTCGCCGTTCTTAACAAGCTTTACAAGCTGCATAAGCACAACATTGAGCTTGTCACCGTCATATCCGATAGCGTCCATAGCACCTTTCATACGCATTACATGGCCATGGTGGTCAGCACCCCAGATGTCGATAAGAGTAGTAAATCCTCTGTCAAATTTATTTTTATGATAAGCAATATCGGCAGTAAAGTATGTTGGGTTGCCGTTCTGACGGATAAGTACATCGTCCTTTAACTCAAGATTATCAATGTACTTCTGAGTTTTGCCCTGCTTTAAAAGTTTTTCTGTGAGCACCTGCTTGTTTTTGTACCAAACTGCACCGTCCTGCTCGTAGGTAAGTCCTTTTTCTGTGAGCGTATCAACAACAGCCTTAACAGCACCGCTCTTGTGAAGCTCGCTTTCAAAGAACCACTTGTCGTAGGTAATGTTGTACTTTGCCATATCGCTCTGCATTTTGCTGATATTCTTTGGAAGAGCAAAATCTACAAGAGCCTTTTTACGCTCCTCAGAAGATACATTTACAAGGCTGTCGCCGTTGATGTCAGCATATTCCTGAGCAAGCTCTGTGATGTCAACGCCCTGATAGCCGTCCTCAGGGAATACGATTTCGTCACCTTTAAAAATCTGAAGATAACGAGCCTCAAGCGAGCAGCCAAATTTTTCAATCTGATTGCCTGCGTCATTTACATAAAATTCACGCCATACATTGTATCCTGCCTTATCGAGTACGGCAGCAAGACAGTCACCAAGAGCACCGCCTCTTGCATTGCCCATATGCATTGGGCCTGTAGGGTTGGCAGATACGAACTCAACCATAACCTTTTCGCCCTTGCCAAAGTCAGAACAGCCGTAGGTTTCAGAATTTTCAAGCACGCAGTTTACAACGGCTGAGTAAAACTCCTTGCCAAGGAAGAAGTTGATAAATCCGGGGCCGGCAGTTTCAAACTTTTCGCACATTGTGCCCTCAAGGTCAAGGTGTGATGTAATTGCCTGTGCAATCTTGAACGGCGGCATACGGAATGCTTTAGCACCTGCCATGGCAGCGTTTGTTGCAAAGTCGCCGTGAGTTCTGTCGGCTGGGGTTTCTATAATAAATTCCGGAATATCGGCACTTGGAAGGTCGCCGTCTGAAATTGCCTTTTCAATGGCAGAAGTAATTGCAAGCTTTAGCTTGCTAACAGCGTCAGCATAAATGTTCATTGTTTTCTACCTCTTTCTTTTTTTCAATGTCTATTTTAAATCGGTTTTCGCTCACAAGGTCGGAGTTAAAGTCGAGAGTGTAGATTACCTCAAGTGAGCCGCCGTTTTTGTTAAGATTATTATTCAGCGTCTTTGTAAACACACCAATCGAGAGTGTGCCTGCAACGGTTTGGTACATACATTGATGTCTTTTGCCTTTTTCAAGTATAAGCTGAGAGCTTAACGGGCCTTTGCGTGAAATTGTGACGGTTTCATCCTCTACCTTTATAAGGTTATTAAAAAATTTATCCGGCAAGTCCTCGTCATATTCCTTGTAGTTAATCAGAAAATGACCGTTTTTCATCATATACTTACCCTCGGTAAGCACCTCAATGCGGTCGTCCTGACCGTCAACCTTCTGTTCACCGACAATCGAAATCATATAAGGATTTTTATCTTTTTCCATAAATTCCTCCGAAAATCAGTATTTCTCAATATCAATCTGAGTTACTGTATGTTCCATATTCTTGCCAAGGAACAACTCTGCAACGCTCTCAAAGCCCTCGGGAGTATCACTTACAAAGAATGATGAAGTGCCTTGTTCGGTGCTGTCATTGAGAAGATCGTTTTCGCCGAGCACCTTTTTGGTGTATAAAGCAGTTTCGTAGCCTGAGTCGATAAGCTCAATGCTGTTGCCGATTACGCTTGAAATTGCATCTGCAAGCAGCGGATAATGGGTACAGCCTAAAATAAGTGTGTCAATATCGTTTTCCACAAGCTCCGTAAGGTAGTGCTTTATTGTAAGGCGGACAATCTGGTCATCTTTATGTATAAATCCGTTTTCCACAAGCGGAACAAACAACGGACAAGCCTTTTCAAATACCTTAAATTCAGGGTTGAGCTTTTCAAGACGAGCCTTATAGTTATGGGTACTTATGGTAGCGGCTGTGGCGATAACACCGATTCTGCCTGTCTTTGTCTTTTTTGCTGTGGCAAAGGCAGTCGGATTTATAACGCCTGTGTATGGAACTGGCAGTTCACTTTCAAGTTTTTTGCCTGCAACGGAACTTACAGTACCGCAGGCGGCAACTATCATTTTTACATTATTTTCAAGTAAAAAATGTGTATCCTGAAAAGCATATTTAGTAATGATTTCTCGGCTTCGGTTGCCGTAAGGCACTCTGCCGGTGTCGCCAAAGTATATTATATTTTCATTTGGAAGAATGTGCAGAAATTCTCTTACCGCACTTAGTCCTCCAAGCCCGGAGTCAAACACACCGATGGCATTATTTGAAGACATATTAAAACCTTCTTTTCGTTATTGCATAAAATTATACTTGTTAATAATAACATATAAAGGCACCGGTTTCAAGTTAAAAACCAAAAATAATGCGTGTTATTGCCCTTTTGTGTAATTGACAAGCGAACATATTACTTGTATAATATATTGGTGAATACATTTAGAAAGGATGTATGACTTTGGAAATAAGAAATGCGTTTGACTATATCGCAGGCAAAGTTGAAGCTCAGCTTGCTCCTGCCGGCTATACAAGACAAAAGGTAGCCGCTGACGACAACCAGGAAATCGTTGCACTTTTTACAAGTGAAAATGTTGCATATTCAGTAGTTTATTACAAAGAAAAATCACATATGGTTCTTCGCACCTGCACTATGACAGAGGAAGGTCCTGACAACGAGTGGAAAACTCTTGCAACCTGGATGCTTGACGAGGAGAGTACTCAGAAGGATATTGACAGTATCGCAAATGACTTTCTTGAGGGTGTATCGGGTGCAGTGGCTGTCAAGAGAGCAAAGCAGATCAAGCAGAAAAAGAAAAAGGACGATGACGGCAACGCAGATCCTAAGTTCCTTGCAAAGCGTTTTGTTGCTGTTTTCCCTGAATTAAGAGAGGAAATCAAGTACGAAGAGGACGGATATTTTCCATTCCGTGGTGCTACCTTTGCTAAAGAAAAGATTGCTCCAAAGATTGTAAAATATGTAAAGACCGCCACAAAGCCTCAGCTTGAAAAGCTTGTCGGCATCTTTAATCTTCAGTACAACAACGGCGATGTTGACACTCGCTCAATTATAACAATAGTTTTGCTCAACGCTCTTGATGATGAGCAGTTCAACGCAGTTTTTGAGTATCTCAGCGATGATCTTAAAAAGGCTGCAAAAGCTGCCAGAAAATATAAGGGCAAAAAGGTTAAGCCTGAAAAGCCAAAGAAAAAGAATGTTTCTAAAGCTTCTACACTTAACGATCAGTAAGAAAAGCAGAAATACTGCGATTTTTTGCGAAAAAACACTTGACTTAGTGTTTTGTATATGATAGAATAGTTATACCTCTGAAAGGGGCTTTATTTTTCTGCCCTATTGAGGGAGGCTAAAATATTCCGAAAAAACCGGGAGGTGCCGTTATGAGAGTTAAAATCACATTGGCCTGCACAGAGTGCAAACAGCGTAATTACAACACAATGAAGAACAAGAAAAACAGTCCTGACAGACTTGAGATGAACAAGTACTGCCGTTTCTGTAAGAAACACACTCCGCACAAGGAAACAAAATAATGGAGGTTTAAAATGGCTGACAAAAAGGTTGAAGCTAAAAAGGCTGACGCTAAAAAAGCAGATGCCAAAAAACCTGCTAAGAAAAACAAACAGAATGTTTTTCAGAAGCTTATTAAGTACCTCAGTGCGTGCAAGGGTGAAATCAAGAAAATCACTTGGCCTTCACCAAAGCAGACTACAAAGAACTTCGGTATTGTTATCGGTGTAATTGTGGTTGTGGGACTGTTCATTTTCGGCCTTGACAGAGGACTTTTTGCTCTTCTTGGCTTAGTTATGAACACTTCAGCTTAATCTCTGTTGTTACTAACTTTACGAAAGGAAGAAAGTAAATGGCAGAAAACGAAGCAAAATGGTATGTAGTGCATACTTATTCGGGCTACGAAAATAAGGTTGCAGCTGACTTAATGACAACTGCAGAAAACAGAAATCTTCAGGATATGATCGTTGATGTTAAAGTGCCTACAGAAATCGTAACCGAAACCGTTGGTGACAAAACAAAAGAGGTAGAGAACAAAATCTATCCTTGCTATGTTTTCGTTAAAATGGTTTACACAGACGAAACCTGGTATGTAGTACGCAATATCAGAGGATGCACAGGATTTGTAGGACCGGGATCAAAACCTGTTCCGCTTACAGATGCTGAGGTTTACAGAATGGGTGTTGAAACTCGTTCTGTAAAGGTGAACTATTCGGTTGGCGATTCGGTTCGCATTATTGATGGTCCACTTGATGACTTTGTTGGCGTAGTTGAAGAAATTGACGCCGACAAAAACTATGTCCGTGTCATTGTTTCAATGTTCGGACGAGAAACACCGGTTGAGCTTGAGTTAGGTCAGGCTGAACTGCTTGAAGATTAATCGCAGATAATTTGCCTATTGGCTTATTATTGGGAACAAAATGTTCCCTGTGGGAGGGAACCTACATAGTGGTGTCCCGCAATTTACCACGAATTTTGGAGGTGCAAACACAATGGCTCAGAAGGTAGTTGGCTTAATTAAGTTACAGATACCTGCCGGAAAGGCTACTCCGGCTCCGCCTGTTGGTCCTGCTCTTGGTCAGCACGGCGTTAATATCGTTGCGTTCACAAAGGATTTTAATGAGCGCACAAAGAATGACATTGGTCTTATTATCCCTGTTGTTATTACAGTTTATGCAGACCGTTCATTCACTTTCGTTACAAAGACTCCACCAGCAGCAGTTCTTCTTAAGAAGGCTTGTGGCATTGAGAGTGGTTCTGGCGTACCAAACAAAACAAAGGTTGCTCAGATTACTCGTGAGCAGATCACAAAGATCGCAGAGCAGAAAATGCCAGACCTCAACGCAGGTTCTCTTGAAGCTGCAATCAGCATGGTTGCAGGTACTGCAAGAAGCATGGGTATTACAGTAGTTGACTAATTATCCGGGTGGGAGGGAATTCCCGATTGACCACCTATCAATGGAGGAAAACTGATGAAACACGGTAAGAAATATGTTGACGCAGCTAAGCTCGTTGACAAATCAAAATTATACGAACCAGGCGAGGCTCTTGAAACTGTTATCAAGACAAGCACCGCTAAGTTTGATGAAACCGTTGAGCTTCATGTAAAGCTCGGTGTTGACAGCCGTCACGCTGACCAGCAGGTTAGAGGTGCTGTTGTACTCCCTAACGGTACAGGTAAGGACGTTAGAGTTCTTGCTATTTGTAAGGGTGCTAATGAGGAACTTGCAAAGGAAGCAGGTGCTGACTTTGTAGGTGCTGAGGATATGACTCAGAAGATTCAGCAGGAAAACTGGATGGACTTTGATGTTCTCATCACAACTCCTGACTGCATGGGTCTTGTAGGCCGTTTAGGTAGAATCCTTGGTCCTCGTGGTCTTATGCCAAACCCAAAGGCCGGTACTGTTACTCCTGACATTGCTAAGGCTGTTAAAGAAGCTAAAGCAGGTAAGATTGAGTACCGTCTTGACAAAACAAACATCATTCACTGCCCAATCGGTAAGGTAAGCTTTGGTGCAGACAAGCTCGGCGAGAACTTCGATACTCTTATGGAAGCTATCGTAAAGGCTAAGCCGGCTGCTGCAAAGGGTCAGTACATCCGCTCAGTTGCTGTTGTATCAACAATGGGACCAAGCGTTCGTATCTCACCTGCTAAGTTTGGTGTTTGATTATAATTAATTTAATGTTTACACCTTTGGTGTGAATATAAATTCGCTGTTCTAAAGACAGCAGGTGCATTACGCATAAAGGTTATACCGCCTGCCGAGGAAGATGCAATTTTACATTATTTTTGTATTTTTGCGGCAGTCCGAGGTTTAATCGGACTGCCTTGTTTTTTAAGAACTTTAGATACTGCGTTTAAAAAATTTTGGAGGTGAAATAATTGCCAAGTCAAAGTGTTTTAGAGCAGAAGAAAGTCATCGTTGAAGAACTTACAGCAAGACTTAAGAACTCTGTTACAGGTTTAGTTGTTTCATACGAGGGTATCAACACTGAGGATGATACAAAGCTCAGAAAAGAACTCCGTGAGAACAATGTACACTACACAGTAGTTAAGAACACACTTTTATCTCGTGCTTGCGACGAAGTAGGCCTTGAAGATATGAAGCCTGTTCTCGAGGGTACAACAGCTCTCGCTACAAGCGACAGCGAATACGCTGCTGCTGCAAGAATTCTCTGCAACTATGCAAAGGATCACGATAACTTTAAGGTTAAGTCAGGTTACCTTGATGGTGCTGTTATTGATATGGATACAATCACAGCTCTTTCAAAACTTCCTACAAGAGATGTACTTCTCGCAAATGTACTTGGTGCATTCCAGGCACCAATCGCTTCTTTCGCAAGAGCTATGCAGGCTGTTGTTGATAAGGGTGGCGTTGAGGCTTGCTTAACAGCCGCAACAGAAGAGGCTCCTGCTGAGGAACCTGCTGCAGAATAATCTGCAATATTAATTTAAATTTTACAACTTATTATATCGGAGGTAAATTAAAATGGCATCAGAGAAAATTACTGCTATTATTGAAGAATTAAAAGGCCTCACAGTTCTCGAGCTTTCAGAGCTTGTACACGCTGTAGAGGATGAGTTTGGTGTATCAGCTGCTGCTGCAGTTGCTGTTGCAGGTCCTGCAGAGGCTGCTTCTGCTGCTGCTGAGCAGACAGAGTTTGATGTAATCCTTAAGAGTGCTGGCGGCAACAAGATTGCTGTTATCAAGGTTGTTCGTGAGATCACAGGTCTTGGTCTTAAGGAAGCTAAGGCTCTCGTTGATGGTGCTCCAAAGGCTCTCAAAGAGGCTGTTTCTAAGGACGAAGCTGACGAAATCAAGTCAAAGATCGAAGCTGCTGGTGCAGAGGTTGAAGTTAAGTAATTTAATTTCTAAAGTTTTTATCCCGACGGATTTATCCGTCGGGATTTTTTGTTGTATTATGCTGAGAGAATATTATGGATTAGCAACGGTCGGGAAATTTTGTTTGGATTATCACAGACTTTATACTCGAATAAAAAAGTTTGGTCAACCTTTTTCATAGGTTGTGGGTGTGGGCAAAGCCCACAATACTTTAAGTTTATAAAAAATTATGATAGCCAAACAGCTTGCTGTTTGGTGGCTTAAACGAAATGGAGAAAGCCTTATAACTGCGATAGCAACACAAAACAGAAAAGATATTCTTTTCCAATTTATAAATTATTCCTTATTATAAGGCTGTCGCCTGTTTTGACAAACTTTGCTTTAGCACACAAACAGCGTTGCTGTTTATGCCATATAATTTGCAATAGAAACACCTTTTCTTGGGCATTGCCCAAACCCACGAGCCTTTAAAAAGGCTCGACCTAAATTTTTAAATTTTAAAGGCTCTATGTCAATAGTTGGGGTAAACCCGAAAAAGAAGAATTGAAATGAACAAGCGATAGTAAATCAAGCTATCGCTTGTTTTTGCATTTGGTGAGAAAACATATGTAAAATACGGTTACGGAAACGCTTAAAATTT
>NZ_JBGVJL010000112.1:0-2762 GCF_045129435.1 Ruminococcus sp. | reverse complement strand
AGAAAAATGGCTTTTTGTGTTGCTGTCGCAGTTATAAGGTTTTCGCCGTTGCGTTCAAGTCGCCAAACAGCAGGCTGTTTGGCTATCATAATTTTGCTTAATCTAAAATATTGTGGGCTTTGCCCACACCACAACCTTTGAAAAAGGTTGACCAAATTTTTATTTTCAAGTATAAAGTCTGTAATAATTCAGGCAAAAATTTCTCGACCGTTGCTAAACCATAATTTATCAATATCACCCAACATTTAAAACAGAGCCTGCTTTATATAGCTTTAACCGCATTTTCCGCAATCTGAACAGCCGTTGCAAATTGGGCGACTGCCGCATTTTTCGCAGTTCTTACCATAGTGCGGTACATATAGCTTGCTTTTAGGAATTGTATCTCCGAATCTGTCGCATAGCTTCCAGTTGATTGGTTTTCCGATAAAATTCATACCCGATTTATATGCCATCTCGCTTTGCAGTTGTTTTTTGGGCATAAGGTAGGTTTTGCCGTCCTTGATGAAAACTGTGCCTGTTTCAATAAAGCAAAAGGTGACATTTGCACTCTTGCACTCGGCTTGCAGGTTTTTTACCCAGTCAAAATTACATGGCCTTGCACCGTCATAATTTTCACCGCCGCATATTACCTGTTCAAGCTGACCTGATTTTAAATATTCATCAACGGAAACCTCGCCGATGAACGGAGCGACCATTATACCTTTGTGTTTGAACGGCAAGGAAAGCAGGATTGGAATACGCTCGTCCGCCCTACGCTGATTTTCACAGGTGACATTGAGCATAACATTTTCCCAGCCGTTGCCCCAGTCCTTTGGCAGACATTCACGCACACGCTCTATGCGCTTGGTGAGTAAAAAGAATTTAACATCGGGACGATGACGCATAACGCTCCACGCCTCCATTCGCCACTCGTCAGCTTCCTTTAAAAAGAAATCAGAGGTCATACACACTCTTATAAGCTCACCGCTTTTAACCTTGTAGTTGCCAAATTTATCTTTTTGCAGAGGATAATAAAAGCCCTGCTTTGTGCGGTAAATATCTCTGCCGTTTTTGTTCCTTGCCTTGTCAAGGAAATACATATAGCAGTTGTCGCAACCTTCGCTGTACTTTACACAGCCGTGCCATGGGTTCCAAATATCGTGCATAAGTCCTCCAAAATGGTAATAAATTGTTGCAGACTAAGTTTGTTCTCTATCAAGCCTATCTAAATATTCTTCTGTTTTTCTGTATTCTTCATCACTTAAAAAATGACACCACAAACCGTAATGCACTTCTTCAAAGCCGACTTCGTACGGCAGTACATCGGGTGCACTGCTTTGGTAATAGAACACAGGCTTGTCCTCCCCGTTTACCCGATATGTACTGTAGATGCATTTGCATTTTTTATAATACACATACATATTATTTCTCCTAAAATACAGGTATCAACTGAATTAATAGCATATAACAGATTGTGCCTCCTGCTATGGAAAGTATCATCTGTCTTTTCCAAAGGTGCAGAGCTACAACTACAAGAATTGCTATAAGCTCGGGGATTCCATGAGTTCCGCTTAGTACATCTACACTTTTTAGGCAGTAAATGACGAGCAAACCAAATATTGCAGGCGGCAGAACTTTGCCGAGATACTGCACGAATTTTGGTGTTGGCTTATCTGACGGAAACACAAGGAAAGGTAAAAATCGTGTAAGCATTGTGCCGAGCACAACCATTGCTATTGTTATTATTTGTTCTGTTACAGTCATTGCAGTCTGCCCCCTTTCTCAAGTCGCTTTTTGGAGAGGGTAAGCACAATGAAGATTGCAAGCATTGACGGTATCATAAAATTGTCTGCACCAAATGCCAGCAAGCAAACAAATGACAAAAACAGTCCGAGCAATGAGCTTGTGTGGTCTTTCTCTTTAAGCCATTGCTCAAGGAAGATTACAACGAACATTGCGGTCATTACAAAGTCGAGTCCTTCAAGCTTTATCGTAATCAGTGAGCCGAAAATTCCGCCCATTGTTGCACCGAAAACCCAGTACATATGATTTAACAGCGTAACAAAGAACATAAACCAACCCTTGTCAACATCTTTTGGTATGTCTGCCGAGCAGTTGATTGAAAAGCTTTCATCACACATTCCGAATATCAGATAGAATTTTTTAATGCCTGTACCTTTGTACTTGTCGAGCATAGAAATTCCGTAGAATAAATGCCTTGCGTTTATCATAAATGTAACAGCAAGTGCCTGCAAGGGATTGAACGCACCGAGCAGCATATTCACTGCCACAAATTCAATAGAGCCTGCAAAAATTGTCAGACTCATAAGCATTGGATACCAAAAGCTGAAGCCTGACACATTCATATATATTCCATAGGTCATTCCTAAAAAGCAAAAGCCGGCAAATATCGGAACTGTGTGCGGAAATGCCGACTTAAACGCTTTCATTATTTTTCCGTCCATAAAACCATCCTTAATAAATCTGACTTAATTATAGATAATTTTACGCAATTAGTCAAATTTCTATTTTGAAACAACATATTTATTTTCTTGATTTAAAATTAAATCTAAAGCTTTAATCATAAAACAGACTGCAATACTTTTTACGGCGTTGCAGTCTGTTTGTACATTATAAGATAGTTTGCAAATAATAATTTTCTTTTTCCCGACAATGACTTAGTAACGGTCGAGAGTTAAAAGATTTGAGATTGTCTATGCTTTCTACTCGGACATAAAAATTTGGTCAACCTTTTTCAAAGGTTGTGGGTGTGGGCAAAGCCC
>NZ_JBGVJL010000111.1:0-5332 GCF_045129435.1 Ruminococcus sp. | reverse complement strand
AAATTTTAAGCGTTTCCGTAACCGTATTTTACATATGTTTTCTCACCAAATGCAAAAACAAGCGATAGCTTGATTTACTATCGCTTGTTCATTTCAATTCTTCTTTTTCGGGTTTACCCCAACTATTGACATAGAGCCTTTTTGCAAAAGCATTAGTGCTCATCTTCAAGTGATGTATTTACATAAAATAAAAACAGCATTAATACCAAAGTACTAATGCTGTTTATGGTCGAGGTGACAGGACTTGAACCTGCGGCATCTTGGTCCCAAACCAAGCACTCTACCAAACTGAGTTACACCTCGAAATTATTTATTTTTTGTTGTCTCATTGAGTCAGCTTCATTATTATATAACACAAATACACATTTGTCAACACCTTTTTTCAAAAAAATAAACTTTTTTTGAAATTTATTTTTTCCTTTGATTGACATACTTCGCTTTGGGGTATAAAATATGATTACATTATATATTGAAGGGCGGTTTTATATGTCTGAAAATTCAAAAATCAATCCGTCAAGCGGTTTGCCTGAGAATAAATACTCCATAAAAAGCAAGTTTGTAAATATCTTTTTGCTTATTATGTTTACGCTGTTTCCGCTTTTTTACACCGACTATTACTACAACATTAGGCACGATAAATACTTCTTTTTCCTTGTGGCAACTGCGGCACTTGTCATAATGATAGTTGCTACAGCAATTACCGATTCCGATATAAAAGTTCCTGCCAAAAATCAGAAATTGGCTGTGCCATGGTATAAAAAGCTTTCGTTTACAGATTATGCGGTTCTTGCGTTTATATTGGTATGCACAATTTCAACTATATTTTCACAAGACCCTGCTGACGCTTTCTTTGGGCAGAGCGGACGAAACAACGGCTTGCTTTTAATGATATGCTATGCGGTGGTTTATTTTATAATCACACGCTTTTTCAGCTTTAAAAACTATGTTTTGGTGGCACTTGCGGGATGTTCAATAGCAATTTATTTGCTCGACATTCTCAACTGCTTTTACATAGACCCTCTCGGAATGTTTACTACTCTTACCGATGAGCAGACTATCACAAACTTTACTTCAACAATCGGCAACAAAAATTTGATGTCAAGCTTTATCTGCATTATTATGCCGGCAACGCTTGCCCTTTCGGTCATCAGCAAAAATCGCAGTCACCGAATTGTCTATTACATTTCAACCGCATTTGGCTATATGGCACTTATGACCGCCGACAGCTATTCGGGAATTCTCGGACTTGGTGCTGTGTTTGCTGTGCTTTTGATATGGTTTTCTCGCAGAGTAGAAAGGCTCAAGAGATTTTTTCTTGCCACAACAATTATGCTGTTAAGCGGCAAAATTCTCCGCCTGTTCTCACTTTGTATGGGCGACAAATCAAAAGGGATTTCCGAATTTCAGAGCCTTTTGGTATATTCAAATTTGATTTGGGCAGTAATTGCCGTATTTGCTGTTATTACCGCAGTCCTGTTTCTTGTTGATTACAAAAAGCCCGATAAAATTTCACCAATCGCAATTCCGATTGCTTTGGGTGTAATCATCGTCTTAGGTATTATAGGTATGATTGCATTAATGTATTATTTCAGCGTAGTTGATACAAAAACCGACATCGGCTTTCTGAAAAGCTTTTTCAGATTTAACGATAGCTGGGGTACTCACCGAGGCTATATGTGGATACGCTCATTCTGGATATTTGGCGATTTTTCAATCTACAACAAGCTTTTCGGCTGTGGCCCTGATACATTTGCCACTGTGTTTGAGCCTTATTTTGAGGGATTGAAGCACTACGGCGACAGTTCCACAAACTGTGCCCACAATGAATACATCAACTACCTTATAACAACCGGAATCTTCGGACTTGCGTCATATCTTGCAATCCTTGGAGGTGCGTTAAAGGGTGCAATAAAATCAGCCTCTAAAAATCCGATTGCCATAGCATTTTGCGCATCGGTAATAAGCTATGCGGTGCAGGCAACGGTAAACCTTTACCAGCCGATTACTACTCCGCTCTTTATTATATTTGTTGCACTTTGCGAGGCGGTTGCCCGACAGCAAAAAATAACTGAATAAAATTCTGACAGAACAGCCTATTTTTAAGCTGTTCTGTTTTTATATGCAACTCTTTTTTGTGGTGCTTTCTTTGGTGTATATTTTCTTTTAGGTTTTTGTTGTGGTTTTCGGCACAAAATTGATTTTACAGGATAACGCATTGCGTAAGTTATTATAATGAAAATGCACATATTTACATAAATGTTTGCGTCAGGCATTTTTACTCTCCTTTTTATTTATTTGGGGCTTTGCTTATTATTATAAATAAAAAGGTGTCCCAAAAAACTCTCTTTGCCTTGCAGATAAAAATTATTCGGTCGAGCAAAGTCCTGTTTATTACCCTATGAATATTGTATAATTTAAGCATAGAAAAAAATATACATATTCTAAGGAGGAAACACTATGAAAAAGCTTTATGTTACAATCACAGGTACAAAATATTATTACGGAATGACACCTTTTAAAATCGGTAAAAAACTCACCTGCAAAAAGGAGCCAAGCAATCCACACGATAACGAGGCTATTAAGGTAACAATGAAAAACATAGGCACAATCGGATACATAGCAAATTCACCATACACAAAGGCAACCGGCACTTTAGGTGCCGGCGGAATCAACTGTTATGTAAAGAAAAAATTCAAGGTAAAGGTAATGTTTATTACTTCTACCAAAGTTATCTGTGAAGTAGTTGGCGGCATTAAAGATAAGTATTTGCATACTGCCGACGATAAAACCGAGATTACAGAGAATTGTGAGGAGTTTTAAACATTGTTAATTCCCGACAAATATGCTATAATCATAGCAAGTAAGGAGGGATAAATATGGTAAAGGAAATTATGAGAGATCCTATGTTTTTGCAAAGAAAATCTGTTGATGCAGGCCCTATGGATATGCCAACCGCTATTGATTTACTCGACACGCTAAAAGCTAATTTTGAGGGCTGTGTGGGTATGGCGGCAAATATGATTGGTGTGTCAAAAAGAATTATTGCAATAAGCGACAACAGAAAGTATATTCTGATGTTCAATCCTGAAATCATCAAGGGCTACGGCGAATATGAAACCGAAGAAGGTTGTCTTTCTCTTGACGGTGAGCGTAAAACAAAGCGATTTAAAACAATTCAGGTAAAATATACTACCGACAAATTCAAGCAGACTACACGCACCTTTACAGGCTTTACGGCACAAATAATTCAGCATGAAGTTGACCATTGCAACGGCATTTTGATATAAAAAATTAATCAAATATTCGTTTTGCGTTTATAAATCAACTTAATGTCGCTTTTGTGTCTACAATTAATACTATTGTGCTTGTGAACAAACTTCAATCAACATTTTACCGCAATTATTCATTGACATTTTTTTTGCAAAGTATAGTAAAATTTTGTAAAGATATATTATATAATATTATATATATCAATATAAACAAAGGAGTACTATAAGGCTTATCAGATGGGCATAAGCGTTGGTATTAGAGGTATCAGCACTTACGAGGACAAGCTTATCATCAGTCTTGTTGGCCTTGAGGGTGCATACATTTGTGAGAGTGACAATCCGGAAGATCCTAATTCATTCAAAGTAATCGCTAATATGAGTGATATGTTTAACTACCCGGCTTACCGCTATCAGGACAGCATCTACGGCGGTTCTATTTGGGATATGGCTACATATAACGATTCACTTTATGTTTCAATCTGCACAGGCAGACCTGAGAATAAGCCTGATGACAACACAATGCAGTCATTCGCTATCATCAGAGGCGACAGAGATGACAACGGCAAGTGGACTTGGACTTCTGTTGTAGGCGATCAGGAAAAGGATAACGCAAAATACACCTACGGCATTGACCCTGAAAGAACAAGATCAGGTGCTGCAAACCTCTGTGTTTACAACGGTTACCTCTACATCGGCGAATACAACGATGAGGAAATCGCACTTGAGAAAGTACTCTTTGACCAGAGCTGTGACTTTGTAAACGCAAACCTTGAGCAGTCTGTAAACCTTTATAGAATGGACGAAAACGAAAATATCGACCTCGTTGTCGGTGATTCAGACAAAATGTTCCCTAACGGCAGTACTACAGGCTTAGGCTCAGGCTTTGACCGCAATGAAAACCAGTATATCTGGAGAATGCAGGTTTATAACGATAAGCTTTATGTCGGTACATTTGACACAAGCTCACTTCTTGAGCCTGTAGGTCAGCTTACAAACGGCGACCTTCTTGAAATGACAGATGAAGAGTGGCAGTCACAGATTGAGTATATCAAGGTGCTTGCTGAGCTTATTATGAATAAGTACAAAACTCCACAGCTTCCTGTAAATGCTCCTGCTACACTTTCAGTTTCAAGAAGTGAAGCAAAGGATATGGCAAGAAGCGTGAACAACGCAGGCAGAATCAGCAAGACAACTGCTGCAAAGGCAGAAAATGTAATTTCACTTGCACAAGAGGTTGAGGCTGCTGCTGACGATACAGCAAGCCAGGAGTTTATTGACAAATACGCAGAGCTTTCCGACCTTTCAAAGGATATTTCAGATTCAATCGGCAGCGTAATTGACAAAATCTTTACAGAAGAAAACATTGCTAAAATGACATCTTTTATAAAGGTGTGCGTATCGGCGTGAAACGAACAAACGGAAAAATTGCTACTGTTTTTCCCGACTCCAATCAAAGCTCAGTAATAAGGAGGAAGCATAAATGATAAAGTTTGACACCTTAAAAGAGGCTGCTCGTTTTCGTGTAGTCGAAAGTGAAGATAATTATTGGGTTGAAGATTATTGGAAGGCAACCATTGAATTGTTTACAAAGGATGTTGCCGCTACAATAAATTTTCTACAAAACGAGTGCGACGATGAGGAACTGTATTTCCTTTCGGAAATTTTTGAGGAAATAGTTGAACAAACCCAAAGCGAAGAGCTTGTTGCTGCTCTTCGCTCTCGCCTTGCCAAAGTAACCCCCGAAAATTACAATCAGCAAAATTTCAAATCGGAACATATGCGAAAGTGGGTTGACTATAACGAGTATGTAAAAAGCATAGAGGAAGAAATCAACTATGCTGAAGGCAGAATTAACAAATAAATCTCTTTCACGGCAGAGACTCGTTCTCTGCCGTTTTTTCTTTCGACGGGTATTAGGGCGCCAATGCCAACAACTTAAGAAAAGTTGTGACAGTTACCCCGTATAAAATCAGAAATTTATAAAACTAATATTTGCACAAAACGCAGGTAGCAAATTTAGCTATTTTGCTAATTGACAAATCAGAAACTTCTTCAAAATCGAA
>NZ_JBGVJL010000110.1:0-22915 GCF_045129435.1 Ruminococcus sp. | reverse complement strand
CCTGTTCTTGCCTTGCCTAAATCAACTGCTGCTATTATCATATTATCTTCCTTTCAAAAACAGGGAACTCAGCCGAGTTCCCCTTTATTTTTACTTTCTTGACGGCCTTTTCACATCTGACGCAACCTTGAATACATCGCTTGACTTGCCAAGCACTACAAGGTGGTCTTTTTCATCAAATACATAATCGCCGCCGAGATTAAGATTAAGTTCGCCGCCATTTTTTACCGCAATAATAT
Organism: Ruminococcus sp.; assembly: GCF_045129435.1. GTDB lineage: Bacteria > Bacillota > Clostridia > Oscillospirales > Acutalibacteraceae > Ruminococcoides. The sequence goes on along the minus strand of NZ_JBGVJL010000110.1, from coordinate 22,676 downwards.
TAATATTATGTTTGCGGCGAACATCAACATCCATTACCTTTTTACCAATCCAAGCGGTAACTACGGGAATTTCAAAAATTGAATATTCAGAGGTAAGTTCAATGTAATCGAAAATATTGTCATCATTAAATCGTACTGCAAGGTTTTCGGCGATTTCTTTGTCAGGATATACAACCTCGTCTGCACCGATTTTCTTTAAAAATTCAACCTGTCTTGACCTCTTAGCTTTGGCAATTACATACTTTGCACCAAGCTCCTTTAAAATTGATGTAATTTCAAGGGAAGCATAAAAATCCTCGCCGATTGTAACAAAGCAATAATCAAAATTATTCACTCCGATTGATTTTAAAATTCCGTCTGCCGAGCAATCACCGCAAAAAGCGTCGCTGAATTCCGGCGAAAGCTCCTGAATTAAATCTTCGTTTTTATCGGCAATCATTACTTCATTGCCAAGATCCTGCATTTTTCGGGCAAGATAAATGCCCATTGTTCCCATTCCTATTACAAGTACCGACTTCATAAGTTTATCTCCTTAGCCAATTAATATCTGTTCTGTAGGGCGTTTTACGGGTGCTTCGGGTTTTCTTTGACCGAACACAAGCACAAGCGAAAGTCCGCCGATTCGACCGCCGTACATCATTATCATTAATATTATTTTTGAAATTATCGACATTTGATTGGTTATTCCCTTTGAAACGCCAACCGTACCCGCCGCCGATGCGGTTTCAAACAATACCTGCGACATTGAAAAGCCCTCAACGCTGCAAATTATCATTGATGAAAGCATAACCGCAAACAGGTAAATCAAAATTATAACTGCCGATTGCTTTACCACATCAGAGGCTATTCTGCGTTTGAAGGTGTTTATATCGTCACTGCCCTTTGCCATTGAAAATACGGCAAGCACTACAACAGCTATTGTAGTGGTTTTAAGACCGCCTGCTGTTGAACCCGGGCAACCGCCAATCAGCATTAAAATAAGTGAAAGCATTGTGCCTGAATCCGAGAGATTTGAGAGGTCTATTGTGTTAAAGCCTGCTGTTCGGGTTGTAACAGACATAAACATTGCATTAACTATCTTTTGCGGAATAGTTTTGTCGGCAAGCTCACCGTTGTATTCAAAAATAAAAAATCCAATTCCGCCTGCAAGAAGTAATATTCCCGTTGCAACAAGTACAATTTTAGTATGCAGCAAATATTTTGAAAAGTGAAATTTATTTTTTAGCACATCATTCCACACAATAAATCCAATACCGCCGATTACGATAAGCGACATAATAATAATGTTTACATAATAATCGTTTGTGTAATAGGTAAGTGATGAATACGGACTGCGAAATCCCATTAAGTCAAAGCCTGCGTTGCAAAATGCAGAAATTGCGTGGAAACAGCTATAGTAAATTCCCTTTAACACACCCATTTGCGGAATAAAGCGAAAAGCAAGCAAAATTGCACCTATTCCCTCAAATATAAAAGTGCCGCCGATTATTTTTTTAACAAGCTTTAGAGTGCCGTCAATCTGAGTATTGCCGGACGACTGCATCATCATTTTACGCTCACGCAGGTTTATTTTTTTACGCAGAAAAATTGAAATCATTGTAATTATCGTCATCAGTCCCAAACCACCGATCTGAATCATTACAAGAATTACAAGCTGACCGAAAATAGTCCAATGCGTAAAGGTATCAAAAACTATAAGTCCCGTAACGCAGGTTGCACTAACGGATGTGAAAAGTGAGTCAATAAAATTTGTCCATTCCCCTGTTTTAGAGGAAATTGGAAGGCACAAAAGAAATGTTCCAATAAGTATAACAGGAATAAAGCTCAGGGCAATCATTCTGGTATAGCCGAGCTTTGAAATTAATTTGCTTATCATCAAGCATTCACCGCCTTGATTTTTATTGTATCACATAATATAGGAATACACAACAAAAAAATGCCCCTGCAAGCATTTTGCAGGAGCATATATTTGTAAATTTTAAGATGCCATATGAAGCACTATGGTTATAATACGCACAACAAAGAGTGCTGCCGCAACCCACATAACAGGGTGAATCTGCTTGATTTTACCTGTAACAATCTTGAGGATAACCCAAGAAATGATACCGAACATAATACCTGTTGCGATAGAATATGCAAATGGCATCATAATGATTGCAAGGAAGCCACCAACTGTGTCTGCAATGTCAGACTCAAAGTCCATCTGAGTGATGTTCTTGAGCATTAAAAGACCAACGAATACAAGGGCTGGAGCTGTTGCAAATGATGGAATTGCAAGGAAAATTGGGTAGAAAGGAATTGCAAGAAGGAAGAGAACGCCTGAAGTCAAAGCTGTAAGACCGGTTCTGCCGCCCTCAGCAACACCTGTTGTTGACTCAACATAAGAAGTTACAGTTGATGTACCAAGGCAAGCACCTACGCAAGTACCAACAGCGTCAGCCATTAAAGCCTTACCAACTCTTGGAAGCTCACCCTTTTCATTAAGAAGGTTGCCCTGCTGAGCAACACCGATAAGTGTACCTACTGTATCAAAAAGGTCAACAAAAAGGAATGCAAATACAATAACTGCAAAGTTTACTACATTCTGAGCAACATAAGCAAAATCAAACTTAAAGAGAGTTTCTGTTGCCATATTCTGAACAGGAGCAAATACTGCATAGTTTGAGAAATCAGGAATAAGTGAAGTACCCTGATACCAGCCGCAAAGCTGAGCAATAATGCCTAAAACATATGTAGCAATAATGCCGATAAGGATTGAACCCTTAACCTTGAAGTGCCACAAAGCAGCTACAATAAGAAGACCAACTATAGCAAGAACAACATTAGCTGAGCCTAAGTCGCCAAGTGTTACAAGTGTTGATGACTGAACTGCTGTGCCGTCATAGTAAGCGTCAGAAACAATAACACCTGCACCCTTTAAACCAACGATTGTAATGAAAAGACCGATACCTGCCGAAATGCCAAGTTTTAAGTTCTTTGGTACTTTATTAACAAGTGTTTCACGGAACTTAAAGAGTGAAAGGATAATAAAGATTATACCTTCAACGAGGATTGCTGTAAGAGCAACCTGCCATGGGTTTGTGATACCCTGTGCAGTAAGCTGTGGAACAACTGTGTATGCAAAGTAAGCATTGAGTCCCATACCGGAAGCAAGAGCAACAGGATAGTTAGCAAAGAATGCCATAATAAGTGTAGCAAATGCTGCTGAAACTGCTGTTGCGGCAAAAACTGCACTTGAGTCCATTCCTGCGGCACTGAGCATACTTGGGTTTACAGCAAGTATGTAAGCCATTGCAAGGAAGGTGGTAATACCGGCAACAACTTCTGTTTTTACCGTAGTACCGTTTTCTTTGAGTTTAAATAGTTTTTCCAATTAGAAAACCCCTTCATTAAATTTTTATACAAAGCCAAAAGGCAAATGTAACCGCATTAATACTAAAAGTATGACATTTTTCGAGCAAAAAGTCAATGCTTTTAAAGCTGGAAAAATATTTTTGTAGGATACTATAAAATATTCCGTTAATTTTTTAACATTAGCACAATAAAGTGTTAATATGATAATTTTGTATGCGAATAAAACAAAAATTCCGACCTTTTGAAGATCGGAATTTTTAGGTTATAGGTTCTGTTTTTAATGTTGGGGTGATATTGATAAATTATGGTTTAGCAGAAAGTTTCGGATAAATAATAAAAATTTAGGTCGAGCCTTTTTAAGGCTCGTGGGTTTGGGCAACGCCCAAATAAAGTTGTTTTCATAACAGTTCATATAGCACAAACAGCGTTGCTGTTTGTGTGCTAAAGCAACATTTGTCAAAACAGGCGATAGCCTTTTTAAAGAAATACTTCATTAAAATAAATAATAAAGAAGAATGGCTTTTTGTGTTGCTGTCGCATTATAAAGCTTTCGCTGTTGTGTTCAAGCCGCCAAACAGCAGGCTGTTTGGCTATCAAACCCTTGCATTAGCTTAAAGTATGGTGGGCTTTGCCCACACCCACAACCTTTGAAAAAGGTTGACCAAATTTTTATGTCCGAGTATAAAGTCTGCAATAAGTCAAGCAGAAATTTCCCGACCATTACAAACCATAATCTACCCCAACTATTGACATAGAGCCGAGTTATATAGATTTTTCAGGAATTATAAATCTTTGCCGCAGCACTTTTTGTATTTTTTACCGCTGCCGCATGGACATGGATCGTTTCTACCGATTTTTTTGCCCTTACGAATAGTCTTGTTTGCGGTATCTGTGCCGTCACCAGAGGTTTCTGTAGGCTGAGCAACCTGCTCACGCTTTAGGGCAATTTCAATCGGGCTTTCCTGTGGCTCATCTTCTTCACCGTTGTTGAGAACAACCTGATGTGCAGCCTGTGCCTGCTTTAATGCCATACGCTTTGCAGCCTCAATAGCATCCTGACGCTTCTTAACCTCATATACCTTCTTAGGCATAATAAGCATCATTTTAACTGTATCTTCTCTGATGCTCTCAATCATTTCGTCAAACATATCAAAGCCCTCAATACGGTACTCAACTACAGGGTCATGCTGACCGTATGAACGGAGTCTGATACCTGACTTGAGCTGATCCATATTGTCGATATGATCCATCCAATGAGTATCAACGCTCTTGAGAAGATATACACGCTCCATCTCACGGATTGTTTCAGCCGGCAAGAGCTCTTCATTCTCTTTATAAATTTCTGTAGCGTCTTCAATGAGCATTTTCTGAATATCCTCAGGCTCCATATCCTCAAGGTCATCAAGGTCAAAGTCATATCGGCTTTCATCTTTGATGAGCCAATCCTTATAATAATCCTTTAAACTCTGGAGATTCCAATGCTCACGAGGGCCTTCAGGAAGATACTGTTTAACGCTTGTTGCGATTGTATCTTCAATCATCTTGTAGATAGTATCGTGCAAGTCCTCACCGTTAAGCACCTGATCACGCTGACCGTAGATGATCTCTCTCTGCTTGTTGAGAACATCATCATACTGGAGTACATCCTTACGGATACCAAAGTTACGAAGCTCGATTTTCTCCTGTGAGCTGTCGATAATGTTTGAAATCATCTTAGTGTCAATAGGTGTATCCTCATCAACATTAAGACGCTCCATAACCATCTTCATTCTGTCGCCGCCGAACAAACGCATAAGGTCATCTTCGGTAGAAAGGAAGAACTTGCTGACACCCGGGTCACCCTGACGGCCTGCACGACCCTTGAGCTGATTGTCAATTCGTCTTGATTCGTGACGCTCTGTACCGATAATGTAAAGACCGCCTGCTTCTCTTACCTTTTCAGCCTCTTCCTTGATTTCCTCTTTATATTTTGAGTTAAGCTCCTCAAATGTCTTTCTTGCATTGAGGATTTCCTCGTTATCGGTTTCTGCGTGACCTGTTGACTCCTCGATAAGCTCGTCTGTAAAGCCCTGCTTACGCATTGATGCCTTAGCCATAAACTCTGCATTACCGCCGAGGATAATATCGGTACCACGACCTGCCATATTGGTGGCAATGGTAACTGCACCAAGCTTACCTGCCTGAGCTACGATTTCAGCCTCTTTTTCGTGCTGCTTAGCGTTGAGCACATTGTGCTTAATACCGTGCTTTTTGAGCATTTTTGAAAGTTCTTCTGACTTTTCAATAGAAATTGTACCGACAAGCACAGGCTGACCTTTTTCGTGAGCCTCAACAACTTGGTCGATTACATTCTTAAACTTGCCCTTTTCTGTCTTGAATACAGCGTCAGGGAGGTCAATACGCTGAACAGGTCTGTTTGTAGGAATTTCTACAACATCAAGCTTGTAGATTTCCTGGAATTCCTCAGCCTCTGTCTGAGCAGTACCTGTCATACCTGAAAGTTTATTGTAAAGACGGAAGTAGTTCTGGAATGTGATTGTGGCAAGGGTTTTGCTTTCGTTCTGAATTTTTACGCCCTCTTTAGCCTCAATAGCCTGGTGAAGACCTTCGTTAAATCTTCTGCCATACATAAAACGACCTGTAAATTCATCAACGATGATAACCTCACCGTCCTTAACAACATAGTCAACATCAAGCTTCATAATGCCATGAGCCTTAATAGCCTGATTTACATGGTGCTGAATTGTAAGGTTTTCCGGATCTGTAAGGTTATCAATGCCAAAGAATTCCTCGGCTTTTTTAACACCGTTCTGTGTAAGGGTAGCTGTTTTCTGCTTTTCATCTACTACATAGTCAATGTCATTTTCCTTGTAGTAATCCTCCATATCCTCTTTTGCGTCAAGCTCTTCAAAACGCTGCACCTTTAAGGTTCTGGCAAATTTATCTGCTCTTGCATACAAATCTGTTGACTTGTCGCCCTTACCTGAGATAATAAGCGGTGTTCTTGCCTCATCAATGAGAATTGAGTCAACCTCATCGACAATAGCGTAAGCGTGACCACGCTGTACTTTCTGCTCCTTGTAAACAACCATATTATCACGGAGGTAGTCAAATCCGAGTTCGTTGTTTGTGCCGTATGTAATATCTGCCTCGTAAGCCTTTTTCCTTCCCTCATTGTCAAGTGAATGAACAATAAGACCTGTTGTAAGTCCGAGGTATCTGTAAAGCTTGCCCATCCACTCTGAGTCACGGCGAGCAAGGTAATCGTTGACTGTTACAATGTGTACGCCCTCACCTGTAAGACCGTTAAGGTATGCAGGAAGTGTAGCCACCAAGGTTTTACCTTCACCTGTTTTCATCTCGGCAATTCTGCCCTGATGAAGTACAATACCACCGATAATCTGTACAGGGTAATGCTTCATACCAAGCACACGCCAAGCACCCTCTCGGCATACAGCAAAGGCATCAGGCAAGATGTCGTCTGTAGTTTCGCCGTTTGCAAGACGCTCTTTAAGAACAGCAGTCTGGTTTTTGAGTTCGCTTTCGCTCATAGCTGCATACTTGTCCTCAAGAGCAAGTACTTTATCGCAAATAGGCTGAATTCGCTTTAATTCTTTTTTACTGTAATTGCCAAACAAGGCTTTGAGAATATTCATATATTAATTTCCTTTCGGTATAAAATCTTTGTTACTGTACGGCAGCCGCACCGAGTGACTTTGCCGCCTGAATCATAGCCGCCTCAACAACAGGGCCGGCATAAGTAAAGCCAAAACCGGAATCTTCAACAACGCAGGCAAAAGCAAGCGGACAATCCTCGTCCTGAGCATAGCCTACCATCCAGCCGTTTGGGCCTTTATCTTCGCCCACCTCGGCAGTACCGGTCTTTGCGCATACCGTAAGACCGCCAAACAGGTCATCACCGTAGTAATCGGTCATAGTAAAACGCATCATATCGTCAAGCTCTGACGCTGTGCTGCTGCTGAAAAGCTCATTTGTACTGTCTGAACCGCCAAGACCGAGAACGCCTAAAATTGAGCCGTCCTTAATCATATAAGGTTCTTTTGTTTTGCCACCATTTGCTATTGCACCGCAAACGATAGCCATCTGCATCGGGTTTACCTTGTCATTATACTGACCGACACCCGACCAACCAAGCTGGTTTGTGTTTGCGTCGGTTACATTGTAATTACCCTTTGCGGTTTCGTTGTCATCAACGCTGAAGCTGCTGTTTATGCCTGCTTTATTTGCTGTAGCGGTCATCTTTTCTTCGCCAAGCTCCACGGCAAGCTCTGCAAAAACAATGTTGCATGAATGTGACATTGCCTCTTTGAAATTGATATAACCGTGTGGTTCAACGCAGGTTACATCACTTCCGCCAATATCTTCCTTGCCTGAGCAGTACCAGGTACGCTCGTTGATGTCGGGAAGATTTTCAATGGCACAGGCTGATGTTATTATCTTAAAAATCGAACCGGGTGCATATGTTGAAGAAATTGTATTGTCAAGATACACACCCTCGTAATCCTTTTCGTTTTCCTCGGTAATTTCGGGAGGTGCTTCCGGATCGTAAGCCTTGGTGCTTACGGAACAGATTACCTCGCCCGTTTTATAGTTATATATAACGCAAGCACCGTCTTTGCCATAGCTTGAAAGTACATCGTAAGCCGCTGCACAGGTGTCTGCATCTACTGTCAGATTAATGTCGTTGCCCTTTCTGAGAGAATCGGGCATATTGAGTCCCCAAATAAGATTATAACCAATAAGCTGGGAACGGTATCTGCTCTGCAAAGCAGTTGAAATATTTGAAGAATTGTCGCCTATCGTGTGCAGAAGCGAGGTTCTGACACTTTGGCTTTCATTATATACTCTTTTGCCGTCAACACTCTGAGCCAGAATATTGCCGTTGCGGTCATAAATTGTGCCTGCCTTTGCAAGTCCATCTGTTCCTGCAATGTGGTAGTTATAGTGCTGATCTACCCAGTCGCCTGAATTTGCAACGAGCTTGTAGGCAAAAAAGCCCATACCGCCTATAAACGCAATAGTAACCGCAAAAATGAGGGTACTTCTGCGTAGCACTCTTTTCATTCAAACACCGTCCTTTCTCTGATTTATTCAGAGGGTACTGCTTAAAGCAATACCTCATTCGGTTTTGTAAGATTATTTTTTAACTGCATATGTTCTTTCATCTGCCGCTTTTATGAATGCAACAAGTCCCCAGCATGAGAGAACACTTGAACCGCCACAGCTGATGAACGGAAATGTTACACCGGTAAGCGGAAGAATGTCGGTTGCACCAAAAACATTGAGTGAAAGCTGTATTACAAGCAAACCTGCGGCACAGCAAGCAGAAATTGAATAGAATGTACTTCTGCTTCTTGTGGTGATTGCTCTTGCATAAATAACAAGGCAGGCAACCGCAATGGCAAGGGTAATTGCAACAATTACGCCCATTTCCTCAGAAACCAACCCAAAAACGAGGTCACTTTCAGACGCACCGACGCCCTTTAAAAATCCGTTGCCAATGCCGACTCCGAAAAGTCCGCCGCTTGCTATATATGTAAGCACATGAGTTTGCTGATAACCTAAATCATTAGCGTATTCCCAAGCATGTCCCCAAGCCTTGAAACGGTCGAGAACATAGGATTTAAAACGCAGTACGATTGACACACCGAAAACAGCCGCCGCAATAGCGAGAATTACTGTTTTGAAGTCGCCTGAACGCATAAATGAGATTAAAAGGAAGGTCATAAAGAATATGAGAGCTGTACCAAAGTCACCCATTAATGCCAAAAGTCCGACACAAACAGCCGAAAATATAATAAATTCAAGCAAATTCTTTTTTGTCTGTAGTCTGTCAAGTGTGTTTGCACCGATAAATATGTATATAATTTTTACAAGCTCTGACGGCTGAACCGAAATGCCGCCAATGCTGATCCAGTTTGCCGCTCCGTAGGTAATTTTACCGAAAACAATGCTCACACCGAGCAGTCCGACTGCGGCAATCATAAGTCCGTATCTTAGTTTTGTCGAAGATGTTCTGTCGGGATCTTCTATAAATTTTATAATAACGCAGAACAGCACCATTCCCACAACGGCGGCAATAAGCTGTACATACGCTGAGCGTTCCACCTGCCTTACAAGCAGCATTACGCCCACACCCGTTAAAAACAAAGCAAGGCTTTCAAGCTCAAAGCTCACCCTTTTAAGCACCTTTGTTGAAACAAAGAAGAATGTCCACTCTGCAACTGCAAGGCAACCGAAAAGCACAAGCGGTGAATACTTGTTTGTGCCGTCCTGCCAAAAAACAGCCTCAACACACATAAAGAAGTGGAAAAGCGTAATTAAAAGCATAAGCTTCCATGATTTCATAGCAGGCTTGTTGCTGACTTTTTTAAAGAACCAGCTGTAGCGTAAGTTTTCGTCATAGTCCTCGCCACGCAAAAACTGGAACTGCGAGTTTCCGACACTGATTATATCGTCAATCAACACTCGTGTTCTGCCGTGAGCCTCTTGACCGTTTACATAAGTACCGCCCTTAGAGCCTGTGTCACAAATATACCAACCGCTTGCCCTTCTTAAAAGCACACAATGGTTTCGTGAAACAGCGGGATCATCAACAACTATGTCGCTCGACTTGCTTCTGCCTATTGAGTTTTCCCAGAAAATAACAGGAAGCTTCAGTCCTGTTTCTGCATTATAAAGTGTAACAAGAGGCTTTTCAGGCCTTCTGCGACGACGCATTGCCGCATAACATTGATATACAATTATGATAGCATATACGGGCATTAACATTCGTAATGCAACAATGGCTAAATCGTAAATTACTGTCATATCAAGCACAGGCATCCTCCTTGCAAGCATAGCTAAAGTTATACATTTATCATAATACCGCATTTTGGTAAAAAAGTCAATAAAAATAAAGGCGGTTGACCATTCAACCGCACAATTTTATTTATTGATAGCTGTTTTTACAAAGATATTACAACAAATGAAACATTTCCGCTAAAACGCACTTTGCAATATTCCTAAATTACGGATAATACGCACTTTAAATCAAAACACTATTATTATATTGCTATAACACCATATTATAATGTTAAATAAATTCATCTAATCAATACCCGTAAATAATTGTCATAATAAGCATTATTATGGGTTGGTGCAGAAGGTAAATTACAAGACTGTATCTGCCAATGGTATTTAAGACAGGAACTTTGAAATAAAAATATTTGTCCCACTTCATATTCTTTATTATACGCCACAAAAATATTCCGAATATAAACAAGAACAGCCACGGAAGTATAGGAAAATAATCGCTCGATGTAAAATCAGCAGAACGAAAGCCTAAAAAAGACAGATATTTATATTCATACATCGACTGAGGAAGTTCTAAAAGCTGTATTCTTAAAAAGCCTATGTAGCCGTTAGGTACTCCATAAGTAACAGCATAGATTAAAAAGCTCACTGCCGCACCGATTGCAGGAGGAATAGAGTTTAAAAACTCCTTTAACGGTGAACAGATAAGCATTGAAATACCGAGCAGATTTAGTATTCCGAACCACACTGCCTGACTTGGAATTGCAATGGCGGTTACTATAGTTACAATAAAACCGCACAGACTCACGATTATTCCGTTTCGCACAGTATGATGTGAAAAATTAAAGGATACTCCCGAAACTATAATAAATGATACACAAATAAATCTTTCCCATACGGCGAAAAGCGTACCTGCAAACAGAGTACCGTCACCGTATATCATAAATACATCGTACAATGCGTGGAACACAACCATATTTATGATTGCAAAGCCACGAATTGAGTCGATAAGGTCATATCTTTTATTATTTTTCAGAGTATCCTTTTTCATTCAAAAAATCCTTACTTATCCTGTTTCATTCTGCGGTTGAACAGATACACAGCACAAGCAAAAATTACAACAGCATACGCAAATACCCAGAGCAATTCAGGGAAAATTTGCGCATAGTCGCCGTCAAGCACCGCCCTCAAAGCATTTACACAATGCACAAACGGCAGAAAGCCTGCAATTTTTTCAAAAGTACCGCCAACAAGCGACAAATCAAACCATATGTTAGAAAGCCATGCCGATAAATTTGTAAGTACTGCACCGCACAATATACCTACCATTTTATCACTAAAAGCTGTTCCGCACAATAGGCCTATAGAAATATAAAGAAAAGCCGGCACAATGCTTACAACCGCTGCAAGCAGAATGTTTGCCGAAAACTCAAGTCCGAAAATCAGAGCAAACAAGCATGTTACAAGAGTCTGAGCAACAGCCATAGGAATAAGTGGCAAAATATAGCCGATTATGTAGCTGCTCGGCTTGAGCGGTGAGGTGTAGAGTCTGATAATAAAGGCTGTGCACCTGTCCTTTGAAACCAAAAGTGCTGAAAAAAGCGACAGAAATACAAGTCCGAAAGCTGAAATTCCGCCTGTAAGGCTTTTGATTTCAAACAAGGTCATATGTGCCTCTTTAGGAATGCTTGAATTAATAATTGACAATAAAGTCAGCAAAACGAGTGGAAAACCAATGCCAAATATTACAGTCAGCACATCTCTTTGCAATTCCTTTGCATTTCTTGACGCAAACGCTAAAGTTCTCATAATCACTTACCCTCTTCCGCAATTTTTACAAAAGCGTCTTCAAAAGTTGTGGCTTTTGCCCTTTGTTTTAATTCCTCTGCCGTACCCTCGGCAACAAGTCTGCCCTTAACCATAATTCCAATACGGTCTGAAAGCGACTCTGCCTCCTCAAGGTAATGGGTTGTCAGAATAATTGTAATTTTACCTTTCAATGAACTGATTTTGCCCCAAAGCTCTCGCCTTGCAATTACATCAAGTCCCAATGTCGGCTCGTCAAGAAAGAGTATTTCCGGCTCACTGATAAGAGCCATTGCAATACTTAATCTTCTTTGCCAACCGCCCGACAAGGTTTTTGCCTTTGATTTTGCCACATCACCAAGTTCAAAATCATCAATTATACTCTGGGTTTTCTGTACTGCAGCCTCTTTATCAAAGCCATAGATTTTTGCCATCAGCTCAAGATTTTCTCTTACTGTAAGATTTGGGGCAACCGCTGTTTCCTGCGGTGAAACATTAATAATTCTTTTCACCTTTTCGCTGTCGTTTATTAGGCTGTTGCCGTTTAAAACTGCGTCACCGCTTGTCGGCTTGATAAGGCAGGAGAGCATTTTAATTGTTGTTGACTTGCCTGCACCGTTCACACCGAGCAAGGCATACATTTCACCTTTATTTATAGAAAGATTAATTGAATTTACGGCAACCTTATCTTTGTACTTTTTTGTAAGGTTTTCGGTTTTTATAGCTAACATAACAAAGCCTCATTTCTCAAACACAAATTCACTTGCTACCGAACGATTAAGCTTGCCTATGCCAAGTCCACGCTTAATATCGCCCACAACCAAAAGCTTGTCGCCCGGCTTTATGTCAAAAACATCTCTTGCGTGCTTTGGAATGACAATCTGCCCACGCTCCCCGACCTTTACAATACCGAAAACATATTTACCGTCTTCGGAATTTCCCTGCTCTTCGTCAACAGAGATTTTATTATGTACAAGCTCATCAAGTGAAATCTCATAAAGATTTGCAAGTTCGCTACATTTTATAACATCCGGTACACTCTCGCCGCTCTCCCACTTAGCAACAGACTGACGGGAAACATTCATTTTTTCAGCAACTTCCTCCTGAGAATAGCCTTTTGCCTTGCGGAGTGCCTTTAAATTCATACCAATCATATTTTTCACACCTTTCATATTTTTAGTATATCACAGCAGTTTCCCATTAACAACCAACCAAAACATACAAGATATGTAAAAATCGGTTGCATAATAAAAATATTGAAAGTAATTTTTAAAACAATAAAATATCATATTATAGCATAACAAATTTATATATAGCTATATTACACAACAACCATTTTATACTGCACTAAAAAATTCAGTACTTTTTTGTCGAGAAAGGGATATTATTTTGTATAGGTTTGTAGTATAATTACAATAAACAGTTTAATATACAGATGTTTTTTGTAAATTAAATTAATTATATTATTAAGTAAAAAGAGGAACAAACTTATGAAAAAGATTATCAAGACTGTAATTACAGTTTCTGCTTTAGCGAGTATGATTTTAGTACCTACATTTTCAGCTTCTGCGGTCGGTCCGTATTTAGATACCGGTGATGTTGACAACAACGGAAGGGTTGATGTAAATGATGTTACACTCCTACAAAATTATTTAGCCGGTGATGCAACTCTTAGCCCATATGAGGCATATGCAGGTGATGTTGACTTTAACCGAGTAAACGATGTTGTTGATGTTTCTCTCATCCAGTCACACATAGCCGGAGATTATAAATTTATAAGAAGAAGCACACCAATCTATTTCAATTATGTTGTTAATTTAAATGCCAATTTTGATTCAGGCAAAGCTATGGTAGGTATGCCCGTTACATTTGTATCAAATGCATATAACAGTGCAGACCCATTTACATATGAGTATTTAGTAAATGGAGAAGTTGTTCAGCCTAAGTCATCTGCTGATACATTCACTTATACTTTCAGCAAAAGCGGTACATATAAAATTACTCTTAATTGCTACAACGCCTTTGATGTATGCAATGAAAAGACTATTTATTATACAGTAGTTGACCCATACGAGAGTGATACTCCTGTTATTTGCGGTATTCATAGCATAGTCGTAATGCCTTGAGCAACAGTCTTTGCCGAAAAAGCAACCGCCTGACTTACCGTGTCAGCTACGCTTTTTGCAGTTTCCCCAAGCTTTTCAAAAGCCTTAACTGCAACCTTTATGCCCATTGTGATGAAATCAGTTGAATTTGTAATATCATCTGCCATATCCTCTGTGTCTGAGCCGATATTATCAGTCGCTCCCGACACACTCCCCGACATCTTCTCTGTTGATTGCTTTATATTTTCGGTAGTAGCTTTTGCCGAACTCTCTACCTCTTGAGCTGTCTGTTTTGCCGAATTTTTAGCCTGCTCGGCTTTTTCCTGCGTGGCAGTAATTTCACGCTTAGCGGTACTTTCAACCGCTTTTGCCGTTTTATCTGCCTGCTGTTTAGCTGTCTGAGCCGTAGCCTTAGCACCTGCCTGAGCCTTACTCTGAGCCTGTGCAATGGCTTTATTGATTTTTGCAATATCGCTGTTAAGACCGCTTGTGTCGATTTTAGTATTAAAAATCAAACTGCCATCAACCGCCATATATTCACACCCTTTCCGTTAGATTTTGGATATAAAAACAGCGTACACCCGAAGATGCACGCTGTAATTAGCTTATTATTTTTTTAAAAGCATTGACAATACGCATAGTGCGTGTTATAATATTAATCGGAGGTGAGGGAATGAGGTTTAGAGAAATTGAAAAAATTCTCCTTGCTGACGGTTGGTATCTGAAAAATGTGAGAGGCTCACACAATCAGTACATACACCCCACCAAGAAAGGAAAGGTTACAATACCCAATCACCGAGGTGATTTAGATATTAAAACCGCTAACTCAATTCTCAAACAGGCAGGGCTGAGATAAAGCCCTGCGCACCTCACCGCCTTTATTATATAACAAAGGAGAGCTTGCTATGAAATTAGTTTATCCGGCTGTATTTTCACCATTAGAACAGCACAACGGTTATTGTGTTACATTCCCAGATTTACCGGGTGCGGTAACAGAAGGCGACACCCTGGCACAAGCACTTGAAATGGCTGTTGATTGTGCAAGTCTTTGGGTACTTGATGAACTTGAAAACGGAAATTCTGCACCAAAAGCTACTGCTCCGTCAGATATTACACTCGAAAATAAAGAAGATTTTATTAATCTTGTAGTGCTTGATATGGACGAATATGCAGAAAAATACGGTCAGAAAGCGATCCGCAAAAACTGCACAATCCCCGCTTGGCTCAACACTCTTTCCGAAAAAGAGCATATTAACTTTTCCGCCGTATTGCAGGAAGCTCTGATTGAAAAGCTTGGCATAAATAAATAACCGCAAACTAAAAGCCACCCCGTTTGGAGTGGCTGTTTTCTTTAGTTATTCAACTCATAGTATTCAATATCAATTTTAGGTAATGTAACACTACTGCCCAAAATAGATGTATAAGTGTAAGCTCCGTCACAAGTGCCCCAGAAGGTAATTACATCATCTTCTAAAATTCTGTCCTCACCCTCAGGTATTACAATAGTCGCATAGATTGTATCTGTCCAAAAAACATCATCAATATACTCATATTCATTCTTAGTTACATTGATACGCAAATCTACAGTATCAAACCAACCCTCAGAAACCTGTATAACTTCGCCTGTGAATTTATACTTATTGCCTTTATATTTGTCAGGATTTCGTGAAAGGTCTTCAAAACTAATTGTAGAACAATCATCTTTAAACTCCTGTTCTGCTTGAGCAGGGTCTTTTGTCGGTTCTTGGGTTGTGGGTTCTTCGGTAGTTGGTTCAACCGTTGTTTCTTCTTCTGTAACAGGCACTGTTGTTTCCTCGGCTCTGCTACTGTAAGAATAGGTAGGTGTAGTGGCATACTGGTTACTTTCGCTGTTATTAGTTCCCATGCTTAAACCAACTATCATCAAAAATACAAACAATAATCCTATTCCTGCAAATACGCTACCTGTAACAATTAAAGCTATTTGCCAACCCTTTGAGCCTTTTTTCTGAGGCTGTACAGGCATATTTATATTTGGTGGTACTTGGTTCATAGGTTTACTTATTGGTTGTATTTGTTTAGGAGGCTGAGGTTGCTTATTAAATTGCAAACCACATCCCTCACAAAATTTGACATTAGGTTTGTTCTCTCGTCCACATCTTGGGCACTTCATAAAAATCTCTCCCTTTAGTATGTAATGTTACGATAATTAACATTTATTAAATATTACCAAAAATATACATAAAAGTCAAGAATTTTATTAAAATAAACAATTTTACAAAGTACCTATACAATATTGTTTATAAAATCTTCCTCAGCGTCAAGTTCTGCTTGTTCCTCGGGGGTGAGTTTTTCTTTTATATCGACAAGTTCTTTATGCTCGTTGTAAAAATCAAGCTCCCACTTTTCGAGTTTCTTGCCTTTTGCTCGTTTTTGCCTGATGTTCATCACCTGAGAGAGTAATCCGTCGCCTACCTCGCTGAAATATCCGAGAAAAGTCCACCAATGCAGATAATCTTTAGCCCTCGTTTCAAAACCTGCTACCTTGTTGAGTGCAGGGAAAATAATGCTTTCATCATAGCTCCAGTCAATAACCTTGGTTGGGGCTTTTTTAGATTTATGCACATCTCCGCCGTCAATAAACCACATAGCTTTTTTCATAAGTTTACCGATATCGGGTGTTGATGCTGCCATAATAATTCCTCACTTTCAATTTTCAATAGTGTATTGGGCGGTGATTTGCAATTGGTACTGCACACCGCCGTTGTTGTTTTCGTCAGGTATGCTGTAAAGCATTCCGTTTGAGCAAGTGAGTTTTTTAAGCTCACCGTATAAAATACTGTCGTCGACTTCAACTTCTATGTCGCCCTCTGCGTGCCGTTCAAGCCACATTTGCAGTTCAAGCAACATTCCGCTGTTTACAAGTCGGTCATAGTCGTTGAGCGACTGACAGGTAGCGTACAGGATAAAGGTGTGATTGCGTGTTTGATTTCCTAAAATGTCTTCGCTGACAAGCGTGTCGCCTGTCGGAGAAAGTCCAAAATCCTGTACTTTGTTTGTTGAATAATCAATGTGCACAAGCTCGCCGATTTTCGGGAACTCCTGCAAAACTGACCTTACAAGTTCGATTATATTCATTTTGCATTACTCCCAAGTCTTCTTGCCGCCGCTTGCAAAATATCCCCTTTGCGGTCGGCTTTCATTCGTTCAAACCACATTTTGCCCGCAAGCGGGTGCTTGTCTTTGCTGTACTGAATATCTCTGCCTGTCGGGTGTTTTTTCTTGCCTTTAGGACTTCGCCAGCCAATAATAATACCGTCACCGTCATAGTGTCCGAATACGATATGCTCCGTACCGTCTTTTTCTCGCACAATCGGATAGTTAGGACCATATACCTTGCCATAGTAAAGATACCTTGCATAAGGTGTAACCTGTTTAATTTCTCCACTGCCGATAACGGTATGTATAGTTGCGGAGTTTTCAAGCACACCCATTTTAAAAGGTGTGTACGGCTTCATCAGCTTAATGCAATCTTTGTCAACTTCTCGTTGTGCTCTTGCTATGTGCTTGTTAAAATCATTAGCAAAATCTTTGTTCCACTTGAGCGACAAAGCACCGTCAAGATTTGCAGGTTGTTTTATAATAATATCCATTTAATCACCTCGCAGATACTTTGATGTGCTGTAAATCCGCAGGGCCGTAAAGCAAGCGGTCAATACTCATCACTGTGTGAATTTCGTATTTGTTACGCAGTGTTTTTAGGCTCTCAGATACGCTGCTGTCGCTTGAATTGTCAAAAATGAAATTACACTCACCCTTAACAATAATGTCTTGAGAGGGATTTATAGGCGATATATCGGCATTTAAAAACAAGTGCTTGCTCGGAAGCAAGAGCTTGTCAGGAGTAAGCACAAGTGCCTTTAACGGAATGTAGATAACTATTCCGTCAGCGTTCTGCATTCCGCTTTTAAGCACATTAGCGGCTTTGCACTCCTGCCAATGGCAATGCGGAATAATAAGCCTGTCAAAGCCTTTGCCGTTGAACCTGTAAAGGGTAAGCATGGTATCTGTAAACATAATCAAACACCCCTATACAAAAGGTCTGTGTCTGCAAGATACTTATATACCGCTGATTTAATGCTTTTGTTAAGCTGTTTTCTGCGTGTGTCAGTGCCCTCATACGAGCGTGACACATCTCCGACTTTTTCCGATGTTATGCCCTCGCTGTTGCTCATATTGTCGGCTTTATACATCAGTTCTGCAACCTCACAACAGCAAAGCTTTACAGGCTCGATTATATCCTTTGTATCGTCAATATTTGAGCCTGTGTAAGCGTTGATAATAAGCGTCGCCTCTCTTGCGTAGTAGGCAAAAGCGGAGGTAATGACCGCTTTTCTGCCACAGAGGTATTCGGTTTTATAATAGTTTTCGTCAGCGTAAGCGGTCATACTTTAAGCACTCCTTTTAGCCTTTAACGGCAGCGTGAAGATAAATGCCGGCTGTCTTATTTTCGTAAACATCAGCAATACCAACCATTCTGTAGCCGAACTTATAACCGTCTGAGCTCTGATTTACAGCAGGCTCAATTACCTTTGTATCAAGGTGCTTTGTAAACTGAATAAGTGCAGGCTTATGAATAATCATAAAGTTGATGTTAGAAGCGGTAGTCGCTTTCTGATAACCGCCCTTCTTCTTGTCTGATGATGTACCGTCAAGCTGTTCAATGGCTGTATAGAAGCGTGTCTGCGGTACTTTAGTAATCTTAGAAAAACCGCTTAACACCTCTTTTGACTTAGTTGTGTCAAGGTCCTGAATAAGACCGTAAAGAGTAGAAGTGATAAAGAGGTATCTGCCCTCGTACGGTACTTCGTCCTCGTCCATCTGAGTTGAGCCTTTGCGGAGTGCCTCAATAACCGCTGAACCTGTAGTGAGATTTGCAGGAGTAGCGGAAGTAATGCCTGCGTGGCTTGCATACTGAGCAAAGCGAAAAGCGTCAAGCTCCGGCACAACCTTTGTGCGAATAAATTCGCCTGAAAGTCTGCCAAAGGCAATGCCTGCGGTTTCAATGTTATCCATTGTATCAACTGTAAACATTCTGCCTCTGTCAAAGTTACACTTGACAGTTTCGTTTGTGAGTGCCACATCACCGTCAACATATCCGCCGTTGCGTGAATAATTTGCAAGACCGTCCATTGAAATCATCGGAATAATAAGTTCGTTGGAGTTTGCCCCTGCCGTTGCAAGGTCAGAAGCACCGTCAAGCTCGCTTGTAAGTGAACTCTGCTTGTAAACCTCATCAAGCAAAGTAGTGTAAGTTTTAAAAAGTGCAATAGAATTTGCCATAAATTTTCACCTCATTAATTATTTTTCGTCTGTACTAAGTCCCATTGCCGCTCTCATACTTGCAAGAGGGTTTGACTTAATACCTGCGTTTCCTGTATCTTTCACAGGATTTTGAAAAGGCTCATCGGAGCCGAACATATAGCCATTTTCGGATTTCACGCTTTCAAGAGCCTTAGTAATATCTTCTGCCTGATTTTTTGAGCTTTTAAGACTGTCAAGGTCAAGCAAAGCCTTAACCGCCGTTGCGTTTCTCGCACCGCTCTTTGAAATAGCACCGTCAAGAACAGAATTAAATTCCATATCGGCAATTTTTGTCTGATATTCGGTTTCCTTGTCTTTAAGGCTTGTGTTGAGTTTTGCAATCTCGCTTTTAAGATTTTCAACATCCACACCCTCAAACTTCTTGAGTGCCGTCTGTGCGGTTTCAAGCTGTGATTTGTAATTATCTCTTGCGGTTGTAATTTTTTCAACCTCTGCAACAGTCTTGTAATTTGCAAGCACCGCCTTGTCAAACTCTGCCTTTTTCTCATCGGGAATCGTAATACCGATTTCAGAGAGAAGTGTGTGTATGTTCTTCATAATAAAAATCCTTTCTGCATAGCTTGTATTCCGCTTTGCCTGCGGTAGAAGCAGTATTTGTAATTGTAAGTCCTTTGTCTTTGTCAAGGCTGTGATATTCAAGCCTTGTGTAATATCGGTCATCGATTTTTTTGAACTCGGGGAAAATCACCTTTACAAGCCTGTGTCTTGTATCAAACTCAATCGGCACAAAGGCATTTGCCGAAATATATTGCACACTGTCGCCGCCGAGCGGCTTAATCACCATTGCGCCCGTTGCAAGTCCGGACTGCAATTCAGAATTAAGCTCCAAAACAGCCTTGTCAAAGATTTCCTGCAAGGCTTGATTGCTTATGCTTACTGTCATTTCATTAAGCGTAATGTTTGCAAGCTCTCTTGTAATTGCCTGCTCAAGTCCGAGGCTGATTGCATCATCGGACAGCCAGGGAGCAGAGCCTGAAAAGCAATTCTGCCACAATTCGATTGCTTGTAACATCTCATCGGTGATTGCAGGCTTAATTCCTAATGCCTGTTTAACATCCTTAAGCGGAAACAACGCTCTCCACACACCTTTGAGTGCCTTTAAATTCTTTTTCATAAAGAGAACTGCTCCTGTCTGTATAAGTAGCACCATTCCAATATCTTTTTGATACCTTTCCTGTTATATCTGTAAATTCAACAACACTTGCTTTTCTTGATCTTCCTTCCTGCAAAGCATTGCTAAACTGTTTAGCATTTTCTCTAAACGCTGTTAATGGACTTACAGAATAGCTTTTACTGCTACCCGAACTTCCGCCTCTACCACCCACAGATTTTCGCCTCCCTGAATTTTTCCTGAAACGCTCTTATCCTGACAATGTTACCCATACATTCATCGGGAACATTGCCGTAAAATATAATCGTTTCGGGGTGTAATCTTTTTATCATTTCGTTATAGCCGTTCAAAAACAGCTCTTTTGCCGGTTTATTATTCTGAGTACCAACGCTTGATACTGCAACAGTACCGCCCTGCGGCTCTCCGTCAAAGCACCATTCAAAACTCTCCTCGTCGCTCCAACAGATTGTGGGGATAACCTCAATACCGTTTAACTGCCAGTACGCACCGAGCCAATGCTTGCGGTAGTGATTGTAAATCTGCAAGGCTTTCGGAAAGTCTGAATACAAGCTAAAATCGGGTGACATAACGCAGGTATATTTTTTTCAGTAGGTCTATGTATCTGTCCGGCTTATTCCACAGCCTTGTAAACTGGTAATCGTCAAGAAAGAAATGTATTCCGCAGTCGGTTTTCTTACTGCTCATAGCCTCGTTAAATCCGATAAATTTATCAGCACTGATTGTTGTAGGCTCAATTTTCGGAATATCAAAATCACCCTCACCGCAAAATACCGCTCGTGTGGTGTTTTCATAACTCAGTCTTGATTTATACATACTACACCGCCTTTATATACAGCAAAACCGCCCTCATCAGAGAGCGGTCAGCCGTTATTTTTGAAAAAGGAGAACTACAAAATGCCTCTTATTGTTGGTTTCTTCATTTTATATTATATCACACCTAAAACGAAAAAACGAACAACTTTTACCAACGGTGTCGGCTGCACATAATCCTTATGTTATCGGGAGTATTTATTCCTCCTGTATCAGCTGCAATCTTCGCCCAGCTGTACCGTAGGCTCAGGTGCATAAAAAGGCAGTTCTCCACAAAATCATCACGAGAGAGGCTGTTGAGTGCTGCGTTTCGGCGGATTTCAAGGTTTTGTATCTCTCGCTGAATATCGGCAATCTGCACCACCGCATTACCGACCTTGTCAGAGGTTTGACCTGCACTCGGTAAGTCCGACAGCTTAGGCGATGTATTGTCAGCCTCGGCAGCTATGCGTGCAATCTTAGCTTTCAGTCTCGTAATCTCTCGGTTTATGTCTTTGATTTCTTTCGCTGTCAAGTTATCACCTCATATCAATATCAACTGTACCGGCATTGCTGATATATGTAGTATGTTTAATAACACGCTTATTCCAATTTTTGATTGCTGTTGCTCTGTCGGTACTGTAATCACCAAAGCAGGTAGCAGATGCACAATCATCATTAGTACACTCAAACATATACATTTCTTCGTCAGCGTCTTTCGGATTTATGTTCTCAAGTGTTACCTTACTGCCACAGAACGGGCAAGGCTTAATTATAATCAATTCACTCATCGTTCTTCGCCTTTCTCTTTTCGATAATTCTTCTTTTGTGTTCTGCTTCTCGCTGTATCATGGAGTTATATTCTTCTTCGCCGATAATTTCCTTGAAACAGCTTTCGCAGTAATCTAAATTAAATCTGCCACCGTATGTAGTGTATGGTCTTACGGTCAATTCAACTTTCCTGTGGTCGTCAAAGTTTAATTGTTTTCCACACTTGTTGCAAAATGTTTTAGTCATTCTTCTGCCTCTCTTTCAAGCCAATGTTTTTTGCAATCAGCACAATTACCATTAAATTTGTCACAATTAAATTTGTTACAATGTTTCATTGGGATATCGTAAATACAAGCAGGTAAAATACGATAACTCCGAGCCATTTCATCTGCTGACATTTAGGTTACTCTGCATTGCATAAAGTCAAGTGCCTGCTCACTACACTGTATACCTTTGCGATGAAAGAGGATATAGTAAACAAAGACTATGCAACCTTTATCGAATTACCAGAGCAGGAGGAAACCACAGCTACGAGATTT
>NZ_JBGVJL010000109.1:0-24593 GCF_045129435.1 Ruminococcus sp. | reverse complement strand
AGAAATTTTAAGCGTTTCCGTAACCGTATTTTACATATGTTTTCTCACCAAATGCAAAAACAAGCGATAGCTTGATTTACTTTCGCTTGTTCATTTCAATTCTTCTTTTTCGGGTTTACCCCAACTATTGACATAGAGCCTAAATAAACTTACTTTGCTTTTACTCTTATACAAATGTAGAAAAATAAAAAATCCGTCCTCAATGAGAACGGATTTTGGTGGGAGAAGGTGGATTCGAACCACCGAAGTCAGTGACAACAGATTTACAGTCTGCCCCCTTTGGCCACTCGGGAATTCTCCCATATGTAAAGCCTACTGCCTAAACAGTAGGCTTATTTTGGAGCTGGTGGACGGACTTGAACCCCCGACCTGCTGATTACAAATCAGCTGCTCTACCAACTGAGCTACACCAGCGTATTCGCTGTATCAACAAGATTTTGTTTTTATTTTTTGTTTCTCTCGTTGACTGCTCATATATAATACCATACAGAACTCCAAATGTCAACACTTTTTTCAAACTTTTTTAATTTTTTTCAAAAAAAAGTTTTTGCGTACTAAAAAGCGGCTTAAACACTGGGTTTTTAAAACCATATTTATTGCCAAATTGCCTTGCTTTTAAAAAAATTGAAAATTTCTTTAATTTTTTCTTTAAATATTTTAAAAATATTTGATTTTTTAAAGAAATTTGGCATTAAAACAGCAGAAATATTATGTATAGGTTATCAATTTGCTGATTTGATACATAATTTAATTTAAAAATTATTATCAGTACTTCTTAACAGTCGGGTATTTTTGTTTTAATTAGCACAGACTTTATATTCGGACATAAAAATTTGGTCAACCTTTTTCAAAGGTTGTGGGTGTGGGCAAAGCCCACAATACTTTAAACTTACGCAAGGCTTTGATAGCCAAACAGCCAGCTGTTTGGCGGTTTGAACACAACGGCGAAAGCCTTATAATTGCGATAGCAACAAGAAAAAACATTTGTTATATAATGAAAAAATTAATTATTTCTTTTAAAAGGCTGTCGCCTGTTTTGTCAAACTTTGGTGTATCACACAAACAGCAACGCTGTTTGTGCCCGATAGAATGTTATAAAAACAACTTTTCTTGGGCGTTGCCCAAACCCACGAGCCTTTAAAAAGGCTCGACCTAAATTTTATGTTAATTATCCAAAGCTCTCTGCTAAACCATAATTTACCTCGACTATTGAAAAAGAGGCAAAATAAAAGACACCCTCAAAGGTGTCTTTTTGGCCTACCCGAAGTACTTTTCTTTTTACAAAACTTTCTACCTCGTTTATTGCGGCTTTTTCTTAGTCATTCTTTCATCTACGCTCCTCCCTAAAAACAGTCCACCGGACTGTTTTCTTAACGGTCGGCTTCAAATCCCTTTGGGCAAAACAAAAGACACCGCAAGGGTGTCTTTTGTTTTGGCCTACCCGAAGGGATTTGAACCCCCAATCTCCAGAATCGGAATCTGTTGCGTTATCCGGTTACGCTACGGGCAGATGTATAGCCGTAAATTATACGGCTATCTATTAACTTTATTTTATTATCAATCATCAATCAGAAAGTTCTTCCCAAATTGCGAACTGCTCTTCCTGTTCATTCTGCAAATCTTCAAGCTTTTTAGTAAGTTCAATCAGCTTTTCGTAATCCGCTGCCACCTCTTCGCTTGAGAGAAGCTCCTGAGTCTGGGCAATTTCTTCATCGAGCTTTTCAATAGCTTCCTCAGCTTTTTTAAGCCTTGTCTGCCTTTTACGTTCCTCGCTCTGCCTTTGCTTTTGCAGGAAGTAATCGTTCTGAGGCTTCTCTTTCTTAACTACAGTCGCCTTAACTTCGGTCTGCTCAGTTTTCATATGCTCAACATAATAGTCATAGTTGCCTAAATATTCGGTTATACCGTTTTTGTCAAGCACAAGCACCCTGTCGGCAAGCTTATTAATAAAATAACGGTCATGGCTGATTATGAGCAAAGTACCGCTATAGTCGGCAAGAGTTTTTTCTAGTTCTTCTCTTGACGCCGAGTCAAGATGGTTTGTCGGCTCGTCAAGCAAAAGGAAGTTACTGCCCTTGAGCATAAGCTTTGCAAGAGAAATTCTTGCTCTTTCGCCACCGCTCATCTTAGAAAGCGGTTTAAAAACCTCATCACCTCTGAAAAGAAACGATGCAAGAGCACTTCTCACTTCTGTTTGCGTCATCTGCGGGAAAGTATCCCAGATTTCGTCAACTGCGGTATTCTCAAGGTTTAAGTTCTGTTGCAGCTGGTCAAAATATCCTACTGTAACATTTGTGCCATATTCATATTCGCCGGTATCCTGCGGACATTTTCCCGTTAAAATTCTGAAAAGGGTTGTCTTGCCGCAGCCGTTGCCGCCGAGGATAAACACCTTTTCGCCCTTGCATATATGGATATTCACATCAGAAAACAGCTTTTTATCGCCAAATGACTTTGAAAGATTGTTGCACATCAAAACATCTGTGCCACTTTCAATCTTTGGCGTAAAACGCATTTTTACGGTGTCAAGCTCGCTTTCCGGCTTAACAAGCTGAGCCTTGATTCGGTCAGCCTCTTTCTGCTTGCTTGCGGCAGTAATAAAGTTTCTCTCCCTGCCCCAACGCTTTTGCTGTTCCACAATGCCCTCAATACGCTTAATTTCGTTAAGGTCATTCTCATATTTATTCTTTAATGATTCGTTATATGCCTCTTTTTTCTTGATAAATTCTGAATACGAACCCTTGTAGCACATTGTTTTGCAATGCTCAAGCTCAATAGTCTTGTTTGTAACATTATCAAGGAAATATCTGTCATGGCTTATGATAATCATTGCACCCTTAAAGTCACGCAAAAAGCCTTCAAGCCAGTTTACTGCGTTAATATCAAGGTGGTTTGTCGGCTCATCGAGCAAAAGGAAGTTACTTTTTGAAAGCAAAAGCTTTGCAAGGCTAAGCTTTGAACGCTGACCACCGCTGAGATTGCCGACATGCATCTCAAGCTCGGACTCCATAAAGCCCAAACCAAGAAGTGCCGAGCGTGTACGGCTTTTGTATGTAAGTCCGCCAAGTCTTTCGTATTCATCAATAAGCCTTGTCTGTCGCTCTACAAGAGCGTTTAAGTCGCCGTCCTTATTTTCTATTGCGTTGGTAACTTCGGCGATTTCCTGCTCCATATCGGCAAGATAATCAAACACCGACAAAAGCTCATTGTAAATGCTTATGCGTGGGTTATTGCAGGCGTGCTGTTCCATATAGCCTACTACGGTATCTTTTGCAAAAACAACATTTCCCGATGTAGGCGAAATTTCTCCGTCCAATATTTTAAAGAGAGTTGTTTTGCCCACGCCGTTTGCACCAATAAAGCCAACTTTGTCCCTTGACTCCACCTCAAACGAAACATCGGTAAACAAATTTCTTTCTATAAATGTCATTGTCAGGTTGCTTACAGATAATGCGGGCAAAAACAACACCTCCATTTTTACTCATACTTTTTTATTTTACCCTAAAATACGAAAAAGAGCAATACAAAATTGAAAATATGCCAAAGATTTACGAGCATATATATAGAAATACCCACATATAGCATTATGTTTATCAATTTGCTGTCCACAGAACCTGCCCATTTGTTTACAAGACAGCATACTATGATTACCGCAAGGGGAATTATTCCTTTAATTAAGACCGTCTGCCAAAAATCATTGAGCACAGGCTGCATAACCGGATTTGCCTCTGCAAATTGACCGCTTGCAAGTAAAGCCTCTGTACATATCCAATCTGTAATATTGAGAAAATATAGAAAAAATATTTTCTGATAAAAGGTAAATTTAACTCTTTTCTGCTTTTCTTCTTTGTTTAAAGCTATGTTAATTGCCTCTGACATAAAAAATCACCTCACAACTATTATTTGCTGTGAGGTGTATAAATATTACGATTTTTTCCAGGCTGACGGTGCAAACAAAAGCAAAAGCGGGTAAAGCTCAAGTCTGCCTGCAAGCATATCAAAAATAAATACTATCTTTGACAAAATGCTGAAGTCAGCGTAGTTACCCACAGGGCCTACCGCACCGAGTCCCGGGCCTGTATTATTAAGGCTTGCCGCTACCGCAGTAAAGCTTGTGGTAAAGTCCATATTATCAATGGAAACAAGTAAAAAGCTTACTGCAAACAGTCCGATATAAAGTACCAGATACATTGATGTGGTACGCATAATATCGTGATTTACTGCCTTACCGTCCATTTTTACAAGCTTAACATTGCGTGGGTGCACAAGGAGCGAAAATTCCTTTCTTACCTCCTTAAAGAGCAGGATAATACGGGAAATTTTAAAGCCACCGCCCGTACTGCCAGCCGAAGCACCGATGAATGTTAAAATAATAATAACGGTTTTTGAAAGCTCAGGCCATTTATTTACATCTGTAAGGCCAAAGCCTGTAGTCGAAATAATTGATGTTACATAGAAGAAGCTCTGATTGAAAGCGTCATACGGCTTGTAAATTGAGCTGATATTAAATGCAATAATTGCAGTCGATACCGCTACAATTCCAAGATATATCCACAATTCCTCAAATTTTACTGATTGCTTGAATTTTCTTGCAATCAGACAAAGGTATACCGAGAAATTCACGCCAAACAAAAGCATAAATACGGCAATTACCATTTGTACATAGTAGCTGTCAAATGCCGCCGCATTGCTGTTGTAAATACCAAAGCCACCTGTACCTGCGGTTGAAAAGCTTGTGTTTATAGCTTCAAACACATCAAGTCCGCCAAATAAAAGCAAAATAAACTCAAGTGCTGTCAGCGTAATGTAAATGCCATAGAGCATTGTTGCATAGTTTCTCATTCGTGGCACTGTTTTGCCGATAATCGGACCGGGGCTTTCGGCTTTCATAAGGAAAATATTCTGCTGTCCGCCAAGCTTTGGGATAATTGCAAGCAAAAAGACAATTACGCCCATACCGCCTAACCAATGCAAAAAGCTTCGCCACATAAGCATACACTTGCTCAGTGCCTCTACATCATTAAGAATAGTTGAACCTGTTGTGGTAAAGCCTGATACGGTTTCGTAAAAAGCATCTATAAATGACGGAATCTCTCCGCTAAGCCAAAACGGCATACAGCCTGCAAAAGATAACAATATCCAGCTTAGTGCCGTTGCCGCAAAGCCTGCCTTTTGGTAGAGCACCATATTCTGCGGCTTTTTTACCTTTACAGCAATTACACCGAGGATTGCACACACAATACCCGTAACCACAAAATATATTGCCTCTTTTTCGCCGTAAATCAGGGCGGTTACTGTGCCTATCTGCATTGCTATTGACTCAACAATAAGCACCCAACCGAGAATATAAATAATACTTCTTTTATTCATAGCTAAGACCTCAATGCTTTAAAATATCATCAAGGTCGCTAAGGCCTTTATGCTTAGTAATTACAACTACAGTATCATCGCAGAGGATTTTATCACTACCCTGTGGGAGAATGATTTTTCCGTGACGATTGATACTGATAACCTGCAAGTTATCCTTTAAATTAAGCTCCTGTAGCGGAATACCCGTTACTCTTGATGTACTGCGTACTCTGAACTCAAGTGCCTCTACAGCGTCATCATTAAGCTTATAAAGGGTTTCAACATTACTGCCCAAAGAATTTTGCATTGCACGAATATAGCTTGCAATATACTCACCTGTAAGATTTTTAGGGTGAATAATTGTCTTGATTTTTAATCCGTGAAGAATTGAATCAAAGGAGGTATTGTTTACCTTTGTAATCACCTTTGCCTTTGACACGCTCTGAATATAAAGGGAAATAAGAATATTTTCCTCATCATAATCCATAAGTGCGGCAACGCCGTCTGCGTGCTCAATTCCCTCGCTCAAAAGCAAGTCCTGATCCATACAGTCGCCCTGAATGACAACTGCCTCAGGAAGAATATTTGTAAGTTCCCAACAGCGATTAGGATTTTTCTCAATAATTTTTACATTTGCACCGGAATCAATAAGATTTTTGGCAAGGTAAAAAGATATTTTACCGCCACCAAGCAAAATAACATCTCGGCTTCTGCCGATTGCCACGCTGATACGCTTAAAGAATTTTGCCGCTACATCAGCCTTTGACGCAACCGATATTCTGTCACCGCCAAGCAGCACAAAGTCACCGTTTGGAATGAATACCTCATCACCTCTCTCAACAAGGCAAATTCTCACTTTGCCCTTGAGAATGTCAATCTGGCTGATTTTTTTATTTGCTATTGCTGAATTCTCAGGAAGAGCCACCTTAATAAGCTCAACAGAACCTCTTGAAAATGTATCAATCTCAAGAGCACCCGAAAATCTGAGAAGTCTGCTCATTTCTTTTGCTGCCGTAAGCTCCGGATTAATAGACATTGAAAGGCCAAGAGTATCCTTAATGCGGTGAATATCTGCCGAATATTGTGGGTTTCTCACTCTTGCTATTGTGTGTGTAGTACCCGCAGCCTTTGCCATAAGGCAGGTATAAAGATTTACCTCATCGAGAGCTGCCGCTGCAATTACAAGGTCAGCCTTTTCTGCCCCTGCCTCTGCAAGCACCTCATACGATGCACCGTTACCCTCAATTCCCATAACATCAAGGGAATTTGAAAGATTTTGCACAGCGTTTCGGTCAATATCAACCACAACTATATCATGTCCCTCGGCATTAAGCTGGGACGCTATGGATGTGCCGACTTTACCGCATCCGACAATTACTATCCTCATATTATTACCTCATCAAAAAAGGATTGCAAGCTCGCAATCATAATTCTAACTAATAATACACCAATTAAATACGAAAATCAATACAAACTCTGTAAAATGTGCGTTTATCAAATTTAATTTTTACCAAAATTTCGTTTTATAGTTTTATTTTTGTTTGGTATTTGCTATATTTAATAAATGCTTTTGTGTATTACCACTTAAAAAAGCAAAAATATACATAAATGTTTGAGTACAAATCTCAATTGAAAAAGCAACATTTATGTGGTAAAATACTGCTATTGCAATGTGATATTTTTATATTATGATAAAATACTACATTGTGAGTGGTATATTATTATTGATTGAGGTATGGTAAAGAATGAAAAATTTAACAAAAAAAGTATTTGCTTTTGCACTTACAGCAGGCGTTGTAGTGTCAATGGCAGCAACATCTGCATTTGCGGAAAACACAACCACTGTTTCAACAGGCACAGGCATTAAAAACGAGTTCCTTGAAATTAATACCGATGATTCCAGAAGCGACTTTACAATTTATGCACTTGGTGAATCAGGAGACAAGAAAAAGCTTTTGTTTAATTCCACATCAAACTTTACTCTGAAACTTAACGGAAAGACAAAAGATTTTTACTGTAATGACAATAGCAGCGTTGTTGAGGGTGACAGCATAATTGATGTTGACACTTCAAGAACCGGCATCAATACAACAAGAACACTTTCATTTATTCCAAACAAAGTAAACGGAAACAAAAATATCGTTGAGATTAAGTTTGAAGTTACCAATGTTTCAGATGAAAGCAAGGAAGTTGCCGGACAGATTATGCTCGACACAATGCTTGACGATAACGATGATGCACCGTTCAGAATTCCGAATGTCGGAGCTGTAAAAACAAGAAAGCAATTTGAGGGTGACAATATTCCGGCATCATATCAGGCTTTTGATAATCTTGAGAACCCAACTATTGTTTCAACAGGCTTTTTTGCTACAGGCTCATTAAAACCGGACTATGTTCAGTTTAATAACTACATAACATCCGCCCGTAAGTATGCACCTGAATGTGATACAAGTTTGAGTCTCGGCGATAGCGTAGTAAACTCTATTTGGTATCCTGTAACTCTTGCTCCAGGTGAAAGCAAAGACTTTGTTACATATTACGGTCTTGGTGAACTTGAGGTTACAAAGGGCAGTCTTACACTTGGTGCAACAAGATCAACAAGTAGTTTTGAAGCAAATGACGAAGGTAACGGATACAAGCCTTTATCAATTACTACATATCTGAAAAACTCAAGTAATGTAGATGTAAATAACGCAAAAATTTCATTTGATCTTCCGCAGGGTGTTACTCTTTCAGGTGACAGTTCAGCAAACTATGATAAACTTGTTCAGTCAGAAGAAATGCAGAATACATGGACTCTTCACGCTGAGCCGTCATATGTTGAGAAAACCGTAACAGTTAAAATTTCTGCTAATGCAGATGACATTGACGATGTAGAGCCGATTGAATATTCATTTACAATTCCTGCTCTTGAGCGTCCTACAGAACCAACTACAGAGCCTACTACAACCACTACAACTGTACCGGAAACTACAGCCGCTCCTACTACTATTGCTGCTACCACAGCAGAACCCACAACACAGGCAGTAACAAAAGCAGCTACACCTGATCAGAAAGCTGCAACCGCTGATACTGCGAAGACTGAAAATGGTAAAGTATCAACAGGCGACAGCCGAGCTTCATTTGCATTGCTTGCAACTGTTGTTTGTGCCGCAGGTTTAACATTAATCGTAAGCCGTAAGCGTACAGAGAAATAATTAAATCATTAAATGCAATCCCCATGCTACTATACAAAATCAGTAGCATGGGGATTTTTTGTGTATTCTGTGTTCTACGCATAATAAAAACTTTTGCCTTAGAAATAAGAAATAATACGCTGACTTATAAATCAAACAAAGAAGGTTCTATTTTTATGTTGGGGTAACATTGATAAATTATTGTTTGCTTATGCAAAATCTTAATAATAATAGAATTTAGGTCGAGCCTTTTTAAAGGTTCGTGGGTTTGGACAACGCCCAATAAAAGTTGTTTTTATTGCAAATTTTTAGGCACAAACAGCAACGCTGTTTGTGTGCTAAGGCTAAGTTTGTCAAAGCAGGCGACAGCCATTTAAAAGAAATAATTCATTAATAAAGAATAATGCCTTTTTGTGTTGCTATCGCAATTATATGGCTTTTCTCGTTGTGTTCAAGCCGTCAAACAGAAAGCTGTTTGGCTATCAAAATTTTGCATTAGCTAAAGTATTGTGGGCTTTGCCCACACCCACAACCTTTGAAAAAGGTTGACCAAATTTTTATTTCCGAGTAGAGAGTATATGCAATTTCAAGCTTTTAACTCCCGATTGTTACTAAGTCATTGTCGGGAACAAGAAAATTATTATTTTGCAAACTATCTTCTCGTAATAAAAAACATAATTTATCAATGTCACCCCAACATAAAAGCAAAAAGCCCTCAAAATGAGAGCTTTTTATCTGTTTATGGCATTGCTACTATGTAATAAACAAGTATAGACGCAACGCTGAATACTGCTGTTAGGGTGTAGATTGCACCTCTTGCAACAGATTTATATTTTTTGTCTGAACCTTTGCCAAAATACTGTACCGCAAGTCCTGTAAAGAATGCACCCAGTATTATAAGAGGAACTGCATATCTGATGTTCTCTGTGCAAACAAATGGGAACTGGAAGCAGAAAATGTAATAAGATGCAAAGAATACTACATATATCAACGCAAGGAATATCTTCTGTACAAAACCGATTGGTGAATCTTTTCTCTTGCAAAAAGCGAAAATCATAGCACCAAAGCCAAGCACACCAATGGCAACCGCTGACCAAAACAAAATTATATTAAAGCCGGCAATTCTCGGATAATTGCTTGTGTTTATAAGCTCATCAAACATTGATGTCTTGAACAAAGCAACAAGCGGATTGTATTCATTATATGACGCACCGTAGGTTACAAACTGGTCGCCAACATTTGAAAACTGTCCTAAACTAAAATCAAACAATCTTTTCAAAGTCGGCAGATTGCCGATATACTGGTCGCTTGTAGGTGAAAGTGCAGGCACATATGTAAGCGGAACTCCGAATTTCAGAAGATTTCTTACCTGCCACCATAAAGCAAGCGGTGCACATACAACGCCAAAGCATAAAAACTGCACTATAAACTTTTTAAAGCTTTTTATATTCTTAACGAATACATAAATAAACACAAACGCAATAGCAGGTGCAACCATCCATACAGAAAGTTTGGTCATCATTCCGAGTCCTACGCAAATTGAAATTGCCATAATTCTCGGGAATGTCGGTTTTTTGTACCAATAAAGTGTGTTTAAAATTGCTCCAAGCATAAATGTAATTGATAGAATATCGTTATTTATGCTTCCTGCCATTATATAAAATGTCGGGCAAAATGCCACAATAGCAACAGCACACACAAGGCCTCTGCCCTTTAAGCCTAACTGTCTGAAAATCTTGTAGGAAAGCACCATACAGATTGATGAGTAGAAAAGTGTGAGAATCTGCACATTTTCGCCTGCCATATGATATTCAATACCTACTAAGGTTTGCAAACGCATCCACACTGCTGCAATGATATGGTGAAGCGGTGGATGATAAAACTGCCAGTGTGTTCTCACATCAAAATCAGGCAAATTGAAGTTTTCATAAAAATATCTTATGTAACCGCAGTGTCCGATTTCAATATCAAAATTTCCTACATCGTGCTGTCTTACCGAGATTTCAGTATATAGCACATACGCAAGTCTTACAACAAAGCCTAAAGCAAAAATCACCATTATAAAGGCTTTGTCGCTCAGTTTGTCTGTGCAGGCAAGATAAATAAGCACAAGTGCCGACACAAGCAAGCCATAGTTTAATATATGAAAAGCAATCGAACCATTCATTAACACTATAAAGAAAAATCCTAACGCTCCCACAAATGCGGCAAGCGACATATACAATGCCATTCTTTTTCTGCCGTCATTAGTTTTTGCGTTTTTTGAGCTGAAATAAATTCCTGTAGGCACACCGGCAAACAGAATAATAAGTGTTGGCACAAGTGCAAATATCGGGAAAAACCTGCCAAATGTAACACTTGTGGTAAGCACTGTACTTGCAAGACATAAAACAGCAACCACAATATACGGGTGTGAAATAACTGCCTTTACAAAACCGCTGCACGGGTGATTTTTAGGAGGGATATATTTCTCCTCCACCGCCAAATGATTAGCTACAAAATCCATAAGACTACCTCCAAAACCAATTACTTCGTTTCGTGGTATTCTTTTTCTGTATTTACATTCCAGATAGAATTTTTATCTGTATTGCCGCTCTTAATTGCCTCAGCGGCACGAATAGCGGTAAGCATTGAGTGATCCATATTATTATAGCGATGCTGACCGTTTCGACCTACGCAGTAAAGGTTTTGGTATGTATCAAGATATTTAATAAGCTCGTCCATCTGAGCATATGTATCAAAATAAGCAGGATATGCCTTTTTAACTCTTTCACGATGTGAATCGAGAACCTCGCTTGAAGTGATAACACCCATTGACTCAAGCTCCTTAGTTGCAAACTTAATGCACTCTTCATCGCTGAGGTTCCAGAAATCATCACCTTCGGCACAGAAGTACTCAAGACCGATCCATACTGTATTTTCAGGGTCTTCAACCATATACGGCGACCAGTTGTTGAAAATCTGAATTCTGCCAAGCTTAACGCTGGTCTCCTGAACATAAATCCAGCAGTCCGGAACAATATTGCTGAGAGTTTTCATCTTGGTTTCATTTTTAAGGTTAAGCTTGTTAACAAGAAGACCAACAGTAACGAAATCTCTGTAAGGGAGATTTTCGGCAATGTACTTGATTTCCTTTGACGGCACATCACCGGTCATACCCTCAACAAGATCCTTAACAGGCATTGATGATACAAAAATATCGCCCTCAATAGTCTTTTCACCGTCAGGAGTGCTGCATACAACGGTAGTAACTTTGCCGTCCTTGCATACAATATTCTTTACGCTGTGGTTTTTAAGAAGCTTTGCACCACGCTCTACGGCTCTGTCGGTTGCAATCTCCCAAAGCTGACCCGGACCGTACTTCGGGTACCAGAACTGCTCGATAAGTGAGGTTTCAACCTCTTTTGATGACTTCTTACCGCCGAATGCCTTTGAGAACATATCCTTTAATACTGCTCTGATTGAAAGTCCCTTTACACGCTGTGAACCCCAGTCGGCAGAAATCTCACTTGGGTGTCTGCCCCACAACTTTTCTGTATAGCCCTCAAAGAACATTGAGTAAAGCACCTTACCAAAGCGATTGATGTAGAAATTTTCAAGAGAATCTTCAGGCTTTTTAAACATTGCAGACTTTAAGTAGCTGAAGCCGGCTTTCATTGTGGTGAGAAAGCCCATATTTTTAATTGTTGATGCAGACATTGTAACAGGGTAGTCGAAGAAATGCTTGTTGTAGTAAATTCTTGAAACTCTGTCACGCACAAGAATAACCTTGTCGTCCTTTTCAGGGTCAGGGCCGTTTTCTGCAAGAGGCTTTTCTCTGCCGAGAACCTTATCGTCATATGACGGCTTGCCCTGTACAGGCATAAGCTCGCTCCACCAGTTCATTACCTCGTCACTTTTTGAGAAAAAGCGGTGACCGCCAATATCCATACGATTGCCGTTGTAGCGTACTGTCTGAGAAATACCGCCTATACGCTCAGTTTCCTCAAGAATAGTAACATCGTACTCACCGTTTGTATCCTTTAATAACTCGTTTGCCGCTGTAATACCGGCAGGGCCTGCTCCAATAATAATTACCTTTTTCATTATATTTCCTCTCTAATCACAAGAATTATTTTTTACTCTTATCAAACAAAATAAATTTTCTGCCGCAGAAGTTCCACAAAAATACTACAACTGTAGAAACAATTTTACCGATGTGGTAATACTGAATGCCCCAAAACCAAAAATACTTTGTTTCGCCGTTTACCACAGCAGACTCGCCGCCAAACACAAGACCTGTGGCAAGCGGATTTTGGAAAAGCCAAATAATTGCTGCGTTTATTCCAAGTCCGATTACACCGATGAGTGCAAAGGCAAGAAATTCTGCAAATTTATTTTTTATTTTTGAATTTTTAAAAATCCAAAATGTACTGAGCAGGTAATTTACCACCAAGCCGGCAATAAATGAAATTGTTGACGAAACAACCGGATAAATCGAGAAAACCTCAGTTAATAAAGTCATTACGCCAAAATCGACTACAAAGGCAAAGCCGCCTACAAAGCAATACCTAAAAAACTGAATAAATGTATTGTCGGTATCGCCAACAAATAAGCTTTTTATTTTCATAAAATTTTCCTTTCGCATTGCAGAGCAATACTGTTTTTTCCGCACTAAGCTATTATATAATTTTAATTCAAATAAAGCTAAAAGTCAATCATTTACGCCATTTTTGTACAATTTAACAGCAAAAAATAATACCGCTGCAACAAAACTGCAACGGTATATTATGTTTAAAATTAATATCTGCTTTGCTCTTTAATGGCTCGCTCCATATCACGCTTTGCGGAGCGTTTTGCCATATCCTCTCGTTTATCATAAAGCTTTTTACCTTTGCAAAGACCTACCTGCACCTTTACCTTGCTGTCTTTAAAGTAAAGGCTTATAGGAATCAGCGAATAGCCTGTTTGCTTTACAATGCCGAAAAGGCGGTTGATTTCTTTTTTGTGCATAAGAAGTTTACGAACACGCATAGGGTCACGATTAAAAATATTGCCGTGGTCATAAGGAGAAATGTGCATTCCGTTTACGAAAATTTCACCTTCAACTATAGAACACCAGCTGTCTTTAAGGTTTACTCTGCCGGCTCTGATTGACTTTACCTCTGTTCCGCAAAGCTCAATGCCTGCCTCAAAGGATTCTTCAATAAAATAATCGTGATGAGCCTTTTTGTTCTGTGCTACTGTTTTTAATGAAGCCATTATATTTCACTCCTGCCTTCAAGAGCCTTTGCAAGTGTGTATTCGTCTGCATATTCAAGGTCACCGCCAACAGGAATACCATAGGCAAGTCTTGTTACCTTAACACCGAGCGGCTTTAACAGCTTTGAAATATACAAAGCTGTAGCGTCACCCTCAACTGTAGGGTTTGTTGCCATAATAACTTCTTTGACATCATCACCGTTAAATCTTGCCAAAAGCTGTTTTATAGTGATATTGTCAGGGCCGATTCCGTTAAGAGGTGAAATTGAGCCATGCAAAATATGGTACACACCGTTATATTCGTGTGTTTTTTCAATCGCTGAGGCATCACGGGGAGTTTCAACCACACAAATCACCGACTTATCCCTTGCAGGATTTGCACATACAGGGCAAAGCTCCTTGTCTGTAAGGTTACAGCACTCTGCACAGTAGTGGATTTTTGTGTGGGCGTCGGTCACAGCCTTTGCAAGTGCTTCTGCCTCCGGTTTTGAGAGGTTAAGCACATAGTAGGCAAGCCTTTGTGCGGTTTTGTGACCAATACCGGGCATTCTTTCAAACTGCTCCACTAATACTTCAAGCGGAGCAACATTATAATTAGACATTATTAAAACATTCCCGGAATGTTAAGTCCGCCTGAGATAGTTTCCATTGTGTCTTCCTTTTCCTTGCGTGCAGCTCTTAAAGCCTCGTTTGTTGCTGCAATGATAAGGTCAGAAAGCATCTCTACATCTTCCGGATCAACAACATCCTTAGAAATATCAATCTTTGTAAGCTCCATTTTACCTGTAACTGTTACGCTTACTGCACCGCCGCCTGAAGTAGCCGAGTATTCTTTTGCCTCAAGCTCCTGTGAAGCCTGCTCCATATCGTCCTGTAATTTCTGAGCCTGACGAGCGAGCTGCTGAATGTTGTTTGCTCCGCCGTTGCCGTAACCCTTTGGTAATCTTGCTTTCATATTAAAAACATCCTTTCAAAATTCATTTATTCTTGTGTTATTTCAACTCCGCTGCCCTCAAGGCTCTGCACAAGAGTGTTGAGCGGGTCTGTTTTTTCAACTTTTTTAGGTGTTGACCTTTTGTAAGGCCCAAGGCTGTAATTTTTGCCTGTCAGTTCAAGCAAAGCCTGCTTGATTTCTGCCCTTCTGCCATTTTGTCTTAATAAGTCAAAGGCAAGCTCATTATTTGTGTCAATCAAAAGATAATTTCCGCTTTCATATGCTGTTGAACCTGCAAAGGCTGCGGCTATTGACCTTGAAACCGACTTTAAACTGTTTACTACCTCCACCCATCTGGCAAAAGGTACTGCATTATCGTAAAGCTCGTCAAGGTTTACACTCGCCCTCTGCACAACAGGCTTAACCTCCGGTGCCGGCTTAGCAACAGGTGCTTTTTTATGCTCCGGCTCAGGCTGAGCATACGGGTCTTCTACAACCTGCGGTACAGGCTGCGGCTTTGGTGCTGCGTCTTGCTCGTTTTGCTGAGCAGGCTGTGCATAATTCACCGTAATGCCACGCTTTACCGCTTTTTCAAGTGCGGTAACTCTGGCTGTGAGTGCCTCAACTGTGCCGTCAAGCTCGGCTGACGAAAGCTTTACAAGTGCCATTTCAAGCTCTGTTCTGTCGCCTGTTCCCTTGCCCATTCGCTGATATGCCCTTGAAAGCACATCCATATAGAAAACTATATCTGCAAGTGAAAGATAGTCTGACTGCGTAACCGCCTGTTCAAACTCATCGTCTGACATTATCAGAATATCTCTCGGATTTTTGATTGTTTTAATAAGCATTAATGCTCTGAAATGCTCAACAAACTCATCACAAAGCCTTGCCATATCCTTTGACTCGGAATAAAGTCTGTCGATAAGCTCAAGCGACTTTGTCGGGTTTTTGTTGATAATTGCTGTTGCAAGCTCAAAAAGATAGGTTTTCTGCACAAGTCCGGCTGCATTGCGGACAATTTCCTCATCAATATGTGAGCTTACAGCAAGACAGCTGTCAAGAAGTGAGAGTGCATCTCGAAGTGCACCGTCTGCAACCGAAGCAAGCATAAGTGCCGCCGGCTCGGTTATCTCTGCGTTTTCCTGAGATACTACATACTCCACCCTGTCAGCTATTGCCCTTGGCGGAATTCTGTGGAAATCAAAACGCTGACATCTTGAACGAATTGTCTGCGGAAGCTTGTGAACCTCAGTGGTGGCAAGTATAAAAATAACATGCTCCGGCGGTTCTTCAAGCGTTTTAAGAAGAGCGTTGAAAGCCTCTGTGGTGAGCATATGCACCTCATCGACAATATACACCCTGTATTTGCACTTGGTAGGCTTAAACTGCACCTCGTCAATTATCTGACGAATATCGTCAATCTTACGATTAGAGGCGGCGTCCATCTCAACAATATCAAGAATACTGCCGTCATCAATTCCCTTGCAGATTTCACATTCACCGCAAGGATTGCCGTTCTGCGGATTAAGGCAGTTTACAGCCTTGGCAAGAATTTTTGCACAGGTGGTTTTTCCTGTACCTCGTGAGCCTGTAAAAAGGTAGGCGTGGTTAAGTCTGCCAGAGGAAACCTCGTTTTGCAGGGTGGTGGTAATATGCTCCTGTCCCGAAACATCGGTAAACACAGCAGGTCGCCACTTGCGGTAAAGCACTCGGTACATAAAAAACACCTCTCTTCAATAAAAAATGCAAGCCGTCAGCCGAATAATTATACGGCATCATGCAAATAAGTGAACGACAGACTTACTGCATCGCATCGGCAATACTGCTTAATGCTGCTCGGTTCCCCGCCTGACATGATTCACAGACCCCAATCGTACAGGGCCTGCCGCTCACTTAGTTGCACGCTTAACTGGCTTGCAATTACTTTGTAAGTATAGCATAAATTTTTAATAAAATCAATACCTTTTTAATAAAAATGTTGGTTCTATAATAAAATTTAGGTCGAGCCTTTTTAAAGGCTCGTGGGTTTGGGCAACGCCCAAGAAAAGTTGTTTTCATAACAATTCATATGGCACAAACAGCGTTGCTGTTTGTGTGCTAAAGCAAAGTTTGACAAAACAGGCGACAACCTTTTTAAAAAAATAATTCATTAATAAATAATTACGAATGATGATTTTTTTGTGTTGCTATCGCAATTATAAGGCTTTCGCCATTGTGCTTAATCCGCCAAACAGCTTGCTGTTTGGCTATCAAAACTTTGTGTTATATAAAATCTTTGTGGGCTTTGCCCACACCCACAACCTTTGAAAAGGTTGACCAAATTTTTATGTCCGAGTATAAAGTCTGTGATAATTCAAGCAAAATTTCCCGACCGTTGCTAACTAACAATTTACCCCAACTATTAAAATAGATCCAAATTGTAAAAGGTCGGCAATTTCAACAACTGCCGACCAAATATTTTTACACATTCAATGTTATATTCAAATTTATTTTTTAACTTTTTCCTTATACATTATAGTAAATGCTCGGAAAATAACAGAGCCAATGCCGTTTGCAACAGATACTATTAATATGTAAACAAACATCTGTGCCACCTGCTCAAGTGATGACGCTGCATAAGAAAAGTAGCAAATATCCGCAATACTATGCTCAAAGCCAGCAAAGATAAAAGCCGGAATACCAAGGAAAATTCCGAGATATTTACCGAGAGCACTGTTGTTTGAGCTATAATTTTCAACAACGATATACATAATCATACCGCAGAAAATACCGAGAATAAAGGTCTGCAAAAAGTTTTGTGAAAGCTTGTTTTCTGCAAGAATTGCAGCAGCCTCGTTATATTTTGGACTTGCAAATCTCAGCGGAACTGTTGTGATAAGACAGCCTACAAGGTTGCCAAGCCAAATCATAAGACAATTAGGTTTATTTTTAGTCGGAATGATGTAGCCGATTTTGCCTGTAAAAAGGTTAAAGCCAAATGCACATATGCCAAAAAGTCCCAGACAGAACAAAATTGAACCAAACATTTTATTTTCTGTTGAAATAAAAGCCGTAACGCCCAATCCAATCATTACCCCGGCAGGTACGGACTTTAAAAAAGTGTTCCAATTACTCATATTATAACCCCTTGTTACTTTATACCATAACTTGCAATTCAAAAATACCGATTAATAAGTTTATGACATTTATTACTTGTTATACATTTGTCTTAATCCGGACTCAAAACGAGAGGTCACAGAAAAAGCTCTGCGACCTCTCTAATTGCATTAACCGAAAGGTTTATTATTTATTTAATCCCTCGTAAACTGCAACTGCACAAGCAACTGTAGCACCTACCATTGGGTTGTTACCCATACCGATAAGGCCCATCATCTCAACGTGAGCAGGAACTGAAGATGAACCTGCAAACTGAGCATCACCGTGCATTCTGCCCATTGAGTCTGTAAGACCGTATGAAGCAGGGCCTGCACCCATGTTATCCGGGTGAAGTGTACGACCTGTACCGCCGCCTGAAGCAACTGAGAAATACTTAACACCGTTCTCAATAGCCCACTTCTTGTATGTACCTGCAACAAGGTGCTGGAAACGAGTTGGGTTAGTTGAGTTACCTGTGATAGATACGCCAACATTCTCGTGCTGCATAATAGCTACGCCCTCACGAACATCGTCTGCACCGTAGCAACGAACAGCAGCTCTTTCACCGTCTGAGAAAGCTCTCTCTTCAACGATTTTAAGCTCTGATGTGAAGTAATCAAACTGAGTCTTTACATATGTAAAGCCGTTGATTCTTGAAATGATGTAAGCTGCATCCTTACCAAGACCGTTAAGAATAACCTTAAGTGGCTCTTTTCTTGCCTTGTTAGCGTTACGAGCAATACCGATTGCACCTTCAGCAGCAGCAAAGCTCTCGTGACCTGCGAGGAATGCAAAGCACTTTGTTTCATCTCTGAGAAGCATTGCACCTAGGTTACCGTGACCACGACCAACATTTCTCTGCTCAGCAACTGAGCCAGGGATACAGAAAGCCTCAAGACCGATACCGATGCACTCAGCAGCCTCGGCAGCTGTCTTAACGCCCTTCTTAATAGCTACTGCACAACCAAGTGTGTAAGCCCAACCTGCATTCTCAAATGCGATTGGCTGAACGCCCTTAACGATGTCATAAG
Organism: Ruminococcus sp.; assembly: GCF_045129435.1. Classification (GTDB taxonomy): domain Bacteria; phylum Bacillota; class Clostridia; order Oscillospirales; family Acutalibacteraceae; genus Ruminococcoides. Next base: position 5,727 of record NZ_JBGVJL010000109.1, on the reverse strand, counting down.
CATCAAAACCCTTGCTGTTGCAAAGCTCTCTTGCCTCTTCAAGACTTGCAATACCGTATTCGGCAAGGCACTTCTCAATTTTAGGCATTCTTCTTTCCATACTTTCAAATGTAACTGCCATTATAGTGTCCTCCTACCGAATTATTCTTCACGAGGGTCAATGTACTTAGCCGCATTATCAAAACGACCGTACTGACCGATGTTGTTTTTGTAAGCTTCGTTTGGCTCTACACCGTGACGAATGTCCTCGAGCATTTTGCCAAGCTTTACGAACTGATAGCCGCAAACCTCGTCATTCTCATCAAGAGCAGTCTTGATTACATAGCCCTCAGCCATTTCCATATAACGAACGCCCTTAGCGTTTGTGCTGTACATTGTACCAACCTGTGAACGAAGTCCCTTACCGAGGTCCTCAAGACCGGCACCGATTGGAAGACCGCCCTCTGAGAAAGCTGTCTGGCTTCTGCCGTAAACGAGCTGCTCAAAGATGTTCTTCATAGCTGTGTTGATAGCATCACAAACAAGGTCTGTGTTAAGGCACTCAAGCAATGTCTTGTTAGGAAGAATTTCAGCAGCCATAGCAGCTGAGTGAGTCATACCTGAACAACCAATTGTTTCTACAAGAGCCTCTTCTACGATACCGTCCTTAACATTAAGTGTGAGCTTGCAAGCACCCTGCTGTGGTGCACACCAGCCAATACCGTGTGAAAGACCTGAAATATCCTTAATATCATAGGATTTTACCCATTTACCCTCTTCAGGAATAGGTGCAGGACCGTGTTTTGGACCTTTTGCGACAGTGCACATCTTTTCTACTTCATTTGAATAAATCATGTGTACTTCTCCTTTCGATTATTGTTGAGCCTCTACACTCATACACATTTATTATAATGCGAAATATCGCATTTTTCAAGCATTTTTTACAAATTTTATCCTGCTTTTAACAGGAATATTTCGGGAAATTTTTGGGAATACTTTGCAATGTATATTTATATTTTATATAATTATTGTTAATTTTTGTCCTATAGTGTGCAAAACTTAAACTTGCAAATTTAAAAATTTTGCATTTTTAACATAAGTGCAATATATAGTTGAAATAATCAATAAATTATGCTATAATTTAAAATACGAGCGTGTGAACGCAAAAATAAAATATAAAGGCTGATGAGGATGAAAAAATTCTTTGACAACAAGCTAAATACTGTACTTACAGTTATTTTGGGAATACTGATACTGACACTTGTCGGACACACAGTTATTTCCGCACTTACTACACAAACAAAACATGCTGTTTCAACCGCTGACACAGCATATAAAAGCAGAATTAACCCAAGCATAGTAAAAATTGCTACAGCGGATACCGCAACAAGTGAGCCTACCGAGACGGCTACAACAAAGCCTACAAAACCAACACAGCCTGCCTCAACTCAGGCAACTACCGTTAAGCCTTCAACCACTGCAACAACAAAGCCAAAGGCTACCAAGGCTTCAACTGCTGCTACAACTCAGGCAGCTACTGTTCAGTTTGCAACTGCAATCCCTGTTGCAGAGCCTGCCGATTATAACGAGCAATGGAACGCAGGCTATCTTGTAGCTATTGACAATCCTGACAAAACATATAAATGCGGACAAGTAACACTCTCTGACCACGACAGAGATTTGCTTGAAAGACTTTGTATGGGCGAGTTTGGCTCAGGCGGTTTTGTTGGTGCTTCTCTTATTGCACAGTCTGTAAAAGACGCTATGTGCTTTGACGGTTTTACAAGTGTAGATGCAATCATCAGGGATTACCACTACACAGGCAGTACAGACATTCCTGCAAATGACGCTTGCAAGCAGGCAGTCAGATATATTTTTGACGAAAACCACGATGCTGTTCAGCACAGAATTCTTTATATGTACAACCCTCTTCTCGTTGCCAGCGAATTTCACGAGAGTCAAAACTACATTCTTACCTATGAAGATGTAAGATTTTTTGACCGCTGGGGTTATTGATTTCACTCATCACGCTAATAATATAAATAATATACTCCCTTTTGCAGATAATAGTGCAGAAGGGAGTTTTTTTATGATACGAAGAATCGGAGGGCACACACTTGGTTTTGAAGAAATGCCGTCTATTATAGGGTACGCCTCTGTTGCAGGCAAAAAAGAGAGTGAAGGGCCGCTTGGCAAGGGCTTTGATAAAATCATTTATGACAGCTACAACGGCAAAAACACATACGAGCAGGCTGAAAGCACCTTGCAATTCACCGCTGTTGAAACCGCTATGCAGAAAGCAGATGTCAAGGCTGAGGATATTGACTACATTTTTGCGGGCGATTTGCTCAACCAATGTATTTCGTCAAGCTTTGGTCTGCGTGATTTCAACATTGCTTACCTTGGTCAGTACGGGGCTTGCTCTACAATGGCTCAGGGCTTGCTGATGACTGCTGTCTTTGTTGAAAGCAATGCGGCAAATACCGCTGCCTGCGTTACATCTTCTCATTTTGCATCGGCAGAAAGGCAGTACCGATTTCCGCTTGAATACGGAGGGGTGCGAACTCCTACCGCACAATGGACGGTTACGGGTGCCGGATGCTGTATTGTCAACAATTCTAAAAAAGGTGCTTGCATTGCAAGAGCAACCGCCGGCAAAATTGTTGACCTTGGCGTTACGGACGCCAACAATATGGGGGCAGCAATGGCACCAGCTGCGGCTCAGACATTTATAGATTATTTTGCCGACACCAACACAAAGCCGTCAGATTATGACGCAATTTTCACCGGTGACTTAGGTTTGGTAGGAAGTCGGTCGCTATACGATTTGCTTGCACTTGAAAATATTGATATTGAGCCAAAGCATTATGACTGCGGTATGATGATTTTTGATTTAGAGGGACAAGATGTTCATGCCGGCGGTTCAGGCTGTGGCTGTGCCGGTTCGGTGTTCTGCTCTGAAATTTTAAATTCCGTAACAAGCGGAAAATACCAAAATATCCTGTTTATGGCAACAGGAGCATTGATGAGCCCCACATCATCGGGACAGGGTGAAAGTATTCCGTCTGTAGCTCATTTAATTAATGTAAAATCAAGATAAATTTTATAAAACTACTGTTCAAAACAAAATTCTTATGCTATAATAAAGATGTGTAACGATATTGTTCAAAAGTTTATAATTATTTGTCAAAAATATTAGCATCTTTTGGAAATTCATCAATATCAGCGTTGATTAGGAGTTTTGTTATATGTTCGGTCGAATTCAAACTGTTGACAACAAAGTTCTATATAATATCAGCAGAATGCACAAGCCTGGTTTAACCAGAATTATGGTTACCGCTTCAAGACTTGGCAACGCCGGCTTTGTATGGTGGGCAATCTGTGTGCCGTTCTTTGTTGTGCCGGAGTGGAGAAAAACAGGTTTTAACTTTGTTTTTGCCCTGTGTCTTGCTCACCTTATGGGCGAAATTATCATTAAACATCTTGTAAAGAGGACACGCCCTTGTCATCTCCTTGATGATGAGGAGCAGATTATTAATAAACCAAGGTTTTACTCGTTCCCGTCAGGTCACACAACTGCATCGTTTGCATTTGCTTCAACAGCAGTTCTGAGGTGTCAGCCTGCGGCTTGCCTGCCAATTCTTATGCTTGCATTTTTAATTGGCTTTTCGAGAATCTATCTGAGAGTTCACTATCTCACAGATGTAGTTTGCGGAATGCTGCTTGGCACAACCTGCGGAATTATCTCGGTAATTCTTTTCAATAATATATTTGTTTGATCTCACAAAATTTCAACACTCCCGAATTTTTCGGGAGTGTTTTTTATTTGCTGTTCAAATGTCAAATTAACATTTTGGGAGATATATTTAATTGGGAAAATTAGGGTTTAGCAACGGTCGGGAAATTTTCTTTGAATTAGCACAGACTTTATACTCGAAAATAAAAATTTGGTCAACCTTTTTAAATGGTTGTGGGTGGGGGAAAAGCCCACAATACTTTAAGCTAACGCAAGGTTTTGATAGCCAAACAGCAAGTTGTTTGGCGGCTTGAACACAACAGCGAAAGCCTTATAATTGCGATAGCAACACAAAAAGCCATTCTTCTTTATTTATTAATGAAGTATTTCTTTTAAAAGGCTGTCGCCTGTTTTATCAAACTTTGATGTATCACACAAACAGCGTTGCTGTTTGTGCCTTATAAATTGTAATAGACACAGCCTTTCTTGGGCTTTGCCCAAACCCACGAGCCTTTAAAAAGGCTCGACCTAAATTTTTTATTATTTATCCTAAGCTTTCTGCTAAACCATAATTCATCAATGTTACCTCAGCCTTTATTCCATTATCTGCCTCACTTATTTCTTCTGTAACCCTCTTCATCTATGTATTCCTCATGCTGTTTAAGATATTCGTCTTTATCTCCGCAAATTGTATAATCACATACAGAGCCGTTTGAACAGGTTGTTTTTCTCACGAGTCTTGCGTGAATCAGCTCCATAGCTGTGTAATCGGGATTGCACATAGCCGGCATTACTTCAAGCAGATTATGTTCTTTTGCAAACTCGGCTATCGGGCATTTGGTAAACTCATAATAAATCGGCTCATCTTTTTTGTATGGAGCAACATTCATATCAAAATCATTCCATTTGTCACACTTCTTCTTTGACACTGCAAACGATTTATACATAAGCTTTTTATATATCGGCTTGTTGCAGTCTACAAATTTCAGCATCTTAAATGCCGGTAAAAACAAATTACCCTCCATCTCTTCAATTTCAGCTATAGAAGTCTTGTCTTTGCACACTACATAGTAGCTGAATAAAGCGATACAGTCATAGTTTCCGCCTGCTCCGTTATGAAAATTTTTCTTTCCGCCCAAATCCGTTCTGAAATCTTTTAAAAAATCAACATATTGAAGCTGAACCTTTGTAAAAAATTTTTCAGTCTCTTCGTCAGAATAATGCAAAGAAATTTTACTCAGAATTTCTTTTTTGCATTGCTTGGAATACAATATATGGTGTTCACGGTCGAACACAAGGTCTTTATCTTCCATTCTCCTTTTTCCTCCTTTTTTCAATCTGTTTTTTGCTTTGGCAGTCACAGGTTTTTCACTCAAATTTTTTGTTTATTTTTATACCTTGACATCTGTTTTATACTAATTGTAATTAAAATCTTTCCACATTCAATTATTAACATTAATGTTGAAAACTCCTGCGTTAATTGTTGAATTGTTACATTTCTGTAAAGTATTGGGTGTTACTTGTAAGGTGAGTGTAATTTCCACTATGTTTTAACATTGGTTTTCACATTTTCCACATAGTTTTCAACATTTATGTTAAAAGAAGTGTTAATTACAATTTGTATAATTCAAAAATTTTTGCTATTCTTTCGCCTATCAAGGTAATTTTGCAAAATAATGGTTGCGGCTACCTCGTCAACCACATTTTTCCTTTTCTTTCCCCTTGTGTTTGTATCGTTCAAAAAGTTGTGGGCTGTGATTGTAGTACCTCTTTCATCTTGCAAATCCACCTGCAAACCGGTTTCCTTCTGCAAACGCTCAGCGAACGCTCTTGCGTTTTGGGCACTGTCGCCCTCGCTTCCGTCCATATTCTTTGGAAGTCCCACAACCACAATTTCGGCTTTCAGATTAATTACAGTTTCCTTTACCTTTTCAAAAAGCTTTTCAAGTGACTTTTCAAAAATAACCGTATGCGGTGACGCTAAAAATTCTGTTTTATCGCAAACTGCAATG
>NZ_JBGVJL010000108.1:0-7464 GCF_045129435.1 Ruminococcus sp. | reverse complement strand
TCATAGCGTTTTATTTGTGCAACAGCAGAGCTATGGGGACTTTCGCTTTTCTTAGGAGCATTTTCAAACTGAGCCTCAACATAGTATCCGCTTTGTGGTTTATTCTTTATATAACCCTCAACGCACAGCTGTTCGTATGCGGCTGAAATTGTGGTTTTAGACACCTCAAGACCGCTTGAAAGCTGCCTGACAGACGGAAGCTTTGTGTTCTTTACAAGACTTCCGTTTTCAACCGACCGCCTTATAGATGCGTAAATCTGCATATAAAGCGGAGTAGATGAGGTTTTATCAATAATTATAAAGTCATAGAGCATATTATCACCATAGATATTTTAGCATTTACTTAAGCTTTAAGCAATATGTAAAAAGAAAACAGGAGTAAGCCTTAAAGCCTGCTCCTGCAAATCTAAAACTATTTTTCAGAATTATCAGAGTGACGCACCAAAATCACTTACTAAAATCTGACCTGTGAGTGCCTTTGAATTATCAGATGCGAGAAATTCTATAATATTTGCCACATCTTGAGCCATACAAGGCTTAATCTTTAAATCAGCATGCTTACTCATTGCACCGAATATTCTCATATCAAGGTTTTCAGGTTTCATATTCATTGTCATAGGTGTAACGATTGTGCCCGGACAGATTGCGTTACAGCGAATATACTTGTCAGCAAGAAGTAAAGCGGTGTGCTTTGTAATGCCGATAATTGCAGATTTAGTAGAAACATAAGCAGCACCGCCACCGCCGTTTACACCTGCAACTGAGGCAACATTAACAATGGACGAACCCTCTTTCATATATTCAAGAGCCGCACGAATACATTGCATTGTGCCAACCTGATTGATTGAAATCAACTTTTGAATTTCAACATCGTCAAATTTATCAATAGGAGCAAGACCTGTGTCAAGAACGCCCGCATTATTTACAAGAACATCAATACTGCCAAATGTGTCAACAGCAGATTTCATCAGATTTTTGCAATCCTCGTCCTTTGAAATATCTGTAGGAACAGTAAGCACACTTCCGCCCTCTGATTTAATTTTATTTGCAACTTCTTCAAGTGCGGTCTGACGGCGTGCACTGATTACAACATTAGCTCCGTTTTGGGCAAAGAGCATAGCTGCAGCCGCACCTACTCCGGAATTGCCTCCTGTAATTACAACAGTTTTATCTTTAAAATTATACATATAAGCCTCCTTTTGCTTGTTGTATTGGTATATTTTTGCATATAAATACAAAATTATTGTAACATATTTGTTTAGCTAATTCAAGTCCTTTTATGACAATTAAATAACAAATAATTGCTAAAACACTTTGTAAAATTTTATATTTCAATATGCCGTTTATGGTTGAATTTTCTATTATAACAGGGTATAATTAAATATGTATGTAATCTTACTTTATAAAAAGGGGATAGTTTTATGAACAGATTAGCAGAGAAATTTTTTGAAGGTATTAAGGGTAAAAAAGTCGGCTTTATCGGCATAGGTACAAGTAACCTGCCGCTTATAAAGCTTTTTTCAGATAAAGGTGCAGTAGTTTCTGCATACGATAAAAAAGATTTTGAGTCACTCGGTGAAAATGCCATAAAGGCTAAGGAATACGGTGCAGAGCTTGTTTTGGGAGAAGATTACCTCTCAAAGCTTGACGGCGACATTATTTTCCGCAGTCCGGGCACACCGTTTTACAGACCCGAGCTTGTTGCTTTAAGAGAAAAGGGTGTTGTGCTTACCTCTGAAATGGAGGTTTTCTTTGACCTGTGCCCATGCAAAATTATTGCTGTTACAGGCTCAGACGGCAAGACTACAACCACTACTATTATTTCTGAGCTTTTAAAGGCAAGCGGTGTGAATGTAAGACTCGGCGGCAACATCGGCAAGCCTTTGCTTCCTGAAATTGAAAGCATCAACGAGGACGATGTGGCTGTGGTTGAGCTTTCAAGCTTTCAGCTTATTTCAATGAGAAAAAGCCCTGACATTGCAGTTGTAACAAACCTTGCACCAAATCACCTTGATATACATAAGGATATGCAGGAGTATGTTGACTCAAAGAAAAACATCGTACTTCATCAAAATGCCTTTTCAAAGGCTGTACTCAACCTTGACAACGAGATTGCCGATTCATTCTCAGACAGCGTTCGTGGTCAGCTTGCAAAATTTAGCGTGAAAGAAAGCCTTAACAACGGTGCTTTTCTTGACGGCACAACTGTTTGCTACAGTGACTACGGCAAGATTACAAAGATTATGGACATCAAGGACATTAAAATTCCGGGTATGCATAATGTGGAAAATTACCTTGCAGCAATTTCTGCCGTATGGGGTATGGTTGATGTGGAAACTATCAAGGCTGTTGCCAAAACCTTTGGCGGTGTTGAGCACAGAGCAGAGTTTGTCAGAGAATACAACGGTGTAAAATACTACAATGATTCAATCGCATCAAGTCCAACAAGAACAGCACTCGGTACACTTTCTCTTTATGATGAAAAAATCATCATCATTGCAGGCGGTTATGACAAGCATATTCCTTATGAGCCGCTTGGCCCTGTTATCAACAACAAGGTAAAGGTGCTTATCCTGCTCGGCGACACTGCCCAAAAAATTGAAAAGGCAGTTGTTGAGGCTGATAACTACAACGAAAACGAAATTACAATTATCAATGTTACCAATATGGAGGAGGCAGTTGAGGCTGCCGTAAACCACGCCGAAAAGGGCGACATAGTTTCGCTTTCGCCGGCAAGTGCAAGCTTTGGTTTGTACAAGAATTTTGAAGAAAGAGGTAACCATTTCAAGGCTATTGTAAACGCTTTGAAATAATATGCTATGAAAGAATTATTATTTGATTTATGCCGTATCGGCGGTGTATCGGGCAGTGAAGAGCCTATCGCAAAATTCTGTGCAGAAAAGCTTTCCACATATGCCGATACCACTATAGATAAAAACGGAAATGTAATTGCCACAATGGGCAATCCTGAGGCTGAAAAAACTATTCTTCTTGACGCTCACCTTGACAGAATCGGCTTTATGGTAACTTCTATCAATGAAAACGGCTTTGTAAAGGTTGCTTCATGCGGTGGAATTGATGTGCGTGTATTGTCTGACGCTGTGCTTGTATCCTGTTCAAATAAGCCGATAAAGGGCGTTGTCTGCTGTATGCCGCCACATCTTTCAGACGGCGGCGAGGACAAGGCTGCACCGATTGACAAGGTATGGATTGACTTTGGTCTGCCTTATGAAAAAGTAGCCGAAAAAATTAAAATCGGCGATGTTCTCACCTTTTACGGAGAGCCGAGAGAACTTATGAACAACAGAATTACCGCTCCTGCTCTTGACGACAGATGTGGTATTGCATCACTTATAAAATGTGCTGAACTGTTGAGCAAAAAGGAGCTTTCGTATAAGGTTGTTATCCTCTTGAGCGTGCAGGAGGAAACCTACGGAACAGGTGCAAAAACCGGTGCTTATCAGATTGACGCTGACGAGGCGATTGCGGTAGATGTAAGCTTTGCCTCTCAGCCCGATGTAAGCGGTCAGTATGCAGGCATTGAGCTTGCAAAAGGCCCTATGATTTGCATTTCACCGATTTTAAGCAAAGAGATGAGCAATAAGCTGATTGCTGTTGCAAAGGAAAAAAATATTCCGTTCCAGTATGAGCCGATTTCAGGCACAACAGGTACAAATGCAGACCATATTTCCGTTACAAAAAGTGGTATTTCATCTGCTGTTGTGTCAATTCCGCAAAGATATATGCACACACCTATTGAAGTGATTGATATTTCAGATGTTGAGAATACAGCGGCTCTGCTTGCTGAATATATTATTAGCGGAGGTGCTTTTAATGGCTGATTTAAAATTACTTGAAAAGCTCTGCACCGCTGACGGTATTTCAGGCGATGAGGGCAGTATCAGAGAGATTATTATAGATGAGATAAAGCCTTTTGCAACCGATATAAAAACCGACAACCTCGGAAATATCATTGTGTTTAAAAAGGGCAGAAAGACTGCAAAGTCAAAGCTTATGCTTTCGGCTCATATGGACGAAGTCGGCTTTATGGTAACTGATATTACATCTGATGGATACCTTAAATTTGACGAGGTTGGCGGTCTTGACAGGAGAGTTGTACTCGGCAAAACCGTAACTGTCGGCAAAAGCAAGGCAAACGGCGTAATCGGCGTAAAGCCTATTCATCTGAGTAAGTCTGACGAAAGAACTGCTGTGCCAAAGTACGGCGAAATGTACATTGACATTGGTACAGTAAGCAAAGAGGACGCACTCAGCGTGGTAAACTACGGCGACAGTGTTAATTTTAATTCCATTTACGAAAATAACGGTTACACAATTAAGTCAAAGGCGATTGATGACCGTTTTGGTTGTCTTGCTCTTATTGAGCTTATCAAAAGCGACCTTGAATATGATATGCACTTTGTTTTCGCTGTGCAGGAGGAAGTAGGACTTCGTGGTGCAAAGGTTGCCGCCTACAGTGTTGACCCTGATTTTGCCATAGTGTTGGAAACAACAACAGCAGCGGATATTGCCGGTGTTGAGGACACAAGGCAGGTGTGCAATCTCGGCGAGGGTGCGGTTATTTCCGTAATGGACAGACGCACAATATATGATAAGAAAATGGCAGAAATGGCATTTGAATGTGCAAAGGAAACCGGTGCAAAGGCTCAGTACAAAAGAGCGGTTGCAGGCGGAAATGATTCGGGTGTGATTCACCAGAGCAGAGGCGGAGTGAGAACTCTAGCAATCTCACTTCCTTGCAGATACCTGCACAGCAGTGTTACGGTTGCAAATGTGAGCGACTGCGATGATATATTAAAAATTGCCACAGCTCTTGCAAATAAAATTGCAGGCGGAGAATATTAAACGAAAGGATTATGACAAATGATATTGACTGCCGATAATAGTGAAAATTTTATCAGCACAATAGAAAGCCTTGATTCTCTCAATCCCTTTGCTTGCCGCATAATTTCATTTTGCACAAGCTACGGTCCACAGCTTCCGTTTGTAGATTATTGGACTGTATTTGATGATGAAAGCAAAAAAGCAACGGGGGCAATCGCACGCAACGGTACAGATTTTATTTTGTTCTTAACAGATGATACCGACCTTGACGAGGTATCATCATTTATGCGTGTTGCGGGTGCTTCATCGGTGATTTGCAGTGATAAATACAGCCTTGATTTGTTTGGATATGAAAAGTCGCAAGGTCCAATACTTGTGCGTAAGGAAGAAATAAAAGAGGAAGTAAGCCTTGAAATTTCTACACCGCAGATTAAAGAGGCATATGAGCTTATTGTAAAATCTGCGGACAGATATTTTACACCGCCAAAATTTGAAGATTTTTATGTGGATATAAACCATAAACTAAGGCACGGAACAATGCGGCTTTTGGGACTATACGATAACGGCAGTCTTGCGGCGGTTGCAATGACTGTTGCCGAAAGCACCAACGGTGCGGTAATCGGTGCTGTAGCGTGTTTGCCGCAGTTTCGCAATAAGGGCTACGGTACATACATAGTAAATCACCTTACAAATATTCTTGTAAAAGAGGGCAGAAGCGTGTATGTTCACAGGGCAGAGAAAGCCAACAAGGCATTTTACGATAATTTAAAATTCAACCGCTGTGACAGCTGGTGCGAATACCATTTTAAAGGATGATAAATTTTGAGTTTTTTTGATATAGATAACAGAATAATTGAGGCTTCGCAAAAGGCTATGGAACTTTGCAAAAGCAAGCTTGACGAAATCAACGATATTCAGGAATACAATCAGCAGAAGATGATAAAAGCCTTTCAGGAGGCAGGAGTAAGGGAAAGTCATTTTTCAGGTTCAACAGGCTACGGCTATGACGATTTTGGCAGAGATGCCCTTGACAGAGTATATGCCTATGCTTTTGACGCTGAGGACGCACTTGTGCGACACAACTTTGCAAGCGGTACTCACACCCTTACAGTCGCACTTTTCGGTATTCTCAGACCGAATGATACTATGCTTTCCGTAACCGGTATGCCTTACGATACAATTCGTTCCGCAATCGGTCTTGAGGGCAATTATCCGGGTTCATTAAAGGACTTCGGCATCAACTTTGAAATGGTTGATTTAAAGGAAGACGGTACAGTCGATTATGAAGCTGTTGAGCAAAGAATCAGAGAAGAAAAGCCGAAAATGGTGTATATTCAGCGTTCCAGAGGCTACAGCATAAGACCGTCGCTTACATATCGTGAAATTAAAAAGCTTTGCGATATTTCAAAGAAAGCTTCGCCTAAGTCGATTATTATGCTTGACAACTGCTACGGCGAATTCGTGGAAAAGGTTACTCCGATGTCTGTCGGCGTTGATATTATGGCAGGCTCGCTTATTAAAAATGCAGGCGGTGGAATTGCTCCTACAGGCGGTTATATTGCAGGCAAAAGAGAGCTTGTAGAGATGTGTGCATACCGACTTACAACTCCGGGTACAGGTAAAGAAATCGGTGCTACACTCGGCAACAATCGTGAGCTTTTTATGGGTGCATATCACGCTCCGTTTGTGTCCTGTGAGGCTTTGAAAACAGCAGTGTTTGCCTCGGCTCTTTTTGAGATTTTAGGATATGACACCACCCCTAAATATTACGAAAACAGGGGAGATATTATTCAGCTTATTATGCTTGGCAACGAAGAAAAGCTTTGCAGCTTCTGTGAGGGAATCCAGAGTGGCTCAGCGGTTGACAGCTTTGTAAAGCCTGAACCGTCAGATATGCCGGGTTATGAAAGTCAGGTAATTATGGCGGCGGGTGCATTTACACTCGGCTCATCTATAGAGCTTTCCGCAGATGCACCGTTAAGAGAACCATATGCAGTTTGGATGCAAGGCGGCCTTAACTTCTGCTCAGGCAAACTCGGCGTAATGCTCGCAGCGGATAAAATATTAAAGAAAAGCGAAGAAAACTAAAATACAATTTACCAAACTGCTCATTATATATGGGCAGTTTTTCTTTTAAGGTTCTTTATCAAAAATCGGGTGAATTATGGTTTTTATTACGAGAAGATAGTTTGTAAAATAATAATTTTCTTGTTCCCGACAATGACTTAATAACGGTCGGGAGTTAAAAGATTTGAGATTTGCATATGATTTCTACTCGGACATAAAAATTTGGTCAACCTTTTTCAAAGGTTGTGGGTGTGGGCAAAGCCCACAAATACTTTTTTCTTACGCAAAGCTTCGATAGCCAAACAGCTGTTTGGCGGCTTGAGCGAAACGGCGAAAGCCTTATAATTGCGATAGCATCATAAAAAGCCATTATCCTTTATAAATGAATTATTTCTTTTTAAAGGCTGTCGCCTGTTTTATCAAACTTTGCCTCAACACACAAACAGCAACGCTGTTTGTGCACGATAGAGAGATATAAAAACAACTTTTCTTGGGCGTTGCCCAAACCCACGAGCCTTTAAAAAGGCTCGACCTAAATTTTATGTTAATTAT
>NZ_JBGVJL010000107.1:0-13918 GCF_045129435.1 Ruminococcus sp. | reverse complement strand
ATCAGTTTCGTCAATGCCGTCTATGGTTGCAAGCTTGTCTGCCATATCCTTGGCAGTGTTCTGCATAGTTTTGAGGTCATTGCCGTAAAGCTTGATAGTAACACCGTCATCACCGAGCATTGCAGACATTGAGCTTGATGATGAACTGCCGCTTACCATAACATCACCGTCAATATTTTCAAGCTCAGCTTCAATTTCCTTGCTGACCTTTTCACTGTTCTTTACTTTGTCATCTTTAAATACGGCGTAAGCCATAACCGAGCCTTTGTCGGCATCTGATGAAGAAACCGAACCGGTAAGTCCCATAAGGCTCGTACTTGAACCGGTCATTACACCTACGGTTTCAAATTCGTCATATTTTGAAAGTGTGTCAAGAAGATTTTGTGCGGAATTAATTGTATCCTCCATAGTAGCGGAATCATCAAGCTGAATTGATACAGAAAGCTCTGTACTTGCCATATTCGGCATAAAGCTAAAGCCTCTTGCAATCGCACCAAACATACTGCCAAAGAGAAGTACAACGGCAACAATAAGTGCTATTGCCCTGTGCTTTAACACGAAGCGGATTGATTTTTCGTAGCCGCCAAGCATTTTGTCAAAGAATCTGTGTTTAACAGGCTTAACCTTTCTGAGCATTCTCTGTCCCATTGCAGGCACAAGTGTAAGTGCCACAATAAGACTTGCAAGTAGGGAATAGGTGATTGTGAGTGCCATATCCATAAATATCTGTCGGGTAAGACCCTCAATAAATACGATAGGGAAGAATACGCAGATAGTTGTGAGTGTTGAAGATGCAATAGCACCGGCAACCTGTTTTGCACCGTTGAGTGCGGCTTTAATCGGCGGTACGCCAAGACCTCTCAGTCGATAAATGTTTTCAATAACAACAACCGAGTTGTCAACAAGCATACCAACACCTATGGCAAGTCCCGACAGCGAAATCATATTGAGAGTAACTCCGCTGAAATACATAAGCACAAGTGCAAAAATAACGCTTATAGGAATGGAGAGTGCAACAATAATTGTTGGTTTTATATCTCTTAAGAATATGTAGAGAATAATAATTGCAAGTACCGCACCCATAAGAAGGTTTTGAAGAACGCTGTTTATAATAATATTTATGTAGTCGCCCTGATCCATAAGGGTGGTGAAGTGCAAGCCGCTATTTTCTTTAGTGAGCGAGTCAAGCTTTTTTGCAATGTTATCGGAAACTGTAGCGGTTGCTGCGTCACTCTGCTTTGAAAAACTTAGTACAACACCTGAATTTCCGTTTATTTTTGTAAATACCTCGTCTGAATCATCTGCAATGAATACATCGGCAACATCACTCAGCTTTACAACACCAACACCGTCAATGCCTGTGTCAAATAAAGCAAGTGACTGCATTTCCTTATCACCGTCAATTTTATCACCGACACGCACAAGGTATTTTGTGTTTTCGTCATCGGTTACATAGCCGGCAGGCATAGAGAAATTCTGTGCTGTGAGAATGTTGGAAATATTGCTGATTGTAACAGTGTTTGTCATATCGGCTGCTTTCTGTGCCTTGTCTTTTTGCTCAGAAAGCTCATCGCTTGCAGATTTTAATTCTTCCTGAGCAGAATTAAGCTGAGTCAATGCACTGTTAACTTCACTCTGCTTTGTGTTAAGAGTAGAAAGTCCGCCCGAAAGTTGATAGGCTGCAAGTGACTGCTGTTTTTCAACTTCGGATAATGCCTGATTTACTGTTACTGTGTTATCGTCAAGTCCCTTTATTGCGGCTGACATCTGAGCAATTCCGCCGTCTATCTGAGTGATTTTATCGGCAATTTCAGCTATTGTATCGTCAAGCTTATCCTCGGTTGTTCCGAGCTCCTTTAATGCGGCTATTGTCTGTGTGATAGCCTGATCAACATTTGCAAGAGCATTTTTGGCATTGTTGAGCCTTTCCTCAAGTTCTTCCTTTGGAAAACCGTATTTTTCAAGTTCTTCGTCAATCTTTGCAAGAATTGCTCTAACCTGTGCAAGCTGTTCGTCTGTAAGGTCAGGATTTGTAAGTTTTTGCAAAGCATCCTTGTAGTCATTGTAAATTTTCTCAAATGAAGCAATCTGCTGTTCAAGGTCTGCCTTTTCATCCTCAAGGCTACTAAGCTTATCCTTAATCTGAGTTAAGGTCTGATAGGCAATAGTCAAGGTCTGCTTTGTAGTGGTGAGTGACTGTTGCTGGTCAAGTAACTGCATTTTTGCGTTGAGAATTTCAGTATAGCCACTCTGAGCCTGATTTTGAGCATTTGCAAGCTGTTGTGCAACCTCTGCCTGCTGAGAGTTGAGGTCATTTATTGATTTTTCAATCGTATCACTGCCTTGTTCAGCCTTAGAAATATTATCCTGCAATTCTTTTTTTGCGTCAGAAATTTTCTTTTCGGCATCGCCAAATTTGTCATTCAACGCATCATTAATTTTTTTGTTGAGTGCGTCAATCTTGGTCTGCGAAATAATAACATTTTCTTTCTGAGTAACAATACCCTTTGTTGAAACCGAGGCAACGCCGTCAATTCCCTCAAGCTGATTTTTCAGCTCATCGTTTACATAGTCGGAAATCTGTATGGTATCGTAACCGTCATAATCAACTGCAACCATAGATACAGGCATCATATTAGGGTTGATTTTCATAAGGTACGGACTTCCCACACCGTCCGGCCACATATCCTTGATTGTGTCAAGACTGCCTCGCATATCAACTGTAGCAGTGTCCATATTTGTACCGTCCTCAAACTCAAGGGTAAGCATTGAGTAGTTGTCAGATGAGGTAGAGGTCACAGTTTTTACACCGTCAATGGTTGAGAGAGACTGTTCAAGCGGTTTTGTCACCACAGACTCAACAGTTTCCGGAGTTTGTCCCGGATAGGTTGTAATGATGATTGCATACGGAAAATCCATATTCGGCAAAAGGTCAGGAGTCATTTTCAACACCGACACAATGCCAAGTACAATTACCACAATAACCGCCACAAAAATTGTCATCGGTTTTTTTACACTTAGCTTTGGTAGCATATCATTCCTCTTTTCTTGATTAGTTCCATAAAATTATATAAAAATTACCTTTTAAAGGTAGTTTATTTAACTGCACCTTGCTTGATTATTTCAATTTTTTTAACTAAACGAGAGCGAACTTCTTCACGGTCGCTTCCTGCAACAAAAACATCAAAAATAGCGTTTTTTAGCACCTGTGTGAGAATTTCTATAAGGCACTTAACACTCTCGTTGTCCTGAAATTTCAGATTTTGTCTGTCAACCATAAGGTAAATTTCATTGTTTGACAATGCAATGTTAAAGCGGTTTTTAAGGTATTCGCTCACAAGGTCATCGTTAGCCTTAAAGCTGTCAACAATGTTACGCATAATTTTCATTGTCTGCTTCTGATTGCTGTAGTCGCCAAAATAGTCAAACATTTTTATGTACATAACAAAAAGGTCACCGCAGGAAAGCTTTAAAATTTCTTTTGCCTTGTTGCTTGATTCGTCAAACATAGTTTTGGTGATTATCTCAATCAAATCCACCTTGTCATCAAAATACTGATAAAAACTGCCTCTTGAAATTTCGGCAGTTTTAATAATTCTGTTTATAGACACCTTTTCATTAGGTCGCTCCATAAATTCCTTGATAATTGCGTCAGTAATACGCTTTCTTTTTTCGTATGGAAGATTGTAAAATGTTTTTTTAATCATACCTATTACCTCCGTGTATTGCCAATACATTTAATTGAAAACTTTTGTTTTAATCTGACTTTTGTGAAATTTTTTAATAATAAACATAAGTCAGAGGTTCCAAGGTCACTGACCTTGGTCGTCTAAGGAAAAAGAATTCTTAAGGGAAAAGGGACTCGAAATTCCTTTACATTTATATATTTTCTGTGAGTTTATAAATTAAATATATTGTACATATGACAGGTTATCATATTGCTATCATTCTAACATCATAAGAAGCCATAGTCAATAATGGTAACACAAATGTTATGTGAAGGTTTTGTGTACAAACTACTTGATAATGTCAGCACATTTGCCGTTTACAAATTCAATCAAAACCTTTGGCTCAAGGTCAATCTGATAGCCGATTTTGCCCGCACTTACAACAATGTTGGGATTGTTAAGACAGCTTTCATGGAAAACAGTAGGATACTGCTTTTTCATACCGACAGGTGAACAGCCGCCTCGGATATATCCCGTAACCTTTAAAATGTCCTTTACATGAATCATTTCAACAGACTTTTCACCAACAGATTTCGCCGCTTTTTTAAGGTCAAGTTCTTCTGCAACCGGCACAACGAATACAAAATATCCGCCATTTGTGCCTTTTGTAACAAGAGTTTTAAAAACGCAGTCCGGATTTTGTCCCAAAAGCTTTGCTACGCTCACACCGTCAACAGCCTCTTTGCCATGTGGGTATTCGTGTGCGATATAATTTATCTTAGCCTTTTCAAGAATACGCATTACATTTGTTTTAAATTCTGCCATAGTAACCTCCTGAAAATTATCAATATAATGTTTAATAACATACATATATAATTTTATTGTGCAATTTTAAGTATGTCAAGCATTACAGACAATAAGTTATAAAACTGTGTTTTTGCTCAATTTTTAAAAAATTTAAAGATATATATTGACTTAATTAATGCAATAAAGTACAATAGAATATAAATTAATAGTAAATTTTTCGTTTTTATCGCATTGTTTTGGTATATATAATAAATAATCGCCATAGCAAACGGTTGTGGTATAGTTTTGGGTATTTTTAAAGAAATTACGAAAGGATGATTCAAGTGCTGACAAAAAGCGAAGAAGAAATTATGAATCTGCTGTGGGAGGTCGGCGAACCACTCGCAAGCTCTGAAATTGTAAACAAATCAGAAAACAGAACATGGAAGAAAAGCTATATCAATCTTCTGATTAATTCACTTTTAAGTAAGCAGATGATTGAGGTGGTAGGTGTAAAGCAGATGACAAAGAACTATGCACGAACCTTTAAGCCTACAATGTCAAGGTATGCCTACTTGGTAAAGAATCTTTTTTCACAAAAAGGTTTTTCTGAGGAAAATATACCCGATATTTTCGCCGAATTGCTTTTAAACACAGAAAGCCCTGCCGTCATTGATAAAATGCAGGCACAGCTTGAAAAAAAGAAGCAGGAATTTGAGTCAGAGCAAGATGTAAGTGCATAATCGTTTATAAAAAACTTAACATATTTAAAAGAAATAGCCACCGCAAAGGTGGCTTTATTTTATACCACTTCGGGTATAATAAATTATACTTACACAAATATTATACCCTTTAAGGTATAATGATATATTTAAATATTGACATTATACCCGAAAGGGTATATAATTAACACAAATAATATGTTGAAAGGTGGCAATAATTATGAATAAGATTGCTGAATTTGTTAAGAAAAACAGAAAAGCTTTAGGTCTTACGCAAGAAGAATTTGCCATTCGCTCAGGTTTAGGGCTCAGGTTTGTAAGAGAGCTTGAACAGGGAAAAGAAACCGTAAGAATGGATAAGGTGAATGTTGCCTTGTCGATGTTTGATATGGAAGCAGTTCCGGGTAGAAAGGATTAAATTATGGATACATTCAGAAAAGGTTATGTATATGTAAGAAATATTTTTGCCGGAATAATATGTGAAACAGATGAGGGATATTCTTTTACCTATGATAAAAATTATATAAAAAGTGAAGAAGCAAGTGCAGTATCGCTTACTTTACCGATTACGGAGGAAACTTATAATTCAAAAACACTTTTTTCTTTTTTTGACGGTATTATTCCTGAGGGTTGGTTACTTAAAGTGGTAAGTAAAAACTGGAAAATCAGTACGGAAGACCGATTTGGTTTGCTTTTGATAGCCTGCAAGGATAGTATTGGAAATGTAAGCGTAAGGAGTGATTTGTTGTGAACTGTTTATGCTGTGGGAAGAAGTTATCTTTAAATGAAAGTGAAAACGGTTGGCACAAGGCTTGTATAAAAAAATTTTTTGGAACAACTGTTATGCCAGAAATTGAAATAGATAAAGAAAGTCTTGAGCAATTAGCTGAAGACAGTGTAAATAAAGGCTATACTGTGGCGGGTGTTCAGAAAAAATTGTCCTTACACTTACATTCTGACAATAATACACCAAGACTTACTTTAATAAATTATCCGACCGGTTATATTTTAAAGCCACAAACTGAACAATTCACTGCCCTGCCACAGGCAGAACAGCTTGTAATGACTATGGCTGATTATGTAGGAATTAGTACAGTTCCGCACGCACTTATAAATCAAAACGGCAACTATGCTTATATAACAAAGCGAATTGACAGAGTGTTTGAAAAGGATAAAGTTAAAATGCTTGCAATG
This sequence comes from Ruminococcus sp., assembly GCF_045129435.1. Taxonomy (GTDB): domain Bacteria; phylum Bacillota; class Clostridia; order Oscillospirales; family Acutalibacteraceae; genus Ruminococcoides. The sequence continues at coordinate 7,548 of NZ_JBGVJL010000107.1, read as the reverse complement.
GAGGACTTTTGTCAGCTTGATTTAAGACTTACACAGGATAAATATAAAGGATCTTACGAACGCTGTGCAAAAATCATTGATAGCTATTCATATCACAAGTCTTTTGATAAAACAGAGCTTTTTATGAGAATTATATTCTCTTTTATAACAGGCAATTCAGATATGCACCTTAAAAATTTTTCCTTAATTGAAACTGATGAGGGTAGTGGAAAATATATTCTTTCTCCGGCATATGATTTATTACCTGTAAAGATATTGTTGCCGGAGGACAGAGAAGATTTTGCTTTGTCAATAAACAAGAAAAAAATAGGCTTAAAGAGGAAAGATTTTTTTGTATTTGCTTATAGATGTGGTATTTCTCAAAAGCCGGCAGAAAAAATGATAGCAAAGCTTTTGTCTATGATAGAACAGTTAATTTCTATATGCGAAAATTCGCTGTTACCTGATGATTTAAAAAAGCAATTTATTGAATTAATAAATAATCGTTGTAAAATCTTATCAACATAATAACAGCCCTCAGATTTTATATAGTCTGAGGGCTGGAACTTTTGTATATCAAAGTCTGACAGGAATGTTCTTTTCGTTAAGATATTTTTTAAGTGTAGGGATTGGGATTTCGCCAAAGTGGAATAGGGAAGCGGCGAGAACTGCGTCAGCCTTGCCCTCGGTGAAAGCGTTATAGAAATGCTCAAGAGCACCTGCACCACCGCTTGCGATTACCGGAATAGAAACCTTTTCGGAAATTGCCCTTGTGAGTGCTATATCGTAGCCCTTTTTCTGACCGTCCTCGTCCATACTTGTGAGCAGAATTTCACCTGCACCAAGCTGTTCGCACTTAACAGCCCATTCAACAGCGTCAAGTCCTACCGGAGTCCTTCCGCCGTTTACATAAACCTCCCAACCGTTTTCCTTACGCTTAGCGTCAATGGCTGCAACAACGCACTGACTTCCGAATTTATATGCAGCCTCGCTGATAAGCTCGGGACGATGTACAGCAGCGGAATTTACGGAAACCTTGTCTGCACCGGCTCTTAAAAGTAAATTGAAATCGTCAACGCTTCTTATACCGCCACCGACAGTAAACGGAATGAATATAGAATTTGCTACCTTTTCAACCATATCAATAGTAATGTTTCGGGAGTCGCTTGACGCTGTAATGTCGAGAAATACAAGCTCGTCAGCACCCTCTTTGTCATACTGCTTTGCACATTCCACTGGGTCGCCTGCATCTACAAGATTAACAAAGCTCATACCTTTTACTACTCTGCCGTTTTTTACATCAAGGCAGGGAATAATTCTTTTTGCGTACATACTGCCATCTCCTTACTTTCCGTTTACCATATCGGCAAAGTTTTTAAGAATTTTAAGTCCGACCTCACCGCTTTTTTCAGGGTGGAACTGTGTTGCGGAAACATTTTCCCATTCAATGGCTGCGTCAATCTGCACACCGTAATTTGTTCGTGCAGCCACAATCTCGGGATTTTTCGCTTTTAAAAAGTATGAGTGAACAAAATATACATAGGCGTTGTCTTCAATGCCCTTGAAAATACCGTCTTTTTTAACAATGTCAAGGCTGTTCCAGCCGATGTGCGGAATCTTTAAACCTGTATCGGCAGGAATTTTTGTGATACTTCCGTCAAACACAGACAGTCCTTTTTTATTAGGACTTTCCTCACTTTCAGGAAAAAGCAGCTGCAAACCGAGGCAGATACCAAGAAAGTGCTTTTTAGTTTTGATAAAATCAAGCACAGTATCCTTTATTCCGTAGCTTTCCATTGTGTCCATAGTGTCGCCAAATGAGCCTACCCCAGGCAAAACCGCACCGTCAGCCTTTAAAATCATATCTTTATCTCTTGTAACAACACAGTCGCAGCCGATATATTTCAAAGCCTTATTTACACTCTGAATATTTCCTGCACCGTAGTCAATTATAGCAATCATAATTTGTCCTCCCATACGCATTTTAGCATAGTAGTATATTAGCATATTTGCTCGTTTTTTGCAAGAAAAACAAGACGATAATTCATTATTTTGAAAAATAAACAAATTGCTTGCTTTTGTGGTTGAATTAATTAATTTAGTATGTTAAAATTAAATATGTATGCAAAATTAAGAAATAATCCTGCATTTGCAGGTTGTTCACAATCATACAATTTTTAGAAGAAGGTTATTGAAAAATGGTTACTCATTTACTTACAAGGATAGATTTGAGTATGCACTCGCTTTCAAAAGGGCAAAAGCGAATTGCACTTTATATAGAGGAACATTATGATAAGGCGGCTTTTATGACCGCTTCAAAGCTTGGAGAAACTGTTGGTGTGTCTGAAAGTACGGTAGTACGCTTTGCCACAGAACTTGGTTATGACGGCTATCCAAAGCTTCAGAAAGCTATGCAGGAGATGATAAGGGACAAGCTTACATCAGTGCAGAGAATAGAGGTAACCTCAAGCAGAATAGGAAATGACGATGTTTTAAACAGCGTTTTAAATCAAGATATAGAAAAGATTCGCAGAACTATAGAAGAAACCTCGCACGAGGATTTTGAAAGAGCGGTTGATAAAATCTGCAATGCCGACAGAATTTACATTTTCGGTGTTCGTTCAACTGCCGCAATAGCAAGCTTTTTAGGATATTATTTTGAACTTATTTTTGATAATGTAAGAGTTATTGACTCCACAAGCCACACAACCACCTATGAAAGAATTTTCAGAATGACAGACAAAGATGTTATGATAGGAATTTCTTTTCCTCGTTACAGCACAATGGCGGTTGACGCTATGAACTATGCCCGTTCTCAGGGTGCTCACGCTATTGCTATTACAGACAGTATGGTGTCACCTCTCGTTAAATCAGCCGACTCTGTGCTGATTGCAAGAAGTGATATGGCGTCTATTGTCGATTCGCTCGTAGCACCTTTAAGCCTTATAAATGCTCTTATCGTTGCTACTGTGCTTAAAAAGAAGGACGAGGTATCGGAGAACTTCCGCAGACTTGAAACTGTGTGGAACAGAGAGGGCGTGTACGCAAGCGGAGATAAAAAAGAGGAAGAAAAAACGGAAGCAGGAAAGAAGAATGGAAAGTAAAAAGGTAGTGGTTGTCGGAGCAGGTGCGGCAGGTCTTATGGCGGCATCGGCAGCGGCAACATATGGTGCAAGCGTAACCTTAATTGAAAAAAACAAGCGTGTAGGCAGAAAAATTATGATTACAGGCAAGGGCAGATGTAATGTCTGCAACAACTGTGATGTTGAAACCTTTATTAGAAATGTACCTACCAACGGAAAATTTCTTTACTCTGCAATAAATAAACTTACACCTGAGGATACAATAGCTTTTTTTCAGGGACTTGGACTTCCGCTCAAAACCGAGCGTGGCAATCGAGTTTTTCCGCAGTCCGACAGAGCGGTAGATGTGGTGGATACCTTATATAACTACGCTAAAAACTGCGGCTGTAAAATAGTAGAAGATACCGCCGAGGAGCTTTTGCTTGAAAACGGTGAGGCAGTTGGCGTTAAGTGTCAGCACAAGACCTACTATGCCGACAGCGTAATTATTTGCAGCGGCGGTAAAAGCTATCCTCTCACAGGTTCAACCGGTGACGGTTACACACTCGCAAAGCAGGCAGGACACAGCATTGTGCCGTTAAAGCCGTCGCTTGTACCGCTTGAAAGCAAAAATCTTGACTGCAAATCAATGCAGGGACTTTCACTTAAAAATGCAGGGCTTAAAATTATTGATACCCAAAGCGGCAAGGCGGTTTACGATGACTTCGGCGAAATGTTATTTACCCATTTTGGAATGAGCGGTCCGATGATTCTTTCTGCAAGCTCACATATTCGTGATATTTCAGACGGCAGATATAATGCCGTAATTGACATAAAGCCGGCACTTACACACGAACAGCTTGAAAAGCGACTGCAGCGTGATTTTGACGAAAATCACAATAAAGATGTTTCTAATTCGTTTACAAAGCTGTTGCCTAAAAAGCTTGTTGTGCCTGTACTCAAACGCTGGGGTGTTCCTTTTGACAAGAAATGCAATTCTATTACAAAGGATGAACGCAGAAATCTTTGCGAGCTTTTAAAGGCTTTCACAGTTGAAATCAGTGGCTTTCGCCCTATTGAAGAGGCAATTATTACTTCGGGCGGTGTAAAAACCTCTGAAATCAATCCAAAAACTATGGAAAGCCGACTTGTAAAGGGACTTTTCTTTGCGGGTGAGGTAATTGATTGCGATGCTTACACAGGTGGTTTCAATTTACAGATAGCCTGGAGTACAGGAAATCTCGCAGGCGAAAGTTCTGCTTATTAAGAAAGGAAGAATAGTATGTCTGTTGCAATAGCACTTGACGGCCCTGCCGGTGCAGGAAAATCTACCATAGCAAAAAGAGTTGCAAAGGCTCTTGACTATATATATGTTGACACAGGTGCTCTTTACCGCACAATAGGTCTTAGTGCAATGAGAAGGGGCATTGAACCTGTTGAGTCAGAGGAAGTAAGTAATATGCTTGCTGAAATCAAGGTGGAGCTTGCTTTTAATGACAAAATGGAGCAAATAGTTCTGCTTGACGGCGAAGATGTTTCATCACTTATCAGAACTCCCGAGGTGTCAATGACTGCCTCAAAAATTTCTGCAATTCCCAAGGTAAGAGCCTATCTGCTCGATTTGCAGAGGGATATGGCTAAGAAAAACAATGTTATTATGGACGGCAGAGATATTGGTACAGTTGTGCTTCCTGACGCAAAGGTAAAAATCTTTCTCACCGCTTCACCTGAGGCGAGAGCAAACAGAAGATACAAAGAACTTTTGGAAAAGGGAATGACTGTAAGCTATGAAGATGTTCTCAAAGATGTGAACGAGCGTGATTACAACGATTCTCACCGTAAAACCGCACCGCTCAAGCCTGCCGAGGACTGTGTATTTGTTGATACCACAGAGCTTGACTTTGAGCAGTCGGTTGAAAAAATTATTTCTGTAATAAAGGAGAATATTTAATGGGACAGTCCAAGGTACTTTACAGAGTCGGTCAGGCAGTTTGCAGACCGATTATGAAGCTTTTTTACCGCTATAAATTTATCAATAACAACTCAATTCCACATGAGGGTGCATATATAATTGCAAGCAACCATATGTCTTTTTCCGACCCTGTTCTTCTGGGACTCGGACAAAGACGCAGACTTTTCTTTATGGCAAAGCAGGAACTTTTCTCAAATAAATTCTTCGCTGGTTTGATAAGAGCGTTAGGTGCATTCCCTGTTGAGCGTGGTGCCGGTGACGGCAAGGCAATCAAAACAGGTGAGGATCTCATTAAAGAGGGCAATGTAATGACTATCTTCATTGAGGGTGGCAGAACAAAAACGGGCGAGCTTATGCGACCGAGAAGCGGATGTGCTTTGGTGGCTCAGCAGATGCAGGTGCCGGTAATTCCTGCCTGCATTACAATCACAGGCAATCCTAAACACCGCTTTGCAAAACGAGTAATTCACTTTGGAGAGCCGCTCACACCTGAAATGCTCGGACTTACTCCGGACGGCGACAGAAGACAGCTTAAAAATGCCACAAATATGATTATGGACGAAATCAAAAAAATGAGGGAGCAGGACAGAAAATGAGTATAACTGTTGCTAAGTCAGCAGGCTTTTGCTTTGGTGTAAACAGGGCAATTAATATAGTAAATAATCTGCTCGACCAAAATGTTAAGGTGTTTACCTTAGGCCCGATTATTCATAATATGGAGGTTGTCAATGAACTTGAAAACCGTGGTTGTAAGGCAGTTGACAGTATTGACAAAGTGGAGGGAAATTCAACTCTTGTCATTCGTTCTCACGGCGTACCAAAATATGTTATTGACAAACTCGATGAAAATGGTGTAAAATATGAAGATGCAACATGTCCTTTTGTTAAGAAGATACACAATATAGTCGCAAATCCCGACAATAAGGGCGGCATAGTTTTAATAGCAGGTAACAGCGTACATCCTGAGGTTGAGGGCATTATAGGTCATTGCAGTACCGAGTGTCATACCTTTAAAAACAGTGATGAGATAGACGAAATTTACGAAAATATTCTTAAAAAGAATAATAAACCTGTTTTTGTTGTCGCACAAACCACTTTTGACACAAAAGAATGGAAAAAGTGTGTAAAAAAGATTAAAAAACTATGTACAAATGCAAAAATATTTGATACAATATGTAATGCAACGTCAGTTAGACAGACCGAGGCTGACTTACTTGCAGCTCAGTCCGATTTTATGGTAGTAATAGGCGACAGGCACAGCTCAAATACGGGCAAGCTTTTTGACATTTGTAAAAGGCAGTGCGAAAATACAGTTCTTATTGAAACAGCGGACGAGCTTGACGCAAAGCAAATCAGCGTTGCAAAGAAAATTGGCGTTACTGCCGGTGCATCTACTCCGGCAAGGATAATAAAGGAGGTACTGGATACAATGAGTGAAATTAAATCCGGTGTAACAAATGGTGAAGAATCTTTTGAGGCATTGCTTGAGGAATCCCTCAAAAACTTAAATACAAATGAGAGGGTAATGGGTACAGTGCTCAGCATTGCACCTAACGAGGTTCAGGTTGATGTCGGCAGAAAGCAGACAGGCTTTATTCCTGCTAATGAGCTTTCAAACGATCCAAACGCTAAGCCTGAGGATATTGTTAAGGTTGGCGATCAGATCGAGCTTCTTATTATGAAGACAAACGATCAGGAAGGCACAATCATGCTTTCTAAGCGTAGAGTTGACGCTGCTAAGGGCTGGGAAATTCTTGAGTCTAAGGTTGAGTCACAGGAAGTTCTTTCAGGTAAGGTTACAGAGGCTGTTAAGGGCGGCGTAATCGTTATCTACAACGATGTAAGAGTATTTATTCCTGCTTCACAGGCTACAGCTACTCGTGACGAGAGCCTTGAGGATCTCGTAGGTAAGGAAGTTGAGTTCAGACTTATCGAGGTTTCACAGCGTGGCAGAAGAAAGAGAGCTATCGGCTCTATCAGAAGCGTACTTAAGGAGCAGAGAGCTGCTCAGCGTGAGGAGTTCTGGAAGAACTGCGAAATCGGCAAGAAGTACACAGGCGTTGTTAAGTCACTTACAAGCTACGGTGCTTTTGTTGACCTTGGCGGAGTATTTGGTATGATTCACATTTCAGAGCTTTCTTGGACACACATTAAGCACCCAAGTGAAGTTGTAAATGTTGGCGATACTGTAGAAGTATATGTTAAGGACATCAATGAGGAAACAAAGAAGATTTCTCTCGGCTTCAAGAATGCTGATGAAAATCCATGGGAAATCCTCAAGAAGAACTATCCTGAGGGTACAGTTGTAAAGGCTACAATCGTTGGTCTTACATCATTCGGTGCTTTTGCAAATATTATTCCTGGTATTGATGGTCTTATCCACATTTCTCAGATTGCAAACAAGAGAATTGAAAAGCCCGCTGATGTACTTTCTGTTGGCGAAACAGTAGAAGCTAAGATTACTGCTATTGACTTTGACAAGAAGCGTGTAAGCCTTTCAATGCGTGCACTTCTTCCGGAGGACGAGCAGGCTCC
>NZ_JBGVJL010000106.1:0-13009 GCF_045129435.1 Ruminococcus sp. | reverse complement strand
TGCAGAGCAAAAGACTTAGTACGGCAATGGGAAATTATATTTCTACAAAAGAAAATAATCTTGCTATATACAAGAAAAAGCTTGACGCTTTAAACCCTATGAATATTCTTGACAGAGGATACGCTATAGTTGAAAAGAACGATGAAATTATTTCCTCTGTAAAGGCACTTTCAGAGGGGGACAACATCACAGTAAAATTCTGTGACGGAAAAATTAACGCAAAGGTGTGTGGTGAATAACTATGGCTTTTACACATCTTCATAATCATACAGAATACAGCTTGCTTGACGGTGCAAGCCGTATTGACGAGCTTGTAAAATCAGCAAAGGAAAAGGGTCAGACTGCCCTTGCCATTACCGACCATGGTGTTATGTACGGTGTAATTGACTTTTATCGTGCCTGCAAAAAGCAGGGGATAAAACCGGTTATAGGTTGTGAGGTCTATGTTGCACCACATTCAAGATTTGACAAAAATTCAGCCTATGAAAAATATTATCATATGGTATTGCTTTGCGAAAATAACGAGGGTTATCAAAATCTTATAAAGCTTGTGTCAAAAGGCTTTACCGAGGGCTTTTACTCTAAGCCACGAATAGATGATGAACTTTTAAAGCAATACAACAAGGGCCTTATCTGCCTTTCTGCCTGTCTGGCGGGTGAAATTCCGCAAAATTTACTTGACGGAAACTATGACGGTGCAAAGCAGAAGGCTCTTTTTTATCAGTCAATTTTTGGCAAAGAAAACTTTTTTATAGAACTTCAGGATCATGGCATTGAGGAGCAAAAGCGTATAAATCCACAGCTTGTTCGCCTTGCAGATGAAATCGGTGCCGAGCTTGTGGTAACGAACGACTGCCACTATATTGATAAAAAGGATAGCTATATCCATAGCATTTTGCTCTGTATCCAGACGAACAGAACTATAAATGATGTGGACAGAATGGAGTTTCAGACCAAGGAATTTTATTTAAAAACCGAGGAAGAAATGCGTTCGCTTTTTCCGAATCTTCCGCAGGCATACGATAATACGCAGAAGATTGCCGACCGCTGTAATGTGGAGTTTGAATTTGGCGTACGAAAACTGCCACGCTTTGATGTGCCGAATAACGAAGACCATTACGAATATTTCCGCAGAAAATGCTATGAGGGACTGTACAAACATTACGGCGAAAATCCTGACAGCTCATTGATTGACCGTCTTGAGTACGAGCTTTCCACAATCTCAAAAATGGGATTTGTCGATTATTACCTTATAGTAAATGATTTTGTCCAGTACGCAAAGAGTGAAAAAATTCCTGTAGGTCCGGGCAGAGGTTCGGGTGCAGGCTCACTTTGTGCCTATTGCATAGGTATAACAGCGGTTGACCCGATAAAGTATAATCTTCTTTTTGAAAGATTTTTAAATCCTGAGCGTGTAAGTATGCCGGACTTTGATGTCGATTTTTGCACAGAACGCAGAGGCGAGGTAATCGACTATGTTGTGCGAAAATACGGCACAGACAGAGTGGCTCAGATTATCTCGTTTGGTACAATGGCGGCAAGAGGTGCAATACGAGATGTGGGCAGAGTGCTTGCAATTCCGTATGCAACGGTTGACTCTGTTGCTAAGCTTGTGCCAATGGAGTTAAAGGTAACCATAGACTCGGCACTCAAGGCAAGTCCGGAGCTTAAACAACGCTATGACGAGGACGAGCAGACCAAACAGCTGCTCGACATAGCAAGAAGCATTGAGGGTATGCCAAGACACGCTACTATGCACGCCGCAGGTGTGGTAATCACAGACCGCCCTGTATCGGACTATGTACCGCTTTCAAAAAATGACGACAATGTGGTAACTCAGTTTACAATGACCACGCTTGAGGAGCTGGGACTTCTCAAAATGGACTTTTTGGGACTGAGAAACCTAACAGTAATAGATGATGCGGACAGGCAGATTCGCAAAAATCATCCCGACTACAATCCCGATAATATAGACGATAAGGATCAAAAGGTGTTCGCTATGATTTCGCAGGGCAACACCGAGGGCGTGTTCCAGTTTGAAAGTCAGGGAATGAAAAATGTGCTTATGCGACTAAAGCCCGATTCCATCGAGGACTTAATCGCCGTAGTTTCACTTTATCGTCCCGGCCCAATGGACAGTATTCCACGCTATATTGATTGCCGTCATAATCCCTCTCATATCACCTATAAGCACCCGCTTTTAAAGCCTATTCTTGAGGTAACCTACGGCTGTATTGTCTATCAGGAGCAGGTTATGCAGATACTCAGAGTGCTTGCTGGCTTCAGTCTTGGCAGGGCGGATATTGTTCGCCGAGCAATGAGTAAGAAAAAGGCAGGAGAAATGGCAAAACAGCGTAAAATTTTCCTGTATGGTCTTACCGATGAAAACGGCAAGGTAGTGGTTGACGGTTGTATTCGCAGGGGCATTGACGAGAAAATTGCAAATTCAATATATGATGAAATCGAAAGCTTTGCATCATATGCGTTCAATAAATCCCACGCAGCCGCATACTCTATGATTTCATACAAAACGGCATATTTAAAGTGCCACTATCCGCATGAATATATGGCGGCATTGCTCACAAGTGTTCTTGATAATCAGAACAAGCTTTCGGGCTATATCGGTGAATGTCAGCGACTCGGCATAAAAGTATTGCCACCAAGCGTGAATGAAAGCGACCTCGGATTTACCGTAAGCGGTAATAATATCCGCTATGGACTTCTCGCTATAAAAAACCTCGGCAGAGCGTTCATTGATCAGACTATCAAGGAACGCAGACTAAAGCCGTTTACAAGTCTTTACGATTTTTGTAAAAGGCTTTACGGTAAAAATATGAACAGCAGGGCAATCGAGAGCCTTATAAAATGCGGTGCGTTGGACGGACTCGGTGCAAACCGCCGCCAGCTGCTCGCAATCAGCAAAACCGTACTTGATGATGTTGAGTATGAATCAAGACGAAACCAAGGTGGACAGCTCTCTTTCTTTGATATGGGTGATGAAAATATAAAGGCGACCTCAGAGCCTGAATTGCCCGATATGCCTGAGTTTAGTACAAACGAGCTTTTGCGTATGGAAAAGGAAATTGCCGGCATATACCTTAGCGGTCACCCTGCCGATAACTATAGTCTGTATGCACATCGTATGAATGCCGACAAAATCGGAGAGATTGTTAATGATGAAGCAGGCAGATATCCTGATGGCAAAAGGGTGCTTATTGTCGGAATAATTTCGAGGACAAAAACTCAGCTGACCAAAAGCAACAAGCTTATGGCTTTTGTAACTGTCGAGGATAAATTTGGCGTAATGGAGGTTGTGGTTTTTCCAAATGTATATGAAAAGGCTACAATTCTTTTAAACGAGGGTACACCGGTTATTATCAAAGGTTCTCTTAATTATAAGGAAAATGAAGAACCGAAAATTATCTGCGACAGCATAGCAAAGGCGTTTAATAATGAAGAATGTAAAAATATGCCAGCTACAAATGACGAACAACACAGAGCAGAGCAGAACACTAACGGCAGTTATCGCAAACCATATGCACCGCAAGCTTTGTATCTCAGAATTGATGACCTCAACACAGATATGTACCGCAGAGCAAAAAGGGTAACAGATATTTTTGAAGGCCCTACTCCTGTAATTTTCTACCTCACAAATTCAAAACGCAAGGTGAAAGCACCGTCCAATATGTGGGTAAGCCTTAATGATGTTATGATAAAAGAGCTTAAACACCAACTTGGTGACAAGAATGTGGCGGTAAAATAACCAAATTACCATATGTATTGTTATAAAAAGCGTACAAATTTTCTGTTTAGCTATTGCAAAATCTGTTTTAAAGGTATATAATACTATACATAATAATTACTTTAGCAAGTAAAAGCTTTAAAGCATATGTTTGTTTAAGTGTTAAAGTAATTGATGAGAGGACGGATTTCTTATGAAAATGACAAAGAAAATTTTAGCTACGGCCACAGCAGCACTCACAGTTACAGCTGCACTTGCAGGCTGTACAGGCGGTACAACTTCAAATACTTCAACTCCTGCTTCTGCAACACAGGCAGACACAAGCAAGGTTTACAACATCGGTATCTGTCAGCTTGTACAGCACGAGGCACTTGATGCTGCAACAAAGGGCTTTAAAGATACCCTTACAGAAAAGCTCGGTGCAGACAAGGTTAAGTTTGACGAGCAGAATGCACAGGGTGACTCAGCTACTTGTGCCACAATCTGCAACCAGTTTGTTTCATCAAACTATGATTTAATCCTCGGCAATGGCACAGCGGCACTTCAGGCTGCATACACAGCTACACCTACTATTCCTGTTCTTGGTACATCAATCACAGACTATGGCACAGCACTTGATATTGCTGAGTGGACAGGCGTTTCAGGTATGAATGTATCAGGTACTACAGACCTTGCACCGCTTGACAAGCAGGCTGATATGCTCAAGGAGCTTTTCCCTGACGCTAAAACAATCGGTATTCTTTATTGTTCAGCAGAGGCTAACTCAAAGTACCAGAGCGATACAATCACTCCTTTCTTTGAGAGTGCAGGTTACACAGTAAAGACATATTCATTTGCTGACTCAAACGATGTTGCCGCTGTAACAAAGACAGCTTGCGATGAAAACGATGTGCTTTACATTCCTACAGACAACACAGCCGCTTCAAACACAGGTATCATTGACAACACAGCAACTGCCGCTAAGACACCTATCATTGCTGGTGAAGAGGGCATTTGTAAAGGCTGCGGTGTTGCTACACTTTCAATCAGCTACTACGAGCTTGGTCAGAAAACAGGCGAAATGGCTTATGATATTCTTGTAAACGGTGCTGATGTTTCAACATTAAAGGTTGAGTCTGCTCCAAGCGTTACAAAGAAGTATGTAAAGAGCCGTTGCGATGCTTACGGAATCACAATTCCGGATGATTACGATGCTATTGAGGAATAATCTTTTTATATCCTTATAAAAAATAATATAAAATCTAACGGTGGGGTGCCGGTAAAACGACACCCCAATCTTTTATGTATTGGTGGTTTTTATGGAATTTTTAGCAGAATACTTTGGTTCTCTTAATCCCGCAAACTTTATTGCCGCCTTACCGGGCAACATTGCACAGGGTATTATATGGGGACTTATGGGACTCGGTGTTTTTATCACCTATAAGCTTTTAAATTTTGCCGACCTGAGCGTTGACGGCTCTTTTGCAACAGGCGGTGCGGTTACCGCAATTATGCTTATTAACGGCTGCTCTGTATGGGTAGCACTTGTGGTTGCAATCCTTGCAGGTATTGCGGCAGGTCTTGTTACAGGACTTTTACATACCCTACTCGGTATTCCTGATATTCTTGCAGGTATTCTTACTCAGATTGCACTCTACTCAATAAATTTGAATATTATGGGAAAATCAAACCTCCCTATAAGCTACAGAAACTACGCTCTTGTAATTTCTGCAAGCGATATTACATTATCAATCATTATCGGTCTTGCGATAGCTGCCATTGTAATTGCCGCTATGTACTGGTATTTCGGCACAGAGCAAGGCTCTACAATTCGCTCAACAGGTTCAAACCCTGCTATGAGTAAGGCACAGGGTATCAATATCAATGTTGCAAAGGTAATTGCCCTTGCACTTTCAAATGGTCTTGTTGCCCTTGCAGGTTCACTTTTCGCTCAGTATCAGGGCTTTGCCGATATTAATATGGGCAGAGGTGCAATCGTAATCGGTCTTGCCGCTGTAATTATTGGTGAGGTGCTCGGTGAGGCAATTTTCCGCAAGCGTATGAACTTTGTTATTAAAATGCTATTTGTTATCGTTGGCGGTATTCTTTACTATATTGCAATGGGTATTGTTCTCTGGCTCAAGATGCCTACAGATGATACAAAGCTCTTTACAGCAATTATAGTTGCAATCTTCCTTGCTGTACCTTATTTGCAGAAGAAGAGTAAAACCTCCTTTAAAAAGGTAGCTAAGATGAATTTAAAGGCTAACAAGGCTAACGGAGGCAGTGACAATGCTTGATATTATTAACATTCACAAAACCTTTAATAAAGGCACAATAAATGAAAAGATTGCACTCAACGGTGTAAATCTTCACTTAAACGAGGGTGATTTCTGCACAGTTATCGGCGGTAACGGTGCAGGTAAGTCAACCACATTGAACGCTGTTGCAGGCGTGTGGCCTGTTGACAGCGGTCAGATAATCATTGACGGCGTAGATGTAACAGGACTTCCTGAGCATAAAAGAGCAAAGTATCTTGGCAGAGTTTTTCAGGACCCGATGACAGGTACTGTTGCTGATATGGAGATACTTGAAAACCTTGCACTTGCGGCAAGACGAGGTCAGAAAAGAGGTTTACGCTGGGGTGTTAAAAAATCCGAAAAGGAAGAGTACAGAGCATTACTCAAGCAGTTTGAACTTGGACTTGAGGACAGAATGACATCTAAGGTAGGACTTCTATCAGGCGGTCAGCGTCAGGCAATCACACTTTTAATGGCAACACTCAATAAACCAAAGCTTTTGCTGCTTGATGAGCATACAGCTGCACTTGACCCAAAGACAGCGGCAAAGGTGCTTGAACTCAGCGACAAAATTATTGCAGAAAATAACCTTACAGCCCTTATGGTAACACATAATATGCACGATGCTATTGTGCATGGCAACCGTCTTATTATGATGGGCAACGGCAAGATTATTCTTGACATTTCAGGCGAAGAAAAGAAAAAGCTTACAGTTGATGACCTCTTGCAGAAGTTTGAAAAGGCAAGCGGCTCAAAGCTTGAAAATGACAGAATGCTGCTTAGTCAAGGTGAGTGATAATTTAAGAGCGAGAAAAATTAAATTTTTCTGTTTCTAAAATCTATAAGCTGTAATTTAAAAAATTTAATCCTACGGCAACGAGGCTGTTTCATTTGATTAGTGAAACAGCCTTTTTTGTAAAGCTTTTAAAAATTTATTGTTTTTTAACTTTTATGTAATTCATTTTGCTATAATAGAATTGTAATTGTCGAAATCAATAAAAAATTATATTATAATTCCTTTATGCAATTTAGAATACTTTAAAATCTTGTAAAATATGATGTTGAAGATAAGTGAATGAGGTGATAAGGTTATGAAAAAAGCTTTAATTATTTCTCACTCTGTGCAAAGTGCGGAATCACTTTCACAGCTACTCAAAACGGAGTACTTTACACAAATTTCTGTTGCTGATAATTCTAAAACAGCAAAAAAGCTTGTGGAGAATGACGAGTTTGACCTTATCTGTATTAATGCACCTCTTGCAGAGGAAAGCGGAATCGATCTTTCCATGCATTTTGCTAAAGTTACCCGTTCAAGCGTGGTTATCATTGTTCCTCAAAAGAACGCAGACGATGTAAACGATGTTTTAACCGAGCATGGTGTGCTTGTAATAGCAAAGCCTATCAATAAGCATCTGTTTCATCACTATGTGCAGTTCACTGAGTGCTTTCGTATGAGAATGCTCACAGTAAATGAGGAAAACGAAAAGCTTCGCCATATTGTAGAGGATATGAAGATAATAAACAGAGCAAAACTTCTGCTTATTACCTGCCTTAATATGACCGAGCAGGAGGCACATCGCTACCTTGAAAAGCAGGCGATGGATATGCGTATGAGCAAAATGCAGATTGCAATGCAGGTTATTAAAACCTACGAAAACTAATTTATTTATGCAAAATTTCTGAAAGGAATGTGTGTTTATGAGCCGTAAAGCATATTTGATACTTGAAAACGGAACCGTTTTTGAGGGTAAATCATTTGGTGCAGAAAAAGAAACTATGGGAGAATTGGTTTTTACTACAGCTATGACCGGTTATCTTGAAACACTCACCGACCCTTCTTATTTTGGTCAGGTGGTTATTCAGACTTTCCCTTTAATCGGTAACTATGGTGTAATTCCCGCTGATTTTGAGAGCAAAGTGCCCTCACTCAGAGGTTATATTGTAAGAGAATGGTGCCAAGCTCCCTCTAACTTCCGTTGCGAGGGCGATCTTGACACCTTTTTAAAAGAGTCGGATATTCCCGGTATTTACGGAATCGACACCCGTGCTCTCACAAGAATTGTTCGTGAGTATGGTGTGCTTAACTGCAAAATCGCTTACAGCGGCGAGGTAACAGAGCAGGAGCTTGCAGAAATTAAAGCATATAAAATAGAACAGGCTGTTGAAAGCACAACAATCAGCGAAAAAGAAGAATTTAAGGCTGAAAACGGCGACTTAAATGTAGTGCTTATGGACTTTGGTGCAAAGCACAACATCGGCAGAGAGCTTGTAAAGCGTGGCTGTAATGTTACAGTTGTGCCTGCTCACACAACAGCAGAGCAGATCAAGGCTATGAATCCTGACGGCATTATGCTTTCAAACGGCCCCGGCGACCCATCAGACAACACTGCTATTATTGCTGAGCTTAAAAAGCTTTGCGAATATAAAATTCCTACATTCGGTATTTGCCTTGGACATCAGCTTTTGGCACTTAGCCAGGGTGCAAAAACCGAAAAGCTTAAATACGGCCACAGAGGTGCAAACCAGCCTGCTAAGGAAGTTGAAACAGGCAGAGTTTACATTACTTCTCAGAACCATGGCTACGCTGTTGTAAGCGACAGTATGCCTGAAAATGCAGTAGAAAGCTTTGTAAACGGCAACGACAACACCTGCGAGGGCGTTAAGTATACAAATATGCCGGCTTTCTCAGTACAGTTCCACCCGGAGGCTTGCGGTGGTCCTCACGATACAGCATTTTTGTTTGACCGTTTCATTGAATTAATGAAAAACAACAAATAATCTATCCATAATTTATATACGAATTTGATTTTTAAATAAGGATAAGGAATGATTTTATGCCACTTAAAAGCAACATTAAAAGAGTTATGGTAATCGGCTCAGGCCCTATTGTAATCGGTCAGGCTGCTGAATTTGACTACGCAGGCACACAGGCTTGTCGTGCTCTTAAGGAAGAGGGACTTGAGGTTATTCTTGTAAACTCAAACCCTGCTACCATTATGACAGATAATGCAATGGCTGATAAGATTTATATTGAGCCACTTACACTTGAAACAGTTAAAAGAATTATAAAAAAGGAGCGTCCGGACAGCCTGCTTTCCACACTTGGCGGTCAGACAGGACTTACACTTTCTATGCAGCTTGCAAAGGAAGGCTTCCTTGATAAATACGGCGTTCAGCTTCTCGGTGCAAACCCTGAAACCATTGACAAGGCAGAGGACAGACAGATGTTCAAGGACACAATGCTTGAAATCGGACAGCCTGTTATTCCTTCACTTGTTGTAAACGATGTTGAGTCTGCCGTAAAATTTGCTGACGAAATCGGCTACCCTGTAATTATCCGTCCTGCATTCACACTCGGCGGTACAGGCGGCGGTATTGTTAATGACGAAGAAGAATTAAGAGAGATTACTTCAAACGGCCTTGAGCTTTCACCAATCACACAGGTACTTGTAGAAAAATGTATTTCAGGCTGGAAAGAAGTAGAGTTTGAGGTAATGCGTGACAGCGACGGCAATGTTATTACAGTCTGCTCAATGGAAAACTTCGACCCTGTAGGCGTTCACACAGGCGACAGTATCGTAATTGCTCCAACTGTTACTCTTGCAGATAAAGAATATCAGATGCTCAGAAGTGCGGCTCTTAATATCATCTCTGCATTGAAGGTAGAGGGTGGTTGTAACTGCCAGTTCGCACTCAATCCTGAAACCTTCGACTATGCTGTTATCGAGGTAAACCCAAGAGTTTCCCGTTCATCTGCACTTGCTTCAAAGGCTACAGGCTACCCAATCGCAAAGGTTGCTGCTAAGATTGCAATCGGTTACACACTCAACGAAATCAAGAATGCCGTAACAGGCACTACATACGCTTGCTTCGAGCCTGCTCTTGACTATGTTGTAGTTAAGTTCCCAAAATGGCCTTTCGATAAATTTGTATATGCAAATCGTACACTCGGTACACAGATGAAGGCTACAGGTGAAGTAATGGCTATTGCTCCTACATTTGAGCAGGCTATTATGAAAGCTGTAAGAGGTGCTGAGATTTCTCACGATACTCTCGATGACAAGGAATTTGCTCAGCTTTCAAACGCTTCTGTTTATGACAGACTCAGCGTTTGTGATGACAAGAGAATTTTCTGTGTATATGAGGCACTCAAGAGAGGTATTACTGTTGAGCAGATTCACGAAGTTACACTCATTGATGAGTGGTTCCTTGAGAAGCTCAAGAACATTATTGCAGTTGAGGAAGAACTCAAGAACAACGAGCTTACAGATGACCTCTACTACAGAGCAAAGCAGATTGGCTTCCTTAACAGAACTATTGAGGCTATTACAGGCAAAAAGTGTGAAAAGAACCTTTTACCTGTTTATAAAATGGTTGATACCTGTGCCGCTGAGTTTGAGGCACAGACACCATACTTCTACTCAACCTTTGACAAGGAGAATGAGGCAGAAGAGTTTATCAAAAATAATAAATCAGACAAAAAGACAGTTATCGTATTCGGTTCAGGCCCTATCAGAATCGGTCAGGGTATCGAATTTGACTATGCTTCTGTTCATTGCGTATGGGCACTCAAAAAGGCAGGATATGATGTTGTTATCGTAAACAACAACCCTGAAACTGTATCTACAGACTTTGACACAGCAGACAGACTTTATTTTGAACCACTCACCACAGAAGATGTAATGGGTATCATCAATACCGAAAAGCCATATGGTGTTGTAGTTGCATTCGGCGGTCAGACAGCTATCAAGCTTACAAAGCATATGAGCGACTGCGGTGTTAATATTCTCGGTACTTCATATGATGCTATTGATATGGCAGAGGACAGAGAGCGTTTTGATGAACTCCTTGAGAAATATCACATTAAGCGTCCAAGAGGCGTAACAGTTATGACAACTGATGAGGCTCTTGAGGTCGCTGAAACAATCGGTTATCCTGTACTTCTCCGTCCGTCTTATGTACTCGGTGGTCAGAATATGATTATCGCATTCAACGAGGCAGATGTTAAGGAGTATATGGCTATTATTCTTGCACAGAATATAGAGAACCCAATTCTTATTGATAAATATTTACAGGGTACAGAGCTTGAGGTTGATGCTATCTGTGACGGTGAGGATATTCTTATTCCTGGTATCATGGAGCATATTGAGAGAGCCGGTATTCACTCAGGCGACTCAATAGCTGTATATCCTGCTTGGAATATTTCAGACAAGATGACTCAGACCATTATTGAAAGCTCAAAGAACCTTGCTATCGAGTTACAGACAAAGGGTCTTGTAAACATTCAGTACCTTATCTATAAAGATGAGCTTTATGTAATCGAGGTAAATCCTCGTTCATCAAGAACAATTCCTTACATCAGTAAGGTTACCGGTGTACCGATGGTTGACCTTGCCACAAGAGCAATGCTAGGCGAAAAGCTCAAGGATATGGGCTATGGCACAGGACTTTACAGAAAGAGCCCTTACATTGCAGTAAAAGTCCCTGTATTCAGCTTTGAAAAGCTTATAAATGTTGATAACCACTTAGGTCCTGAGATGAAGTCAACAGGTGAGGTTCTCGGCGTTGCAGGCACACTTGAAGAGGCACTTTACAAAGGACTCATCGGTGCAGGCTACAAGATGAAGAAGAACGGCGGTGTGTTCATCACAGTTCGTAATTCCGATAAGGGCGAGATCGGCGAGATTGCCAAGAAGTACTATGACCTTGGCTTTAAAATTTACGCTACAGAGGGTACTGCCGCAGTACTCAAGAAATACGGTATTGACGCTGTTGCTGTAAAGAAGATTCACGAGTGCAAGACAGACAACACACTCACACTTATTGAGTCAGGCAAGATTCAGTATGTAATTTCAACTTCTGCTAAGGGCAGAATTCCATCAAGAGATTCTGTTAAAATCCGCAGAAAAACAGTTGAAAGAAACATTCCTTGTCTTACAGCTCTTGATACAGCAAATGCACTTGCAGATTGCCTTAAGAGCCACTACACACAGCACAGCACAGAGCTTATAGATATTAACCACATGAGGGATGAGAAAGAAATGCTTAAATTCACAAAGATGCAGGGCATCGGTAATGACTACATTTACTTCAGCACTTTTGATCAGGAAATCAACAATCCGGAGGCTCTCTCTGTAAGACTTTCTGACAGACACTTCGGTATCGGTGGTGACGGTATTATCCTTGTTTGCCCATCTAAAGTTGCTGACGCTAAGATGAAGATGTACAACCTTGACGGCTCAGAGGGTAAGATGTGCGGTAACGGCATTCGTTGCGTAGGTAAGTTCCTCTATGACCACGGTATGGTTGACTACAAGGAGAAAGACGAAATTACAATCGAAACTCTTTCAGGCATTAAGAGCCTCAAGGCTTATACAACAAACGGTGAGGTAACAAGCCTCAGAGTTGATATGGGCAAGGCAATTCTTGATCCTAAAGAAATTCCGGTTGCTATGGACAAGGACAAGATCGTAAACGAGCCTGTTACAATCGGCGACAAGGAATACAACATCACCTGCGTATCAATGGGTAACCCACATTGCGTAGTATTTATGGATGATATTGACAATCTTGACATTGAAAAGATTGGCCCGGTATTTGAGAATGACAAGCTCTTCCCTGAAAGAGTAAATACAGAATTTGTTACAGTACTTGACGACCATACAATCAAAATGAGAGTATGGGAGAGAGGTTCAGGCGAAACCTGGGCTTGTGGTACAGGTGCTTGTGCGGTAGCTGTAGCAGCTTGTGAAAACGGCTTCTGCAAAAAGGGCGACGATATTAAAATCAAGCTCAAAGGCGGCGACCTCGTTATTAACTACACAGACGAAACTGTTTATATGACAGGTAATGCCGAAAAAGTATTTGAAGGAGAGATTGAGGTATAATTTATGGCTAATCATACTGAAAAGAAAGCTAAAAAGTATATATTTGTTACAGGCGGTGTAGTATCCGGTCTTGGTAAGGGTATTACAGCGGCTTCTCTTGG
>NZ_JBGVJL010000105.1:0-2671 GCF_045129435.1 Ruminococcus sp. | reverse complement strand
GCAAAGCCCAAGAAAAGTTGTGTTTATTGCAAATTTTCAGGCACAAACAGCAATGCTGTTTGTGTGCTAAAGCAAAGTTTGATAAAACAGGCGACAGCCTTTTGATAAGAAATAATTTATAAATTGAAAACAATATTTTTTCTGTTTTGTGTTGCTATCGCCATTATAAAGCTTTTACTATTGAGCTCAAGCCACCAAACAGCAAGCTGTTTGGCTATCAAAACTTTGCGTTATCTAAAGTATTGTGTGCTTTGCCCAAACCCACAACCTTTGAAAAAGGTTGACCAAATTTTTATTTCCGAGTATAAATTCTGTAATAATTTAAGCAAAATTTCCCGACCGTTGTTTAGCAAAGCTATCTCAACTTTCATTATAGAGTCATATTTTGCAATAAGGCGATTAAGAATATAAAGTGAATTCGGTTTCATAGTTATTTCAATTTATTTCATATTCATTTCAAAACGAGTTCATATAGTTTTCACTTGGCAAAATTATTATATATACATCGTAAGAGATACGAAAGACACAGCATTTAAGGAGGACTAAAAAATGCTTGATAATAAAAATCCAAATGAATTCGATGACATTTACTCAGGCAATTCTGAGAACACAACAGGCACTACACCGGAAAGCACAGATACCACACAGGAAAGCAAATCTGCTTCATACGAATGGAATTCTGATAAAACCGAGTCAAAGTCAACCGACTCAGAGTATCACTACTCATATGTAAACGGCAACAACAAAGACGCTTCTCATAATCCAAACAGATACAATGAGCAGACTCAGTATTCTTCACAGCAGAGCTATTCATCTCAGAATACCGGTGCAGGCTACAGCAATAATTATCATAACCCAAATGCAAATACCTATGATAATTATCAGTCAAACACTTCTAATGGCTACACTGCACAGAATCAGCAGTCACAGAATGTGTATAATTCTCAGCCATATGGCACAGCTCCAAATCATCACGCAGCAAATGCAAAACCACCAAAGGTAAAAAAGCCAAAGAAACCGAGAAAGCCGATGACAAGAGGCGGAATTGCAATCGCACTTGCAGTAACAATGGTATTCTCTTGCGGACTTGGTTTTGGCGGAGGATATCTTGCAAATAAAATGAACACAACTACAAGCGGCAGTTTGAATATTACTAAGGCAAACAGCAGCGGAACAACCACAACCGCATCAACAACCTCTACCGCAAATTCAACCTCAGAGATTGTTAAAAAGACAGCCGACAGCGTTGTTGAAATTTCAACGGAGAGCGTTGTAACAGGTTCGTTTGCTCAGCAGTATGTTCAGCAGGGTGCAGGCTCCGGCGTTATCATTTCGCAGGACGGTTACATTCTCACAAATAACCATGTTATTGACGGTGCAAATTCTGTTAAAGTAAGACTCAGAGATGGCACAGAGTATGACGCTACAATCATTGGCAGTGATGCAGACAATGATATTGCTTTATTAAAGGTTGACGCAACAGGTCTTTCTCCTGCAACTTTTGGCGATAGCAGCAGTCTTGCAGTAGGCGACTATGTAGTAGCAATCGGTAACCCACTCGGTGAGCTTGGAGGTACAGTTACAGACGGTATCATCTCAGCCCTCGCAAGAAAGGTTACTATTGAAGATACTCAGATGACACTTTTGCAGACAAATGCTCAGGTAAACCCAGGCAACTCAGGCGGCGGACTTTTCAATGCTAACGGCGAGCTTGTCGGTATTGTAAACGCTAAGCAGAGTGCAACCGAGGTTGAGGGTATCGCATTTGCTATTCCGATTAACAATGTTCTTGACATTCTCAGCGACCTTAAAGAATACGGCTATGTAACAGGTAAGGTTGACCTTGGTATGGACTTTACAGACATTACATCAAACGAAACCGCTTTCTATTACGGCGTAAATCAAACAGGCTGCTATGTACTTTCAGTTGACACAGGTTCAAACGCTGAAAAGGCTGGTATGACAAGAGGCGACTTAGTTACAAAGGTAAACGATACAGATGTATCTTCATCAGATGATATTACCACAGCACTTCAGAATGCTGAGGTAGGTGACACAGTGACATTCACAGTAAGCCGCAGAGGCACAAGCAAGACAATTTCATTTGTACTTGAAGAATATGTGCCGGCGGTAAGCAATTCACAGATTACAAACGGTTCGCAGAAAACCACTACTCCAACTTCAGAGGGCAATAGCTCAAATGGTGACGACTCAATCTGGTCACAGATGTTTGGCTGGTAATGCTCCTGTTTATATAAATAATTCATTCTAATCTCTCCATCAAGCAAGAGCCGGTGCAATACGCATCGGCTCTTGTGTGTTATAAAAGGATTTCCTTAAAAATAGCAATGCACCCTGCAAAACTGCAAGGTGCATTCTTATTTACGAAATATTATTCATTTATGTCGTCTTCACAATCATTAGAGTAACTTGCTTCGATATTTTCTGTTGTTAGCCATTCACTGTTAGGACGACATATCTGTCGGGCATCTTGATAAGCCATATCAAGAGTAAGAATTGTTTGCCCCTGATAATTTCCGGTATCAAGTTTTTGTATAACCAATGCAACATCAGCTTTATTATCATTGTTTGTTAAGCAAAGAGGAAGAAGTAAGCTAATATTGTTAACTCTCGGGTAATATATAGGGATTGCTGTTTTATAGTTCCATTT
>NZ_JBGVJL010000104.1:0-9309 GCF_045129435.1 Ruminococcus sp. | reverse complement strand
CACTTGAATATGCTTTAACAACTGTAATAACCTCTTTGATTTCATAAGGCGGAATGCCTGCACCTACTGCACCGTAACCTGCAATAGTGTTTGAAGATGTAACCATTGGGTAAATACCAAAGTCAGTATCCTTAAGTGAGCCAAGCTGACCCTCTAAGAGAATATTCTTACCGTCTTTGAGTGCATTATGAATAAATTCAAAAGTATCTCCTACATATGGTGCAAGAGCCTCTTTGTATTCCATAAGCTTGTCAAATACTTCCTCTTCTGTTATCTCAGGCTTATTGTAGAGATTTTTGAGAATAGCATTTTTGATGCCGAGCGCGTGTCTGATTTTTTCTCTGAGTGAATCAGGGTCATCATAAAGCTCGTTAATCTGGAAACCGATTTTTGAATATTTATCTGAATAGAAAGGAGCAATACCACTCTTTGTAGAGCCGAAAGAATTTTTGCCAAGACGCTCCTCTTCGTAACAGTCAAAAGCAACATGATAAGGCATAACTATCTGTGCTCTGTCTGAAATAATAATCTTTGGCTTTGGTACGCCTCTGCTCTCAAGCTCTGCAATTTCCTTTACGAAATTCTCAACGCTGAAAGCGACACCATTGCCAATAATATTAGTAATATTCTGGTGAAACACACCTGATGGAAGCTGATGCAAAGCAAACTTGCCATATTCGTTTACGATAGTATGACCTGCATTTGCACCGCCCTGAAAGCGAATAACAATGTCGCTGTCATTTGCGAGAACATCGGTAATCTTACCCTTACCTTCATCGCCCCAGTTTGCACCTACTATTGCTTTAACCATAATTTGTAAAACTCCTTAATATATAAATACCAATGTTAAATTATACATTGATTTCAGGCTTGTCTGATTCAATATCAACATACTTGTCAAGAACAGGCTGTACCATTTCAGCAAGGAAATCCTCTGTCTGCTCTTTTGCTCTGCCTGTATATTTCTCCGGCTGTAAAATCTTTTCGAGATCCTCTAAAGTTACACCGAATGCCTCATCATTAGCAATTCTTTCGAGGAGGTCATTTTCGCCGCCCTCTTCTTTAATAACCTTAGAAGCAGCCATTGAATGAACACGAATTCTCTCGTGAAGCTGCTGTCTGTCTGCACCTCTGTACTTAACAGCGTCCATCATAATGTTTTCTGTAGCCATAAACGGTAGCTCTTTTCTTAAACGCTGCTCAATAACCTTTGGATATACCACAAGACCGTCTGCTACATTTGCATAGAGTGAAAGGATACCGTCAACAGCAAGGAATGCCTCAGGAATACTAAGACGCTTGTTAGCCGAGTCATCAAGAGTTCTCTCAAACCACTGTGTAGCAGTTGTGAAATAACCGTTTAATACATCACACATTACATAACGAGAGAGTGAGCCGATACGCTCTGAACGCATTGGATTACGCTTGTAAGCCATTGCCGATGAACCAATCTGATTCTTTTCAAATGGTTCTTCAACCTCTTTAAGGTGCTGTAAAAGACGAATATCATTTGAGAATTTAGAAGCACTCTGAGCAATGCCTGCGAGAACATTCAAGAACTGTGAATCAAGTTTTCTTGAATAGGTCTGACCTGATACAGCAAAGCAAGCGTTATAGCCCATTTTCTGAGCGATTTTCTTGTCAAGTGCCTTACATTTTTCGTGGTCACCCTCAAAAAGCTCAAGGAAGCTTGCCTGAGTACCTGTAGTACCCTTTGAGCCGAGAAGCTTAGCTTTTGAAAGCTGATACTCAACATCTTCAAGGTCCATAAGCAGCTCCTGAAGCCAGAGAGTAGCTCTCTTGCCTACAGTTGTCGGCTGTGCAGGCTGAAAATGTGTGAATGCAAGTGTAGGGAGAGCCTTGTACTCATCTGCAAACTTAGAAAGATTGCGGATAACGGTAATAAGCTTATTTCTGATAAGCTTTAAGCCTTCTGTCATAATGATAATATCTGTATTATCACCTACATAGCAAGATGTAGCACCAAGGTGAATGATACCCTTTGCATTAGGGCACTGCACACCGTAAGCGTAAACATGTGACATTACATCGTGACGAACAAGCTTTTCTCTCTCCTGAGCAACTTCATAATTGATGTCGTCAGCATGCTCTTTAAGCTCGTCAATCTGCTCCTGAGCGATAGGAAGACCAAGCTCCATTTCTGCCTCTGCAAGAGCAATCCAAAGCTTTCTCCATGTGCGGAATTTCATATCCGGTGAGAAAATATATTTCATTTCCTTGCTTGCATATCTTGCAGACAAGGGTGATTCATAGGTATCCTTAACCATATTTTGTAAATCCTTTCAGAATGTAGGTTTTTAGCATTTTTTATCAAAATTCATACCGCCACGCTCTTTGCCCTTAAAGGTCTTTTTGGTGGTTTCAGCAGGATAATTACCGCTAAAGCAAGCGTCACAAAAGCCAATTGGAGCATTATGGAGCATTTCACGCAGGCTGTCTGCCGGCAAATAACCGAGCGAATCAGCACCGCTTAACTGACGGATTTCTTCAACCGAATGGTTGCAGGCGATAAGCTCTCCCCTTGACGGAATATCTGTGCCGTAGTAGCAAGGCCACATAAACGGCGGTGAGCTTATACGCATATGAACCTCTTTAGCACCTGCTTCTCGGAGCATAGTGACAATTCTGTCAACAGTAGTGCCACGCACAATGCTGTCATCAATTATGACAACACGCTTGCCCTTAATTTTGTCTGCAATCGGGTTAAGCTTAATGCGAACACTTTTCATACGCTCTTTCTGACTGGGTTTAATAAAAGTTCTGCCTATATAGCTGTTTTTTACAATAGCCTTTTCATATGGAATTCCCGACTCTTCGCTGTATCCGATAGCGGCGTCAATGCCCGACTCAGGCACACCTACTACCATATCAGCCTCAACAGGAAATTCTCTTGCTAAAATTCTGCCTGCCTGTTTTCTTGCTTCATAAACGCTTATACCGTCAATAAAAGAATCAGAACGGGCAAAATAAATATATTCAAAAATGCAAAGCGACTGCTTTTTCTCCTCGCCAAAGTCAGGCTTTATGCTGCGGACTTCTTTGTTATCTACCACAACAATTTCACCCGGCTCAATATCTCGGATAAACTTAGCTCCGCAAGCGTCAAGAGCAGCACTCTCACTCGCAAATACTACGGAGTCATTATATTTACCCATGCAAAGAGGACGGAAACCATGTGGGTCACGGGCGGCAATAAGCTTTCTCGGACTCATTACAAGCAGAGAATATGCACCCTTGATAACCCTCATAGTACGGGCAACTGCCTCCTCAACAGAATGACATTTAAGCCTTTCTCTTGCAATAACATAACAGATAGCCTCAGAGTCGATAGTTGTCTGAAAAATAGCACCTGTCTGTTCAAGCTGACTGCGAATTTCGAGAGCGTTGGTAAGGTTGCCGTTGTGAGCTACAGCAAGCGTACCCTTTACATAACGCATAACAAGAGGCTGTGAATTTTCAAGCACAGAACCACCGGCAGTCGAATAACGAACATGAGCAATACCCATCTGACCCTGCAAAGAGTCAAGAATACGGTTATTAAAAACCTCGGTAACAAGTCCCATATCCTTATGGTAATCTATTACACCATCATCGGTAACGGCAATACCGCAGCTTTCCTGACCACGGTGCTGCAATGCAAGCAAGCCGTTGTAGCAGGCATAGGCTGGATTGATTGTGCCGTCACCAAATATTCCGAAAACACCACATTCCTCGTGCAGTCCTTCTTTTGCGTAATTGTCGAATGAATTTTTCAAAAGGCAACACCATCCGTAAAAATATATAACTACTACCCTGACGGGAGTTGTAAATGTATATTTAAACGG
The DNA here is from genome assembly GCF_045129435.1 of Ruminococcus sp. GTDB lineage: Bacteria > Bacillota > Clostridia > Oscillospirales > Acutalibacteraceae > Ruminococcoides. Next base: position 5,464 of record NZ_JBGVJL010000104.1, on the reverse strand, counting down.
AAATTTATGCTAAACCGATTCTCTTCATCATTTCGTGGTAAGCTTCTTCAACGCCGCCCATATCTCTGCGGAAACGGTCTTTGTCAAGCTTTTCCTGAGTATCCATATCCCAGAAACGGCATGTATCAGGTGAAATCTCATCAGCAAGAAGAATCTCGCCCTTGTATCTGCCGAACTCAATCTTAAAGTCGATAAGGTCAACATTGCACTCCTTGAAGAAGTCAATCATAATCTCATTTACTTTAAGAGCATACTTAGAAATAACATCAATTTCTTCCTTTGTAGCAAAGCCGGCTGCAAGAATGTGATATTCGTTTACCATTGGGTCACCGAGCTCGTCGTTCTTATAGCAGAACTCAAGAACAGGAGTTTTCATTGGTGTACCCTCAGGAAGACCAAGTCTTTTTGAAAGGCTGCCTGCTGCCTTATTTCTTACGATAACCTCTAACGGTACAATCTCAACCTTTTTGAGAACTGTATCTCTGTCGTTAAGCTCTTCAACAAAATCAGTAGGAATACCCTTTTCCTCAAGAAGCTTAAACATAAAGTTGCTCATACGGTTGTTTACAACACCCTTACCGATAATTGTACCCTTTTTCTCGCCGTTAAATGCAGTAGCATCATCTTTGTAAGAAACGATACAGTAGTCAGGATTCTCTGTAGAAAATACCTTTTTTGCTTTACCTTCATAAAGAAGCTCTTTTTTATCCATTTTGACATTCCTCCATAAATTGCAGCCTTGACTGCTAATAAAAATACAGATATATTATAATATAAATTTTTAAAATAAGCAACTAAAATGATATTAAAAATTAAAAAAATGTAAAATTTCCTGTTTTTATGCGGTTTAATATTCATTTTATTTTCCGCAAGAGAATATTCATTATTTTTTAAAAAGAAATTAAAAATTCACTTGATTTTTAAATACAAATAATGTATAATATATTTGTATTTGCCGGTGTGATGGAATTGGCAGACGTAGCGGACTCAAAATCCGCCGGTAGCGATACCGTACCGGTTCAAGTCCGGTCACCGGCACCACAAAAAGGTCTATTGTCTTTTGGCGATAGACCTTTTTACTTTTCTTTTATTATAACAACATAAAACAGCAGGGCTTAAATCTATACCAATTTATGCCCTGCTATTGTTTTATTTCAAAATTTTATTTTTTTATTATCAAAATCTTCCTGTGTTATTACACCGTCATCAAGCAATTTCTTATATTCTCTCAGTTCTTCTGTATCTGATTTTTTGTTATTATTATCAGCGAAATTTATTACTGACATATTACAAACTTTATTAATCTGATTTTGAATTATAAGTAAAGATACAAAAGGAATAAAAATTCCGCAAATAAGACATACCATAGATATTTCAGAATTATTACCCTTACTTTTTGAAATATTATCAATTCTCTGGGCAGTTACATATATCCAATATATTGAGTAAAAAGGAATAAACATATTAAGCAACAGCTTTGTTACCGGATTTCTGAATTCAGATGATTTGTCATTATTAGTAAAACTTGTTGTTCTGTAAATCCAAATTAATTGCCATATTCCGCCTATAACAAGTAAAAGGATAACATGTAACGCAAGATTAAAATAACCGTCAGCAATGTATGTATTACTTAAGCTATCGGCTCTTCTTTTAGCTGTAACAACCATAACTATAAATGAAGTGATTACTAAAATCGAAATAAACGGAATAATAAATGCATATTTTAACAAATAACCTAAATATAAAATCAAGGTAAAAACACATACTGTCGCTGCTAATAAGCCCACACCTATTCCAAAATACTTTGTATTCTTTTCAGAATTTTGATTTTTTAAATCAGTCATTTAAACATCACCAAACTCTTTCTAACATTATTTTTTCTTCTGTATTATTGATATTATGCTTTATGATGTTCGCACTAATATAAGTAGTGCAGCAACACAAATGATTCATTTTCACATAATCTTCCCTTCTTTGCCAACTATTTATGTAACATTTTGTTACATAAATAGTGTAACACACTGTTACACTATTGTCAAGAGGTGATTTTCTTGACAGGATTAAAAGAAATACGGAAAAAGAAGCATTTTAGTCAACAAAAGGTTGCTATGGATTTGAATATCTCCAGAGAAGCTCTTTCCTACTATGAAAATGGCAAACGTGAGCCTTCTATATCAATGCTCATTAAAATGTCTGAGTATTTTAATGTATCTATTGATTATTTGATTACAGGCAAAGAATTTTCAGAGCGTTAATTTTTCTGAAAACTCATAAACCCCTTGATTTATCGCAAAATAAGTCAAGGGGTGATTTTATGTGTCATAGAACCGGAGGCAAAAATAATTCAAAGCCATTGCCCACTGTAAACGGTAAAAATAAAAAGAGTGCTGCCGATAATCAATGGGTTACAACGGGTCGCAAACCACTTGATGATAAGAGGGAAAGACATGACGGACGGGGTGGAAATTAAAATTATTTAATTATATAAAGCAAAAAACCGACATCAGCTTAAGAGCCGATGCCGGTTTTTGTTATGAAGCCTTTGCCCTTTATAGAGCTAGCTGTAGTTACTATAATAAACGCATTTTTATCAACACTTTTTACGGTATTGGTTATTTTATAGACCTGATGCGGTCTTACTGCACACATAAGCACTCTTTTAGGCTTTCCACTGTATGCACCCTCGCCGTTGAGCAAGGTAATTCCCCTATCGTTTTCAGTCATAATCATACTGCATATTTCTGAATATTTATCCGTAATAATGAACATAAGCTTGCCGTTATCTCTTGCAACGCCGTACGAAATTGTATCAATAACTTTAATGCTGAAAAATATTGTAATAACTGCGTAAAGTACACTTTCAATGCTGTTATACACGAAGAAAACCATAATAAGCACAAGTGCATCGGCTGCAAAAATCAGATTGCCTGTTGAAAAATACGGAAAGTGCTTGTGTAAATTCAACGCTACAATATCCGTACCTCCCGTTGAGCCGCCACGCATAAATATCATCTCAAGTCCTACACCGTTCAGGATACCGCCAAAAATAGCAACCAAAATTTTGTCGCCTGTGTAGGCAGTCATAATCGGAGTGAATAAATCAATGAATATTGATGCAAAAACTGTGCCCGCTATTGTTTTTGTGAGGAATGAAATTCCGTTTTCAATAGCACCCCAGATGAACAACGGTATGTTCATAACAAGTACCATTGTACCGATTGGCAAACCAAACATATGGTTAAGCATTGTTGCCACACCTGTAAGTCCACCGGTTGCAATATCGTTTGGTGCTGTAAAAATCACTACTGAAATTGCATATACCGCCGCACCTGCAAGCATTATTGCGTAGTCGGCAACCGTAGTTTTTATGTCAAACTTATTTTTCACAATTACCACTTCCATTTAGCGAAATATGTAAAATAATATCGAACAACTCGGAAATTCTTTCTTTTTCATCTTTTAAATATAAATAGCCAAAAAGACTCTCAAGTCCCGTAGCACTATGGTAATCAGCCACAGTTCCGTTTTTGGGAGTGCATTTTGGGGCGGCGTTTCTGCCTCTTTTATACACCGATAATTCTTTTTCAGAAAGATGTGGTATTAAAATCTTGGCATACTCCGCCTGACTTTTGCAATTAACAAAGCCAACCTTTATTTTATTAAGCTCACCTACAGGGCGGTTACTCTGCCTTACAAGGTATGCACGAACAAGCAAATCATACACACCGTCACCCACAAAGGCAAGTGTAAGCGGAGAAACCTCGTCTGCATAGGTATGCTCAGTTATATTCTCATTTTCCATACAAACACCCTGTTAGTCAACAAAATCAAATTCAAGCTCGTAGATTGAAACTGTGTCGCCCTCGCCGCAGCCTTTTGCTCTGAGTGCGTCAATTATACCGTTATCAATGAGTACCTTTTGGAAGTAGTTAAGGCTCTCGTAGTCATCAAAATTGATGCTCTTCATAACCTGCAACAGCCAGTCAGCCTCAACGGTGTAGATACCGTTTACATTCTTGACAGTAACAGAATGGTCGTCAAAGTCCTCGGCTGTCACAATCGGAGCAGGCTCTGCCTCGTAGTGAGTTATTGGAGGAAGCTTTGAGAGCATTTCTCTGATTTTATTTAACATTGGGTCAACATCATAGCGAATTGCCGCCATAATCGGGAAGAAATCATAGCCCTGTGCCTCAACATAAGCCTTGAAATCAGCAATCTGCTCATCTGTTGCCATATCACATTTGTTTCCTGCAACAATCATTGGACGCTCGGCAAGCTCCGGATTGAATTTTTTAAGTTCATTGTTAATGGTTTCAAAATCCTCTTTAGGATTTCTTCCCTCTGAGCCTGAAACATCAACGATATGCACTAACATTCTGCAACGCTCGATGTGACGGAGGAACTGATGACCAAGACCTGTACCCTGCCATGCACCCTCAATAAGACCCGGAATGTCAGCCATAACAAAAGAAGAGCCTTCACCCATTGATACAACACCGAGTACAGGAGTAATGGTTGTGAAGTGGTAATTCGCAATAAGCGGTTTTGCCTGAGAAACTACCGACACAAGGGTACTTTTACCGACATTAGGAAAGCCAACAAGACCAACATCTGCAAGAAGTTTTAATTCAAGTGTGACATTAAATTCTTCACCCGGCAAACCCGGCTTTGCAAAACGAGGAACCTGACGAACAGGAGTTGCAAAATGCGGATTGCCCCAGCCGCCTTTGCCGCCTCTTGCCACTACATATGGCTCTGAAGATGAAACATCAGCTAAAACTCTGCCTGTTTCTTCTTCTTTAACAAGTGTGCCAAGCGGAACACGAATGATAAGATCCTCGGCATTTTTACCCTTACAGCGGCCGCCTCTGCCGTTTTCTCCCTTTTTAGCAAGGTATTTGCGTTTATAACGGAAATCTGCAAGAGTAGAAAGGTTAGTATCTGCGAGGAACACAACATTTCCGCCTCTGCCGCCGTCACCGCCATCGGGGCCGCCTGCCGCTACATATTTTTCTCGGTGAAACGATACCGCACCGTCACCGCCGTCACCGGCTTTTATATAAATTTTCGCTGTATCTACAAACATCTCGCAACCTCCATATGACGAATTTTTGTTTAGCAGAAAATTTCAGATAAACAATAAAAAATTTAGGTCGAGCCTTTTTAAAGGCTCGTGGGTTTGGGCAACGCCCAAGAAAAGCTGTATCTATTACAATTTGTAAGGCATAAACAGCAACGCTGTTTGTGTGCTAAAGCAAAGTTTGACAAAACAGGCGACAGCCTTTTAAAAGAAATACTTCATTAGGAAATAATAGAAGAAAAAGCTTTTGTGTTGCTGTCGCATTATAAGGCTTTCACCGTTGTGTTCAAGCCGCCAAACAGCAGGCTGTTTGGCTATCGAAGCTTTGTATAAGAGAAAAGTATTTGTGGGCTTTGCCCACACCCACCACCTTTGAAAAAGGTT
>NZ_JBGVJL010000103.1:0-2260 GCF_045129435.1 Ruminococcus sp. | reverse complement strand
AAAGAATAGTCGGTGCAAGGCAGAGCATTGCGTAAATTGAATACGGAGAATCAATTATTCTTACATAAATAAAGCTGCCTGCAATCATTATCATAAATGACACAATGCCGACTATTGAGAAAAACGGAATTGATACCTTATGTATCAGCTTAACATCTCTGTATCTTTTCTGAGCAATGCTCTCAGACACGAGTCTTGAAATTGCAATAGGGAGTCCGCCCGTTGCAACCGTAAATATAACAACAAAAATTTCGTATGCGTTGCTAAAGAGTCCCGAACCCATTGTAGCGTATTCTTCGCCAAACATTGAGTAAATATTTGTGAGAAGCACCTGATCAAGAAGTCCGATAACCTTTACAACAACCATACTCAGCGTAAGTATTGCCGCACCCTTTAAAAAGGAATGAGAAACATTTTCCTCTGCATTACTTATCGCATTGTATTTTTTAGACAAATTAAATCACCCAATTATCAATTTATAAAATAAAATCAAAAATATTAAAACTCAGTTTTTTCTTCACCAAGCTTTGCACCGCAGTTGTTGCAGAACTTTGAGTTTTCAGGAATATCGCTGCCGCACTCAGGGCAATAGCTAATATTTTTTGAATCTGAAATGCTGTTGTTAATAAGGTCAAGATTTTCCTTTAACTCTGTAATTTCATCGGTTTTTTCTTTGATTTTATCAGACAAATCAATGCTGTGTACAACACTTTTGTAGGTAAGTGCACCAAGCTCCTTGAGCTTTGAGTTAATTTCTGCTCTGATTTCAGCCGCTGCAATTTTCTGCTTTGAGTTATCGTAAACATCAGAAGCTTTTTTAGAAACAACAGAAGCCGCTGCCTTTGCATTAACTATAACATCATCTAAAATGCCGTCAAATTTTCCCATATCAGTCATACCTTTCTATATATTTATCTGTGCTATTATAGCATTATTGCACGAGATTATCAACAAATTTATTGTGTATAAAATGCCGAAATTGCGTTTTTTCTTCTTATCATCTCCTCAAACCTGTCTATATATTCATACGGGTACTTAAAGTTGAATATACGCTCCAGGTAGTCGGGATTATTCCTCTTGAGTTTTGTTACAGCCCCCGAGCCGCAGCCGAGAATGGTGTGGGTTTCATCCATAACATAAACATTATAAAGACTTTCGTAACCTTTTTTTGACCAACCGACATTCTCAAGATTGCCTGCCATTCGGCTTTGTCTGTACAGATAATACGGAATATAATTCTTTTCAAGAAGAACTTTCTGATTATACTCAAGCATTTTTCGGGTGGTTTCCGCACCCTCTCTGTCAATGGTCACACCTTTTTCGGTAAGGGTAGAACTGCGTTTCATACTCAGTGTATGAACAGTAATGCACTCGGCGTCAAGCGAGAGTATGCCGTCAACCGATTTTTTAAAGCTTTCGTATGTATCGGTAGGAAGTCCCGCAATAAGGTCAGTATTAATATTTGTAAAACCACACTTTCTTGCGAGTGCAAAAGCGTCAAAGAACTGTCCCACTGTGTGCTTTCTGCCGATTTCACGCAAAACATCATCATTTAATGTCTGCGGATTTATACTGATTCTGTCAACACCGTTTTCCTTGAGTGCCATAAGCTTTTCTGTGGTAATTGTATCCGGTCTGCCGGCTTCAACTGTAAATTCTCTGCAGGTTGACATATCAAAACTGTTGTTTACTGTGCCAATCACCTTTGAAAGCTGTTCTGCCGAAAGCGTGGTCGGTGTGCCGCCTCCAAAGTAAACGGTTTCAAGCCTGAGTCCAAGTTTGTTTGCAATTTCCGCTGTGAGTCTTATTTCCTCACAAAGCAATTCTGCATATGGATCAACAAGCTTTTTTGCCCTTTCGACAGATGACATTACAAACGAACAGTAACTGCACCTTGACGGACAAAACGGAACGCCAACATACAAGCTGAAAGAATCAGGCTTTGAAAGCTCAATAATTTTTCTCTCATTTTCCTCCGTCATTACCGCAAGGTCAAGCTTTTCCGGACTAACATAGTAGTCGTTTGCAAAAATTCTCTTTGCCTTTTCAAAGCCTTGCTCGTTTGAAACATTTCTCAACAGCTTTATCGGACGCACACCCGTAAGCAAACCCCAAGGCTGATTTATGCCCGTAAATTCGCATAAAAGCTTATATAGCATCTGTGCAAGTGCAAGTTCCTTTTCGTTATCACTGCCTGCATTTTCCGCACTCAGTGATTTATTGAAATCAGCTACCTTAACCTCAACGGTCAGCTTATCCG
>NZ_JBGVJL010000102.1:0-15812 GCF_045129435.1 Ruminococcus sp. | reverse complement strand
TCTACAGACGAAGAAATGCTGAGTTCACTTGACTTTTTGTTTTTTACAAATCTTAAAGCAAGGCTTTCGCAAAATGTAATAAGCACATTTTGTGCCTGTTTTGCCTCGGATTTTATATTTTTGTTTGCAGTATTTTTACTCGGACTAACCCCATGGGGAATACCTGTAATGCCGTTTGTCGTGCTTTTAAAAGGTTTTGGCACAGGTATTACGGCAGGATATTTGTTTTCGGTACACTCGCTTACGGGAATAGTCTTTTATCTTTTTGTTTTACTGCCCGGAACATTTTTGTTCTGTATGGCACTTGTTTTATTTTCAGTCGCCGCTTTTAACGCATCGGGAACAATGTTTTTTCAGCTTATAGCGGACAAAAGAGGCGGCTCTTCGCACAGGTATATATCGGACTTTCTTTCAAAGGGGGTAAGCTCACTTATACTTGCCTTTCTTTCTGCTGTGCTTGACGCTGCGTTATGGGGAGTTTTTGCGGGGAATTTTAATTTTTAACCTTTGGAGGTCGAACAATGGCAGGGAAAAAAGCAAAGTTTGCTTTAGCTGACTTTTTCAGCAACCTATTTTACAACTTTGGCAAAGTTATTTTTACCAATCTTTTGTTTGCTGTACCGCTTGCGGTGCTGGTTACGGCATTTTATTTTCTTGACAGTGCGTTAAAGCTTGGCGGATATTTTATCCTTTTGCTTGCAATAATTCCGCTTTCACCGTTCTTTGCAGGTGTAACGCTTGTTACCTCAAGACTTGCAAGAGGGCAGGAAAACCTTAATGTTTTTGCAACCTTTATTGAGGGCATAAAGAACAACTGGAAAAGGTTTTTATTCCACGGTGTAATCACCTATTTTGCGGTTATTTTCAGCTATTTCTCAATCAGGCTCTATAGTGCGTTGATTTCTCAGCCAAAGGTTGATTCGGGCTTTCTTGTGTTGCTCTATATCTGCCTTATAGTGTCAATTATTATTGCGGTTGCATTTTTGTTTATCTTCTTTTATGTGCCGTCAATGACAGTTACCTTTGACTTGTCGCTTAAAAATATTTATAAAAACTCGGCTCTTATGTCATTTGGTGAACTAAAGCACAACATTATTGCGACCTTCGGACTTTTTGTAATTGCCCTGTTTTGTGCAACAATTCTTTTGTTTGTCGGTAATACAAACAGCAGTATCGCTCTGCTTGTGACCACCGCAGTACTTATGATTGTGCTTGTGCCTGCATTGGCGTCTTATGTTATAAATGCTTCGGTTTATCCGGGTATGTACAACCTTATGACCGAAAAGGAAAAGCGTTCTAAAAAGATTGACAAGAAAATGGACAACCGCAGAAAGGGACAGTTTGTTGATGAAGAGGAAGAAGAAAACCACATTGCAGATGAGTTTCTCAACCTTGACATTGAGGAGAGCAAGGATGGCGATGAGTATATTTTCTATAACGGAAAAATGGTTAAGAGAAGTGTAATCATCAAGATGAAAAAGGAAAGAGAGAAAGCAGAGGGGAAATCTGATGAAAGCTAAACACGCCGCAAAACGCCCGAAAATTACAATCAGCCTGTGGCTTTTTATTGCGATAATCGCAGTTTTAGTATTGATGATTGTGGGCATTACAATTTATTCGGTACAAAAGGATTTAAAAAATAACGATAATACAGCTACCACCGCATCAGCTGCAACTATTGCTGAAACTACCGTTGAAGCAAAGCAGGAAACAGAGCAAACAACTCAGAATGTAGCGGAAGAAACTACAGAGGAATTGCAGACAGAGAATACAACAGCTGAGCTGACCACAGAGGCTATTGTGGTAAGCGGTGCAGAAAGTGCCGACAAGAGTTTGAACTTTACCGGTGATTTTTATCCATATAAGGCATTTGATAACATCGGCAAGCGTGATGCTTCTATTAAAGAGGTGTTTGGTTCGATGTACGGCGGTGAGGGTTTAAGCTTTGACGAAAACGGTCTTTTCTCCGACAATATCACTCAGTCGGAATATAACTACGGTGCATATACAGTGACTGACGGTGTTATTAATATGACATATTCAAACGATAAGAATAAAACCGCAGAGGTTATTTCTTACAACGGAAATTTGCCGAGTGAAATCAAGATTGATTATGTTGGTTACGATGTTTATTTTAAGGTTGGAAGTGCTGAGTAATGAGCAAAAGTAAAAAAACAAAAAAGAAAAACAATAAGGCTGTACAAGCCAAGCCGAAGAATAATCATAAGGCAATAATTGCAACAGTTGTGTTGCTTGTGCTTGCGGTGGTGATAGGTGCATTGGTTTTCACAATGAATATGAAATCGGACAGCCTTGCAAATACCGAATGGTTGTCATCAAGTGCATTGAATGCAAGCGGTGACGAGGTGGAAATGGCAGAGGTGTACAACACCAACTACACAACCTATCAAGGCTCGCTTTCTTTCAAAGATGACGGAACTTTTTCGCTTTGGCTCACACCGGGCACATCTGAGGACGGAACACACAGTGGAAAATATACCGTAAGCGGCGATACTGTTACGGCAAGCTTTGATGACGGCGAAACCGAAACAAACTTTTATATTCACCGCAAGGGTGATAAAATAAACTCAATCTCTCTGAATTATGATGATTACGAGGTATATTTCACTTCTGCAAATAATTGAATAAAAAAATTACGGCTGACCTACTAAAATGTAAGTCAGCCGTTTTTTCATTTTTATCAATCTAACGAGTTTAAATATACTGATAACAGTTCAAATGCAGTTGCTTTTTCTTTGCTGTTGCATTTGTTCAATCTTTGTATAATCTCATTTTCATCAAAGTTAATTGTTCGTTTTTCTTCTTCGACAAGTAATTCGTTTGGTGTGATGTTTAAGGCTTTGCATATATTTACAAGAGTTTCAGTACGCATATTGGTACTTCCTCTTTCAATGTCAGCGTAGCTTCTGTCAGAAATGTCGGCTAATTCCGCAACCTCTGCTTGAGTAAGTCCTTTTTGCTTTCTGAAGTTCAATAATTTATTGCCTATAATATGCAAATTAGTAATAAACATAATAATTCCTCCTAAATATGTATATATAGACATTTTACTTCCTATTCCACTTGACAAACAGGAAGAATAGCAGTATAATTTAGGAAGAAAAGTACCTATGATTTATTTTGTGCATATTTTAATTTTATTGAATTTGCTTATGAATAGATTATTTTTGCTTTCTAATAAAATTATATACATATATTTAAGGGGGAGTGTTATTATGTCCTTGATTAACTGTCCGGAGTGTGGTAAACAGATTTCAGATTTAGCACCAAATTGTCCTAATTGTGGATACCCTATCAATTCATCGACTGTTCCAACTAAACAGAATAATAATGATGAAATAGAAAAGTATCTTAATTTGGCTGTTAATGCTGTAAAAGCAAAAAATTCAGAGTTAGTTGAAAAATATTGCCAGTTGGTTTTAGAAATGGATCCAACAAATTCTCGTGCATGGGAATTGGAAGCAAGAGGTATATTATTTACTTCATCACTTAGTAATAATAAAGTTATTCAAGCAATCGGTGCAGCTGATAATGCTGTTAAGTATACTGACAATTCAAAAAGTGAACTTGCCGAAAGCCTATATGACTCAATTTATACTACAATTTATGCTTTGCTTAGTATTGCAATTCATAGAATGTCTACTTCTGCTTCTCCAAGATATGTTATGCAATGTATGAATTATTTTGGTGCATTAATTTCCGGTATTTCTTATTTATCAAAAGATAAAATTAATAGTGAACTTGCTAAATTTGAAAAAATGGAACATGATTCAAAGTGTGCTATTATGCCCAAAAAGAGAATGATTTATGCAACTCGTGTAACTACTGCTCCTTGGGCAGATCAATACAGGGCATTACTTAGAGAAAAGGGTAGAATATAATGGAAACAACATTATGCAAAGTATGTGGCAGGAAGCTTAATCCTTCCGATAAGGTTTGTCCTGATTGCGGTACATTAAATCCAAATAATGATGAAGTTGCACAAATAGAAACAGAGAAATATACAAAACAAATCAAGTCGATAAATACCTATCACTGTACCGTATTGATGGTTACATTGCTAATTAGTGTAGGACTTGATATAGTGGATTTTTCAATGCTTTTTAATGATAAAAATTCAATATCATTTTATCTATTGATAGGTTTATTTTTTAGCGGTATGGGTACAGTGCTTAGTATAATTGGCATTTTTAAAAAAGAAAATGTAAATAAACTCGTGTATGCATCCATCTTTGTTTCTATTATAATGCTTTTGATTAATTGTATTTAGGCTATAGGCAAGTATGATATTATTATAAAATTTTAATAAAAAGGTGATTAATTATGACAGAGAAAAATGTTCCAAATAATATTGAAGAATGTAAAAAATTTGATGAAATCTCAAAAAAAGTAGCAAATGTTTCCGATTCATTAGAAGCAATTGGGGTAGTGCTGTGTATTATTATATTAATAGCCGGCGTAATTTTTTCTTTTGCTAATCATGACATTTTTGGTGGTTGGGGAGTTTTTATTTCTTTGCTTGTATCAGTTGTAATTGCTTTTATAAATTATTATGCTTTTCATATATCTTCAGCTATTGTTATGGGTGTGGCAAGAATTGTTTATAATACTGAAGTATCTTCCAATGTAGCATTATATAATAGTGCAAATTCCTTTAAGAATGTTGATAAAAAGTCGGGAGTTAATGAAAATATAAATAATTAAAAGTAATCAATTAACTTGTTATTTCACTTCTGCAAATAATTGAATAAAAAATTACGGCTGACCTACTAAAATGTAAATCAGCCGTTTTTTGTTGAATAAAGGACATCAGCGTATTGCCGATGTCCTTTATGATTCGATTATTACAATCAGTCAGCAAAATATCTCTTTAAAAGACCTGCAAAGCCTGCACCGTGTCTTGCCTCGTCCTTTGCCATTTCGTGAACTGTATCGTGAATAGCGTCAAGGTTCTGAGCTTTTGCTCTCTTAGCAAGGTCAAATTTACCCTCGCAAGCACCTGCCTCAGCCTCTGCACGCATCTGGAGATTCTTCTTTGTGCTGTCTGTGATTACTTCGCCGAGAAGCTCTGCAAATTTAGCGGCATGCTCAGCCTCTTCAAAAGCGTACTTTGTGAAAGCGGCAGAAATTTCAGGATAACCCTCTCTGTCTGCAACTCTTGCCATAGCAAGGTACATACCAACTTCTGAGCACTCGCCCTCAAAGTTAGCTCTGAGATCCTTTAAAATATCTTCGCTTACGCCCTGAGCAACTCCTACTTCGTGAACTGTAGCAAATGAAGCACCCTCTACTACCTCTTTAAACTTGCTTGCAGGAGCTTTACACTGTGGGCAAGCCTCCGGAGCTGTAGGTCCTTCATAAACATATCCGCATACTGTACAATACCATTTCATAATTTTTTCTCCTTTACAATAAATATATATTGATAATTAATTACCGATTATCGGCACTACTGTTACAGCAATCAGAACATTTGCCGTAGTAGATAACGAGCTTGCTGTCGATTTTAAAGCCTTTGTTTAGTAATGAAAGACTTTCGGGTGACTTTGTGCCGTCATCTGTTACATCAATTACTCTGCTACAGCTGTTGCATACAAAGTGTGTGTGCGGTGAGGTATTTCCGTCAATACGCTCTTCACCGTTTACATTACACACTACGCTTACCTTGCCTTCATTTTTAAACAATGAAATATTACGGTAAACCGTACCAAGACTGAGGTCAGGATAATCGGGCTTTAACTGTTCGTATATCCAACGAGCACTTGGGTGTGATGTTGTGCTGAGAATTGTGTTGTATATAGCGTTTCTTTTTGAGCTAAAATTTCTTTTCATTGCAACATTTTCTCCAAGAAATTGATAATGATTACTGATTGCACATATATTATCATATCTTTTAATCGTTATATTTACATAAAAGAATAATGAAAATTATTTTTTATATAAATTTGTGGAGGTAATTATGGTAAAAATATACAAAAGCAGATTAAAACTACTCTTATGCTCAACTGCTACTGTAATTGTGTCGATTTTTATACTGTGTTCTTTGAGCGGTGCAACTGAAATTGATGAAAATTCTGTTAAACTTCCTATTATAATGTATCATTCTGTGCTAAAAGATAAAGCAAGTCAAAACGATTATGTAGTTTCGCCCGAATTATTCGAGAGTGATTTAAAATACTTTAAGGATAACGGCTACACCACTGTTACAGTGAATGACTTGATAGACTATGTGTATGCCAACAAGTCTTTACCCGAAAAATGCGTTATGCTTACCTTTGATGACGGCTACTACAATAACTACAAGTATGTTTTTCCTCTGCTGAAAAAGTACAATGCAAAGGCGGTAATTTCGCCGATTGCAAAGCTCAGCGAGGACTACACAAAGGTTGGAGAAGAGAACGCAAGCTACGGACATCTGATTGAAAGCAATATAAAGGAAATGGACGATTCGGGTTTGGTGGAATTTCAAAATCATTCCTACAATATGCACACACTATCGCCGAGAAAGGGGATAGGCAAGAAGTACAGAGAAACCGATGAGGAATACAAGTCAGCAATTACAGAGGATATTACAAAGGCTCAGGCCTACCTTGAGAAAGTAACGGGTAAAGTGCCAAAGGCTTTTGTGTATCCGTTTGGAGAGGAGAACAGCACAGGTCTGAATGTTCTGAAAGAGAATGGATTTTTAGCAACCCTTAATTGTACAGAAAAGCTGAATTACATTTCAAAATCGCCCGACAGTCTGTATGAGCTTGGAAGATTTCGCAGGGATAATTCGGAATCTACAGCAGTGCTTATGGAAAAAATAAACAAAAAATAGTTTACGGAATAATATATTGTATGGTGCGTTACGCATTAGAAAATTCTAAAGGAGAATTATTATGCCAAAGGTATATTTAAGTCCGTCACTTCAGGAGTACAATCCATATGTAGATGGCGGAAATGAGGAATATTATATGAATCTGGTTGCAGACGCTATTGAGCCGTATCTATTGGCAAGCGGAATTGAATTTGACAGAAACAGTCCGGAAATGACCCTTTCACAGGCAATAAGGGACTCAAATAATTCAGCAAATGACTTACATCTTGCAATTCACAGCAACGCTGCACCCGAAGGCTCGGCAGGCAGATACACAGGTGCAGACATCTATTACTATCCGTCAAGCCTTAACGGAAAACGGTTTGCGGAAATTCTTCAACAGAATTATAAAAACATCTATCCGTACCCTGACGATGTGGATATTATCCCCACCACAAGCCTTGCCGAGGTACGCAGAACAAAAGCACCTTCGGCTTTGATTGAAGTGGCATATCACGATAACCCCGAAGAGGCACAATGGATAAGGGAGAATATAAACGCAATCGGCAGAAATCTTGCCCAGTCGATTGCACAGTATTTTGGAGTGCCGTTTGTTGAGGCTTGAAATAGCGTGATTTATAGTGTATAATTTAACAAAAAGCTATGGAAGTGTAAATATGGGTGCTTTGAACAACGAAATAATGCAAAAGATTGAAAAGACAATCAAAAATCTTAAAGCAAATAAAATGGACGCATATTTTTGTGAAAACAAAGATGATGCCTGCAAGCTTGTAAAAAGCTTGATTAAAAAGGGTGATGTTATCTCAAGCGGAGGCTCTGTTACCTTAAAGGAAACGGGAGTATATGATATTATTACATCTTCTGATTATAATTATCTTGACAGAGCGGCAGAGGGAATTACTCCGGAGCAGGTTGAGGAGGTTTATCGCAAAACCTTTTGTGCAGACGCTTACTTTGCAAGCAGTAATGCCATTACGGAGAACGGAGAACTTTACAATGTGGACGGCAACTCTAACAGAGTAGCGGCAATTTTGTATGGTCCTAAGAGTGTTATTCTTGTTTGTGGTTATAATAAAATTGTGAAAAACATTGATGAGGCAATTAATCGAGTAAAAAAAGTAGCCGCACCGAGTAATACTATAAGACTTAACATTGACGCTCCATGCTCAAAGCTTGGCAAGTGTATTTCTGCCGATAAGCAAGACGCCGAGTTATGCTCAGGCTGTAAAAGCGACAGACGAATTTGCTGTAATTATGTAGTATGTGCTCAACAAAGGCACAAGGACAGAATAAAGGTTATTATAATTGGTGAGGAATACGGATACTGAGGAATTTATAAAAGGTCAGCGACCTTTGTCAGCGACCTTTGAATCTTTTTTATTTTGCTTATCTAATCTGATTTTAATATTGGTGTGAGTGTGTAATGGCTATGTTGAAGAGTTTTTCTCTTTAAAATTACTTATGGCTTATTATAAACTGCCTACCAATTCCGCTTTTCTTTTGCGTGAAAAGAAAAGCTCCAAAAGAAAGCACGCTCAAGGGAACAGGGCTTTCGATGCCCTTTTCCCTTAAGTATCCCATTTTCCCAAACGACCAAAGGTCAGTGACCTTTGGAAACCTCAAATTATGATTAATATTTCAGTTTGATGTTGTCGGAAATTTGTTTTAGTGAGTTTTTGATAAGTTATAATTATAGTTTTTCAATTATGTACCATTAAGGCAAGCCATACCTGTAATATTACAAATATGGCTTGCCACATAGCTATGAACTTGATTATCGGAAGTTATTCTGGTTCTTGTTCTGGCTATTCTTCTGATTTTTATTCTGGTTGTTGTTCTGATTTTTGTTCTGATTCTGGTTGTTCTGGTTATTATTCTGGTTCTGATTGTTATTCTGATTCTGGTTGAAGTTCATATTAGCACCTCCCTCCGATATGCTTATTATTATCGTTTCTAAGGATTTTATACAATGAATATTTTTTTAGATAAAATGAAAGCTCTGCTCGGCGATGAGTTTGAGGATTTTTTAAAATTTTATAATTCAAGCGGTGAGCATTACAGAGGATTAAGGGTAAATACTCTTAAATGTTCAGTCCCAAAGCTTAAAAATCTGCTCAATTTTGAATTGAAGCAGTCCCCGTTTTGTGATGAAAGCTTTTACATTCCTGATGAAATTACCTCCCTTGGCAACAATCCTTTGCACCATGCAGGAGCATTTTATATTCAGGAGCCGTCTGCGTCATCTGCCGTTACAATGCTTGATGTGCGTGAGGGCGACTTTGTGCTTGACCTTTGTGCCGCTCCGGGTGGCAAAAGCACTCAGATTGCGGCAAAGCTTAATTCAAAAGGCTTTTTGTGGAGTAATGAAATTGTCAAGAACAGAGCCAATATTCTTTTATCTAATATTGAAAGAATGGGCATACGCAATGCCACAGTTTCAAATGCCTATCCCGAAGTGCTTTGTGAAAGGCTTGCAGGCTGTTTTGATAAAGTGCTTGTTGACGCACCTTGCAGTGGTGAAGGAATGTTCAGAAAGGACTCGACTGCCGAGAGCGAGTGGAGCGACGAGCATGTAAAAAGCTGTGCCGAAAGACAGCTTAAAATTTTGAACAGTGCAAAAAAAGCTTTAAAAGACGGCGGAGTTATGGTGTACTCCACCTGTACATTCTCAGTTGAGGAAAACGAGGGCGTAATCACAAGATTTTTAAAGGAAAACCCCGATTTTGTACTTGAAGACGCAAATGTCGGCTTTGGCAGACCAACGCTTGATTACGCAAGAAGAATTTTCCCAATGGACGGCGGCGAAGGTCACTTTGCGGCAAGGCTTAGAAAATCGGGTGAATTGTATAATAATTCTGTTACGGAAAATATAAAAAGAAAAACAGACAGTAAGATTTTAGATTTTTACGACAGCCTTTTTACAGACAGACCATTTGGAGAAAACATTGAGGTAATCGGTGACAAGATTATTATTCTGCCACAAAATTATGTACCGACAGAAAAATTGCCTGTACTTCGCAGCGGAATAATTCTGGGACAGCTTGTTAAGAACAGAATTGAGCCGCATCATTCGGCATTTATGGCGGCAAGGGCGGAAGAATGTGTGTCAAAGGTTGATTTAGATGTAAATTCTGCCGAAATCAAGGCTTTTCTGCATGGTGAGGAAATTGCTGTGGACAGCGGTATCAAGGGATACACCGCAGTTTGCGTAAACGGCATTACTACCGGCTTTGGCAAATGCTCAAATGGCAGACTGAAAAATAAATATCCGAAAGGACTTAGGCTTTTATAATGAATAATTTATCTGATATAGGAAAAATTAAAGAAATACTTTCAAAGCACGGCTTTACATTTTCAAAATCACTCGGACAAAATTTTTTAATCAATCCGTCAGTCTGTCCAAGAATGGCGGAGTACAGCGGTGCGGGCGAGGGCGTAGGGGTAATTGAAGTCGGCCCCGGCATAGGTGTGCTTACAAATGAACTTTGTTCTTTAGCCGATAAGGTTGTGGCGGTTGAGCTTGACAAAAGGCTTTTGCCTGTGCTTGACGAAACCCTTGCCGAGTACGATAACCTTAAAGTGGTGAACGATGACATACTAAAGCTTGATTTGCACAAGCTGATTGCAGAGGAGTTTGCAGGTATGAAGGTGGTTGTGTGTGCAAATCTGCCGTACTACATAACCTCACCCGTGATTATGAAGCTGCTTGAGGACAGACTGCCGATTGAGGCTATAACAGTTATGGTTCAGAAAGAGGCGGCTCAGAGAATTTGTGCCGAAGTGGGTACAAGACAGAGCGGTGCGGTTACTGTAGCCGTAAATTATTACGCTGAGCCTGAAATGCTGTTCGGCGTAAGTGCCGGTTCATTTATGCCTGCTCCAAAGGTTGATTCAGCGGTAATAAGACTTAATATCCGCAAAGAGCCGGCGGTTAATGTTAATAATGAAAAGCTTTTGTTTAATGTAATAAAGGCGGCTTTTTCTCAGAGAAGAAAGACTCTTGCAAATTCACTAAGCTCTGGACTTTCTGTTGAAAAGAGCAGAATTAATGAACTTTTGGTAAATTCCGGTGTAGAAACTAATGCAAGAGCCGAAAAACTCACCCTTGAGGACTTTGCAAATATTACAAATAATTTGCAGGAGATGATGTGATGAAAAAACAGAAAATGAATGTGCTGTTTAAGATTGCTTTTATTCTGCTTATAACCTGCGTGTTGCTGATTTTTGCATCAATTATTATTGCATATGCTTTTGACAGCGAAGAATGGTCATCGCTTACATCGGCAAGCGGAGTTTTGCTTGCGACTGTGGGAATAGTGCTTGCAATGCTCAGTAAGCCAAAAAAGCCAAAAGCAAAAGATGAAAACTCAGAAAAAACAGTTGACAAAAATTGAATAATCTGTTAGAATAAAACCACCATAAAGGGGAGTAGTTTGCAGATAATCTGTGATACAATTCGTCAATCTCATACCTTTTCGGGTATCGGTTGTATCTTAAAAAACGAGACTTTTATTGTAGGATAATTGCGTTTGCAATGTTTTATAATAAAAGTCTTTTTTGTTTGTTCTTTTTTAATAGTTAGTGTAAATTATGGTTTAGCGAATTTAGGCTTCCCCTGACAGGGGAAGCTGTCACGCAAGTGACTGATGAGGTGTTGAACTCGTTAAGAGTTCACTTATATTAAAGCTTGAGTTAAGGAAAAACGCCGTAAACGGCGACACCTCATTCGTCATTTTCTTGCGAAAATGCCACCTTCCCCTCAAGGGGAAGGTTTGGAATTTTCCGACAGTTTTGTAGTATAAACCATAATTTATCAATATTACCCCAACATTTAAAACCGAACCTTTTTATTTGTACGCTTAACCTTTATCAAGAAAAAATATGGAGGAATTATGATGAACTGGTATCAGTTGACCAAAAAGCAGGTGCTTGAAAAGCTGTCGGTCACAAAGGACGGACTCAGCTCACAAAAAGCCGAGGAGCTGTTAAAGCAGAACGGCGAAAATGTTTTGCAGGAGGGTAAGCGAAAAACCGCCTTGCAAGTATTTTTCAGTCAGTTTGCGGATTTGCTTGTAATTATTCTTATTATTGCGGCAATTATTTCAATGTTTTCAGGAAATATTGAAAGTACAATAGTAATTTTTGCGGTAATCACACTTAATGCCATTCTTGGTACAGTCCAGCATATTAATGCAGAAAAATCACTTGATAGTTTAAAATCACTTTCTTCGCCGAATGCAAAGGTTATTCGTGACGGTCAGAAAATTGAAATTCCGTCAAAAGAGGTAGTAGAGGGCGATATAATTGTGCTTGAGGCAGGCGACCTTGTTGTGGCAGACGGCAGAATTATCAACAACTACTCCTTGCAGGTAAACGAAAGCTCACTCACAGGCGAATCAACAAATGTTGATAAAAATGATGAAGATATAGCAGATGAAGTTCCGCTTGCAGACAGAACAAATATGGTGTACTCCGGCAGTCTTGTAACCTACGGCAGAGCTATTGTGGCAGTTACTGGCACAGGTATGAACACCGAAATCGGCAAGATTGCAAGCCTTATGAATGCCGCAAAGGAAAAGAAAACTCCTTTGCAGGAGAGCCTTGATAAATTTTCAAGCAAGCTTGCAATTATTATCCTTATAATTTCCGCTGTTGTTTTTGGCTTGAGTTTGCTCAACCATATGGCAATTATTGACGCTCTTATGTTTGCGGTTGCACTTGCTGTTGCCGCAATACCGGAGGCTTTAGGCTCAATCGTTACCATTGTGCAGGCAATGGGTACTCAGAAAATGGCTAAGGAAAATGCTGTTATCAAAGACTTAAAAGCGGTTGAAAGTCTTGGCTGCGTGTCTGTAATCTGCTCTGACAAAACAGGTACACTCACTCAGAATAAGATGACTGTTCAGAAAATCTATATCAACGGCGAGAGTATTTTTGAGGAAGAACTTGACCTTAACAACCAGAGCCACCGTTATCTTCTTTATGATATGGTACTTAACAACGATTCAAGCATTGTTGACGGCAAGGGAATAGGCGACCCTACGGAGTACGCTTTGCTTGAAACCCTCAGAAAGCTTGGTCATAACGAAGAGGACTTGCGTTCGGGCTTAAAGCGACTCGAGGAAGTGCCTTTTGACTCTGACAGAAAGATGATGAGCACAAAGTATAAATTGCATGGTGTGAACCATATTCTTACAAAGGGTGCTATTGACGCTATTCTTGACAGATGCGAAAGTATTGCAACCAAAGACGGTGTTCGTCCTATTACTCAGGCTGATAAGGCAGAAATTCTTAAACAGAATAATGAATACTCCGAAAACGGTTTGCGTGTGCTTACTTTTGCTTATAAGCAGTCAGATGAAGAACTGAGTGTTGATACCGAGTACGGCTACACCTTCTTAGGTCTTGTTTCTATGATTGACCCACCTCGTGAGGAATCTAAGGAAGCTGTTGCAGACGCAATCAGAGCAGGTATTAAGCCGGTTATGATTACAGGTGACCACAAGGTTACAGCTACCGCTATTGCAAAGCAGCTCGGCATTTTCAGAGATGGTGACATTGCAGTAACAGGTATGGAGCTTGATGCTATGAGCGACTCCGAGCTTGATGAAAAGATAGCTAAAATATCAGTTTATGCACGAGTTTCTCCTGAAAATAAAATCAGAATTGTTGAGGCTTGGCAGAGAAAGGGCAACATAGTTTCTATGACAGGCGACGGTGTAAACGACGCACCTGCACTCAAAAAGGCCGATATAGGTGTTGCAATGGGAATTACAGGTACAGAGGTTTCCAAGGACGCTGCATCTATGGTTCTTCAGGACGATAACTTTGCTACAATCATAAAGGCTGTGGCAAACGGTCGAAATGTTTACAGAAATATCAAGAATGCAATTCTTTTCTTGCTGTCGGGCAATATGGCTGCAATCTTCTCGGTTGTCTATGCCTCACTCCTTGCATTGCCTGTACCGTTTGAGGCTGTTCATCTTCTCTTTATCAATCTTTTGACCGACTCGCTTCCTGCCATTGCAATCGGTATGGAAAAGCCTGAAAAGGATTTGCTTTCACAAAAGCCAAGAGATCCTAAAGAAGGTATTCTTACAAAGGAATTTTCAGCATTAATGCTTTTACAAGGTGCGTTGATTGCCGTTGTGACAATGACAGCATTCTACATTGGCTTACAGGTTGACGCAGCCACTGCAAGCACTATGGCTTTCTCAACTCTTACACTTGCAAGACTTTTCCACGGCTTTAACTGCCGCAGCAAACACTCTATATTTAAAATCGGTCTTGGCTCTAATGTTTATAGTCTGCTTGCTTTTGCCGCAGGTGTGGCACTTCTCGCATTTGTACTCTTTGTACCGTTTATGCACCCATTGTTCAAAATTGCAGAGCTTACAGGTGCTCAGATTGGTTTTATTGGCTTGCTTGCTTTCATTCCTACAGTAATTATTCAGATAGTAAAGCTTATTGCTGAGAATGTTAAAAAGAGTAAATAAAACCAAAATCAGTCAAATACAATCAAATAATTATCTCTTTTAATAAAATATAAACTAAAAACCGCAGTTTTGTTGTCAAATATTTCAG
The DNA here is from genome assembly GCF_045129435.1 of Ruminococcus sp. Lineage (GTDB taxonomy): Bacteria > Bacillota > Clostridia > Oscillospirales > Acutalibacteraceae > Ruminococcoides. The sequence goes on along the minus strand of NZ_JBGVJL010000102.1, from coordinate 1,387 downwards.
AATTAATTCTTGACAACTGACTGCGGTTTATTTATAATTAAAGTAAATAAATGTATGAGGTGGCTTTATTGTGAATATTTGGCACGATATATCTCCAAAGAGAATTACAGCAGATAAATTTTACGCTGTTATAGAAATTTCCAAGGGCGGAAAGAATAAATATGAGCTTGACAAGGAAACCGGTATGTTAAAACTCGACAGAGTTCTTTTTACATCAACACACTATCCGGCAAACTACGGATTTATTCCGAGAACATATGCTGATGACGGTGACCCGCTTGATGTTCTTGTGCTTTGCTCTGAAACTATTCAGCCTATGACGCTCGTTGAGTGCAAACCAATCGGTGTTCTCAATATGATTGATAATGACAGCTGTGACGAAAAAATCATTGCTGTGCCTGTTAACGACCCAAACTACTGTGGCTACAATGACATTGCAGACCTTCCTCGCCATTATTTTGACGAAATTCAGCACTTCTTCCAGGTATATAAGAGCCTTGAGAGTGGCAAGGTTACATCTGTAACAGAAACTAACGGTGTTGAAATGGCAAAGGATATTATCAAGAAGTCAATCGACAGCTACATTAAAGATTTCCAGATGGCATAACAGAGGTGTAAAATGACTGAAAAAGAAAAAATGATTGCCGGCAAGGTTTACGATTGTACTGACACTGAGCTTGTTAATGCACGCAATAAGGCAAAAACTCTTTGCAGAGATTACAATAATCTTGATCCGACAAATATTGTGGCACAAACAGCTATTATTACAGAGCTTTTGCAAAAGGAACCTGACGAATTTCGTTGCTTTACCGCTCCTTTTTGGTGCGATTACGGCTTTAATGTCAAAGTAGGCAAGAATTTCTATTCAAACCATAACCTTGTTATTCTTGATTGTGCAGAGGTAATATTCGGCGATAATGTTTTTATCGGTCCTAACTGCGGATTTTATACTGCAATTCACCCTATTGATGCCAAACAGAGAAATATGGAAATTGAATGGGCAAAGCCTATAAAGGTGGGCAGCGATGTATGGTTTGGCGGCGGTGTGACTGTGCTTCCGGGTGTTACAATCGGCGACAATGTTGTAATCGGTGCGGGTTCGGTTGTAGTTAAGGATATTCCGTCAGGTGTGGTTGCTGTGGGCAATCCTTGCAAGCCAATCAGAAAAATTACCGAGGCTGACAAGCTTGATTTAAATGACCCTAATATTTAATTAAATACACGCATAACAAAAGGCTTTCTTGATTTTTAAGAAAGCCTTAGCTTGTGGAGATTGCCAGCCAACTCAAGGGCATTACCGCCGAGCAGGCAGGACTAGTTTTCTCTGCGATTGAAAGAGAAGAGCAGGCGGTTTTGAAAAGACATAGCAAAACAGGAAACTCTTATG
>NZ_JBGVJL010000101.1:0-2646 GCF_045129435.1 Ruminococcus sp. | reverse complement strand
ATAAAGGTATTGGTGAGTACAAATTTAAAACCAATCGGAAGCATATCGGTAATTGATAATTTGCTTTCTTTTACCTATGTGGAAAACAGAGGTGTTGCGTTTGGCAGTTTTGCAGGAAATAGATGGATATTTGTTGTGCTGACTACAGCTCTTATAGCCGCAATACTCATATATATGTTTAAAAAGAAACCAAAGGGCAGGCTTTTCTATGCTTCTGTTGCACTTATAATCGGTGGCGGAATCGGTAATTTGATTGACAGAATTTTTTATGGATATGTAATTGACTACATCAGTCTTTCATTCTTTCCGCCGGTTTGTAATTTTGCTGATTATTGTATTACTATTGGTACTGTGCTGCTTATGGTTTATGTACTTTTCTTTACAGACTCTACAAAAAAGGATTTAAAAAATGACAAAGCTTGAATTTGTTGCTGACGCAGACAGCGTGAGAATTGACAAGTATATTGCTGATAATGAACCGTCACTAACAAGAACAGCCGCTGCAAAGCTGATTGAACAGGGACTTGTTTTTGTAAACAGTAAAGCTGTCGGTAAAAATTATAAACTTAAAATCGGCGATGTAATTAATCTTGAAATTCCGGATCCGGTGCCATATGAAGCAAAGCCGGAGAATATTCCATTGGAAATCGTGTATGAAGACAATGATTTGCTTGTTGTAAATAAACCTAAGGGAATGGTTGTGCATCCTGCGGCAGGCAATTATGACGGCACACTTGTAAACGCCTTGTTATACCATTGCGGTGATTCTTTATCCGGAATAAACGGTGTTATGCGACCCGGAATTGTGCATAGAATAGACAAAGATACAAGCGGACTGTTGATTGTTGCTAAAAATGATTTTGCACATTTTTCTCTTGCAGACCAGATTAAGGCACATTCATTCACAAGAGAATATGAATCAATTGTATATGGAAATCTCAAGGAAGATGAAGGTACAGTAAATGCACCAATCGGCAGAAGTCAGTATGACCGCAAAAAAATGTGCGTTACCGATAAAAACAGCAAAAACGCAGTTACTCACTATCAGGTGATTGCACGATACAAGGGATATACACATATAAAATGTATTCTTGAAACCGGCAGAACACATCAGATAAGAGTTCATATGGCATACTTAGGACACCCTGTTTCCGGTGACTTAGTGTATGGTGTAAAGAATGAAAAGGTTGATTTTATCGGACAATGCTTACATGCAAGAAAGATTGGTTTTGTTCATCCACGCACTAATGAGTACCTTGAATTTACATCTGATTTACCTGATTATTTTAAGAAATATCTTGAAAAGCTCGAAAAAATTACAAAATAATTTTCTATAAGCACAAAAAACACTTGCTTTTTGTAATGGCTTATGGTAAAATATAAAAGCATTTGAAACCGTCATACCTATGACGAGGTTCAAGTGGCGGTAAAACCGTTATTTTGAAGCAGACATTCCTCTGCACTATTACTTTAGGTACGAATGTCAGAAAAAACAGGAGGAATTATAATGGACGCATTAAAGGCTATTGCTGCAGGATCAGTTAAGGAATCTACACCTAAGTTTAATGTTGGTGACACAGTTAAGGTTTCTGTAAACATCCGTGAAGGCGAAAGAGAAAGAATTCAGATGTTTGAGGGCACAGTTATTGCTAAAAAGGGCAGTGGCGTTGCTGAAACATTTACTGTAAGACGCGTTGCTTACGGCGTTGGCGTTGAGAGAGTATTCCCACTCCACTCACCAAATGTTAAGGACGTGCAGGTTGTTCGTTATGGTAAAGTTCGCAGAAGCAAGCTCTACTATCTCCGTGACAGAGTTGGTAAGGCTGCTAAGGTTAAAGAGCAGATCCGTAAGTAATTTCAAATGTAAGTAAAGGGGCTTTTACAGTCCCTTTTTTACTTATTGTTGTAGTTAGCAGGTGGATAAATTGAGCGAAAATAAAGCAAATACTAACGAAACAGAAAATAACACTGTTGAAAACACAGAGGCAGAGGTTAAAACTGATAATAAAGACGAAAGTTCAGATTATATAGCTTTCAGTAATCCGGAAAAGAATAACGCAAAGAGCAATAAGTTTGTTGCCGCAAAAGCCGACGGCGGTGCATCTAACTTTTATGATTGGATTAAGTCAATCTTATTTGCACTTGTTATTGTTATATTTTGTCTTAACTTCTTTTTCAGACTTGTTGATGTTAAAGGTACATCAATGGTAGAAACTCTCCAAAATGGCGATAAGCTTGTTGTAACAAATTTCAACTACACACCAAAGACAAATGATATTGTTGTTATTTCTCATGGCAAGGAATATACAGAACCGATTGTAAAGCGTGTAATTGCTACTGCAGGCCAAACTTTAAAGCTTGACTACGAAAATGACAGAATTCTTGTTGACGGTGTTGTTCTTGATGAGCCATATCTTGATGTATCAACTTTCTGCAATGTTGAAGCTGATTACGAAATTCCTGAGGTTATTCCGGACGGAATGATTTTTGTAATGGGTGATAACAGAGGCGTTTCAATGGATAGCCGAGATTCAAGAATCGGACTTATCAGTGTTGATAATGTTATAGGAAAGGCTCAGCTTGTAGTTTATCCGTTCTCTGAGTTTAAATATCTTTACTAAAATTTTATTTGACCGATTGATTTAA
>NZ_JBGVJL010000100.1:0-2499 GCF_045129435.1 Ruminococcus sp. | reverse complement strand
TGGTTACAGAAATTTTAAGCGTTTCCGTAACCGTATTTTACATATGTTTTCTCACCAAATGCAAAAACAAGCGATAGCTTGATTTACTATCGCTTGTTCATTTCAATTCTTCTTTTTCGGGTTTACCCCAACTATTGACATTGAGCCTGAAAAAATTATAAGCAACAAAAAATCCTGCCTGAAAATCAGACAGGATTTTAAATTTAATTATAGGATTAATTAGCAAACGCCCTGAGCGATCATTGAATCTGCAACCTTCTCGAAACCGGCAATGTTAGCACCTACTACATAGTTGCCCTCATAGCCGTACTTCTTAGCAGCATTGTCAATGTTATGGAAGATGTTAACCATAATGTTCTTGAGTTTAGCATCAACTTCCTCAAATGTCCATGAAAGACGCTGTGAGTTCTGTGACATCTCAAGAGCAGAAGTAGCAACGCCACCAGCATTAGCAGCCTTACCAGGAGCGAAGAGTAAACCAGCTTCCTGAATAAGCTTTGTAGCCTCAAGAGTAGTAGGCATATTAGCACCCTCAGCTACTGCATAGCAGCCATTAGCGATAAGTCTCTTAGCATCGTCAGCATTAAGCTCATTCTGTGTAGCACATGGAAGAGCAACATCACACTTAACTGACCAATCGAACTTGCCCTCGTGATACTCTGAATTTGGACGATAGTTCTTGTACTCTGAAAGTCTGCCTCTTTTAACTTCCTTGATTTCCTTAACAGCGTCAAGGTCGATACCCTCAGCATCGTAAACCCAACCTGTTGAATCAGAAAGTGTAACTACCTTAGCACCAAGCTCTGTAGCCTTCTGTGTAGCGTAAATAGCAACATTACCTGCACCTGAAATACATACTGTAGCACCGTTGATGTCTTTGCCGTTGCACTTGAGCATTTCCTCTGTGAGGTAAAGAAGACCATAACCTGTAGCCTCTGTTCTTGCTAAAGAACCTCCCCAGTTGAGGCCCTTACCTGTAAGAACGCCCTCATATACATTTCTGATTCTCTTATACTGACCGAACATATAACCGATCTCACGAGCACCTGTACCGATGTCGCCGGCAGGAACGTCTGTGTCAGCACCGATGTGCTTGCAAAGCTCTGTCATAAAGCTCTGGCAGAAAGCCATAACTTCGTTGTCGCTCTTACCCTTAGGGTCAAAGTCAGAGCCACCCTTACCGCCGCCGATAGGAAGACCTGTTAATGAATTTTTGAAAATCTGCTCAAAACCGAGGAACTTAATTACGCCAAGGTTTACAGATGGATGTAATCTTAAACCACCCTTGTAAGGTCCGATAGCACTGTTGAACTGTACACGGAAACCACGGTTTACCTGTACCTTGCCGTTATCGTCAACCCAAGGAACTCTAAACATAATTACACGCTCAGGCTCTGTAATTCTTTCAAGAATAGCATTCTCCTGATACTTAGGATTTGCCTCGAATACAGGCTCAAGTGATGTTAATACTTCTGTTGCTGCCTGGATAAACTCAGGCTCATTTGGATTTTTTGCTTTAAGCTTTTCGAGCTGCTCGCTTACATACGACATTGTATGTTCCTCCTTATTAATTCAAAACAATTTATCATTACCACAATTAATTATTATTTCATTATTAGTTGTGGCTTTCGACATAATTATAATACTACTTTTTCAATCATTTTGCAAGTTTTTTAAATAAAGTTTATAAACCTGTTAATATTTAGCCATTATTTTAGCATAAATCAAAATATTTAACTCATTATATGAAAGTTATTTGTGCTTGAGTTGCTTATTCTGTGATTTTCAACATCAATTTATCGTTTTGTATAGTTCAGCAGTTTAATTTTTAACATTCATTTTAGTTGCGTTTGCACCTAAAATCTGATATAATACAAATAGTAATATTTTAAAATATGGTGATTTTATGGACTACACTAAGAAATTAAAAGAGTTAAGAATAGCAAACGGCTACACACAAGCAGAGATTGCCTTTCTCCTACATACAAGGCAGGAACAGTACAGTAAATATGAAAGTGGGAAAAGAGAATTACCGATAAAACATCTTATTTCGCTTTGTATGATTTACAAGGTTTCAAGCGATTACATACTCGGTCTTGATAAGTTTAATAAGTAGCTTTTTCTGTACTTTTGTTTTAACAAAAATATAAGCCTGAGATTTTTATTTCTCAGGCTTAAACCAATTATTATTCAAATTCATAAGGTCATTTTGCATAAAAATAAAAGAGTTTTTCAGAAATAGTCGTACCCATATTTTCTTGGAAATTCATTGCTGTTTTATTTTCTAATGAAATCATTACATAAGGAATCATATTATTTTTCATCATCTGCCAAGCAACATAGTTTTGTAACTTTGTTGCTATTCCCTGCCGTCTTGCTCTTGGTGCTACATATTCAAAACCTAATGAACAATCCTTATGAATTCCGATATATCCGATTATTCCATCATAGTCTTTCATAACCCACATTTGATTTTTGTCAATTCTGTTTTTTAGTTGT
>NZ_JBGVJL010000099.1:0-5658 GCF_045129435.1 Ruminococcus sp. | reverse complement strand
AAATGCGATAGCAACAAGAAAAGTCACTCGTTATATAATATAAACATTAATTATTTCTTTTATAAAAGGCTACCGCCTGTTTTAACAAATTTAGTTTTAGCACGCAAACAGCTATGCTGTTTGCACCTGACAAATTGTTATATCGGAAGATATTATGGGCGCTGCCCAAACCCGCAAGCCTTTAAAAAGGCTTGACCTAAATTTTAAAATTATTTAGTTTAAGCGGTGCGATAAACCATAATTTTTTAACATTTATTTAATAATAAACATCAGCAAATTTATCTCATAAACCGACAATTTTATGCCGAGTGTAAATTTATACGATTTTATTCGTCAATTATTTTTATAATTACTTTATCGAAAAAAGAAAAAATGCTTTTGTGGTATTATTAAAATAATATGATTTTTACGGGAGGACGAGCTTCTATGTCAGGCGTAATCAGAATTTTTGTAGAAAAAAGAGATGGCTTTAATGTTCTTGCAAAGCAGACCTTGTGGGACATTCGCCACAACCTTGGTATGAGAAATGTTACTGACCTTCGATACATTATGAGATATGATATTGAGGGACTTTCACAGGACGAGTACAACGCAGCAAAAGGCACTATTCTTTCAGAGCCAAATGCAGATGTTATTTACGAGGAAACACTTCCTGTTGAGGACGGCTGGAAGGTATTTGCTATGGAGTACCTCCCGGGTCAGTATGACCAGCGTGGCGACTCTGCCGAGCAGTGCGTTCAGCTTCTTACTCAGGGTGAGCGTTGCAAGGTGCTCACAGCAAGAGTAATTGCCGTAACAGGCGATATTTCAGAGGATGACCTCAAAAAGATTGAGGATTACCTTATCAACCCTGTTGAGAGCCGTCTTGCTTCTCTTGAAAAGCCACAGACTCTTGACATTGCAACACCTGTTCCTGCTGATGTTAAGCGTGTTGAAGGCTTCATCAAATTCAATGACGAAGAAATGGAAAAATATTACGGCTCAATGGGCTTTGCTATGACATTGTCAGACCTCAAATTCTGCCGTGATTATTTCAGAGATACAGAAAAGCGTGACCCAAGTGTAACAGAGCTTAGAGTTATTGATACATATTGGTCAGACCACTGCCGTCACACAACCTTCCTTACAAAGCTTGAGAAGATTGAGGTTGAAAAAGCAGCTCTCGGCTCAGTAATCGAGGACGCACTCGCTGAGTACTATGCTACTCGTGACGAGGTTTACGGCAAAGATACCAAGAGAATTGTTTCCCTTATGGATATGGCTCTTATCGGTATGAAGTCACTCAAAAAGAAAGGTCTTATCCCTGACCTTGACGAGAGTGAAGAAATTAACGCATGTTCAATCGAAGTGCCGGTAACTATTGACGGCAAAACAGAGCAGTGGCTTGTTCAGTTTAAGAACGAAACACATAACCACCCAACAGAAATTGAGCCTTTTGGTGGTGCGGCTACCTGTCTTGGCGGTGCTATTCGTGATCCGCTTTCAGGTCGTTCATATGTTTATCAGGCAATGCGTGTTACAGGCTCAGGTGATCCTACTATCCCTGTAAAGGATACAATGCCGGGTAAGCTTCCTTCAAGAAAAATTACAACAGGTGCGGCAAACGGCTACAGCTCATACGGTAACCAGATTGGTCTTGCTACAGGTCAGGTTACAGAGCTTTACGACAGTGGCTATGTTGCAAAAAGACTTGAAATCGGTGCTGTTATCGGTGCGTCACCAAAGGAAAATGTAATTCGTGAAGTTCCTCTCCCGGATGATATTATCGTACTCTTAGGCGGCAGAACAGGTCGTGACGGCTGCGGCGGTGCAACAGGCTCTTCAAAGGCTCACACAGAAAGCTCTATTGAAACCTGCGGTGCAGAGGTTCAAAAGGGTAACCCGCCTACAGAGCGTAAAATTCAGCGTTTGTTCCGCAATCCAAAGGTTGCAAAGCTTATCAAGAGATGTAACGACTTTGGTGCAGGCGGCGTTTGCGTAGCTATCGGTGAGCTTGCAGACGGTCTTGCAGTTGACCTTGACAAGGTAACAAAGAAATATGACGGTCTTGACGGTACAGAACTTGCTATTTCCGAGAGCCAGGAGAGAATGGCTGTTGTTCTTGACAAAAAGGATGTTGAAACCTTTATTGCCGAGGCAGAGAAAGAAAACCTTGAGGCTACAGCGGTTGCTGTTGTTACAGAAAACCCAAGACTTACAATGACATGGAGAGGCGACAAGATTGTTGACCTCAGCCGTGAATTTTTAAATACAAACGGTGTTACACAGCTTTCATCAGCATATATCACAGCTCCAAAGACAGAGGATTGCTACCGCAACGCTTGTCCTGCCGTATTAAAGGATATGCCTGCCGACAAAGCACTTGAGGAAAATATGGCTCGTCTTGAGGTTTGCTCACAGATTGGTCTTTCAGAGCGTTTTGACGCGTCAATCGGTGCTGCCACAGTAATTATGCCATTCGGCGGTAAAAATCAGCTTACTCCTCAGGAAGCTATGGCTGCCAAGATTCCGCTTGAAAAGGGCGAAACAGATGATGCCACAGCAATGAGCTACGGCTTTATTCCGGGTGTTTCACGCTGGAGTCCGTTCCATGGCTCTGCTTATGCGGTAGTTGAGTCACTTTCAAAGCTTCTTGCTATCGGTGCAAACCCACTTACTGCTCGTCTTACATTCCAGGAATATTTTGAGCGATTAAAGGATGTCCCTGAGCGTTGGGGTAAGCCTGCCGCAGCACTTCTCGGTGCAATGGAAGCTCAGCTTAAACTCGGTATTCCTTCAATCGGCGGTAAGGACAGTATGTCCGGTACATTTGAAACCATTGATGTTCCACCAACACTTGTAAGCTTTGCTGTTGCAATGACAAAGGCAAGCAAGACAGTTTCTGCCGAGTTCAAGAATGTTGGCTCAAAGGTAATTTATGTGCCTGTTCCTGAGAATAAGGCAACACTTATGCCTGACTGGGATAAGCTTATTGCTATGTACAAGGCTGTTTACAAGCTCTTTGACGAGGGTAAGGTGCTTTCTGCCTCTGTAGTAAAAGAGGGCGGTGCAGCTGCCAGCGTTTGTAAGGCTTGCTTCGGTAACGGCTACGGCTTTAAATTTACAAATAAACTCACAAATGACGAGCTTTTCGCTCCGCTTTCAGGTTCACTTGTGCTTGAGCTTGCAGACGGTGCAGAGCTTGACAACAGCGTTGTAAACTATGACCTTGGTACAGTTACAGATGACGGCAAGGTTACAGTAAACGGCGTGGCTGTTGATGTAAATACACTTATTGAAAAGTGGACTGCTCCGCTTGAAAAGGTGTTCCCAACAAAGGCAGAGTGTCCTGAAATTGCGGTTGATATTCCGCTCTTTACCGAGAGAAATACAAGCTCACCTGCAATCAAGACAGCTAAGCCTACAGTATTTATCCCTGTATTCCCCGGCACAAACTGCGAGGTTGACTCTGCAAGAGCCTTTGAAAAGGCAGGTGCAAATGTAGAGCTTCTCATTGTTAAGAACCTCACATCTGCTCATATTGAAGAAACAATCGAGGCTATGGAGAAAATCATTTCCAAGTCACAGATGATTATGTTCCCGGGCGGCTTCTCAGGTGGTGACGAGCCGGATGGTTCAGGCAAGTTCATTGCTACTACTTTCCGTAACCCAAGAATTGCCAATGCAGTAAATGAGATGCTCAAGAATCGTGACGGTCTTATGCTTGGTATCTGCAACGGCTTCCAGGCACTTATTAAGCTTGGTCTTGTACCTTACGGCGAAATCAGAGAGCTTAAGCCAACTGACCCAACACTTACATTTAACACAATCGGCAGACATATTTCTCATATGGCTTACACAAGAGTTACTTCTGTTAAGTCACCATGGTTTGCAAGTGTAAATGCAGGCGATGTATTTGCTATTCCTGTATCACACGGTGAGGGCAGATTTATGGCTGACGAGGCAACTGTAAAGATGCTCGCTCAGAACGGTCAGATTGCTACTCAGTATGTTGACCTTAACGGCAACCCAAGTGCCGACATTACATACAATGTAAACGGCTCTGTATGTGCTATTGAGGGTATTACATCACCTGACGGCAGAATTTTAGGTAAAATGGGACACAGCGAAAGAAAGGGCGACAGCCTTTACAAAAATGTTCCGTTTGCTAAGGATCAGCTTATCTTTGAAAGCGGCGTTAAATACTTTAAATAATTTATGACTTTTTATGGCGGTTAAATCTTACAAAAGGTTTAACCGCCTGTTGTTTTAACTCTTTTCAATAGTTAGATTAAATTGTGGTTTAGCAGAGAGCTTTGGATAATTAACAAAAAATTTAGGTCGAGCCTTTTTAAAGGCTCGTGGGTTTGGGCAACGCCCAAGAAAAGTTGTTTTTACATCAGTCTATCGGGCACAAACAGCGTTGCTGTTTGTGTGCTAAAGCAAAGTTTGACAAAACAGGCGACAGCCTTTTTAAAAGAAATACTTCATTAATAAATAATAAAGAAGAATGGCTTTTTGTGTTGCTATCGCAATTATAAGGCTTTCGCTGTTGTGTTTAAGCCGCCAAACAGCAGGCTGTTTGGCTATCAAAACCTTGCGTTAGCTTAAAGTATTGTGGGCTTTGCCCACCCCCACAACCTTTGAAAAAGGTTGACCAAATTTTTATTTTCGAGTATAAAGTCAGTGATAATTCAAAGAAAATTTCCCGACCATTGCTAAACAATAATTTGTCACCCCAACAATTAAAACAGAAACTTATTTATTGCTTGACATAATTAGCAAGATAATATATTATATATGTATTAATTTTAAATTAATAAGGTATTTTAAAGAAAAAGAGGAGTAAAATAATGGCATTTTGTAAGAATTGCGGAAATAAGATTCCTGATGGAGCAACATTTTGCTCAAACTGCGGTACACCTGTAGAAGATGTAAATGCTCAGGCTCACACACAGCAGTATCAGAACGGTACTCAGCAGAACGGTATTTTTGATACAGATGACACTACTGCAGAGTTCGACCCGATGGACATCAAAGAAAACAAGATAATGGGCGTGCTTGCATACATAGGTGTGCTTGTGCTTATCCCTATTTTTGCGGCAAAGGATTCAAAATTTGCAAGATTCCACGCAACACAGGGCCTTAATGTTGCAATTTTGTCCGTAGCACAGGTAATTATTTATTGGATTTTGTCATTCCTGATTGGCGTTATATTTGGCGGCAGCTTGCTGTTCGGCATTGGTGGTGCTTTGATTGCAATACTTAATTTAGTAAATGCTCTTCTTAATATTGCATTTGCTGTGCTTGCAGTATTGGGTATTGTAAATGTAGTGCAGGGAAAATGCAAAAAGCTTCCGATTATCGGAAAGTTTGATATTCTCGGTAAATTTATGAAATAATAATGAAATCTGCCCAGCCTTGCGGTTGGGCATTTTTGCGTCTTTTATTAAGCTAAGGAAGTTTATAAAGTGGGTTCTTTTTAAATAGTTGGGGTAAATTATTGTTTAGCAATGGTCGGGAAATTTTCTTTGAATTATCACTGACTTTATATTCGAAAATAAAAATTTGGTCAACCTTTTTCAAAGGTTGTGGGTGTGGGCAAAGCCCACAATACTTTAACCTAACGCAAGGTTTTGATAGCCAAACAGCCTGCTGTTTGGCGGCTTAAACACAACA
>NZ_JBGVJL010000098.1:0-4609 GCF_045129435.1 Ruminococcus sp. | reverse complement strand
AACCGGTCGGTCCGGGGTTCGAGTCCCTGTTGGTCCACCAAATAAAAAGGGTAGGTTTTTATGCCTGCCCTTTTTATTTGCTTGTATATCAAAATACAGGGACTCGAACGCAGCGTTAAGAAAAACATTCGGTGAATGTTTTTTAGCGGTGACCGAAGGATTTTGCGAAATACAAAAATGCATGCACCGTTTGTTTTGCAAAATCAATTATCTACTTAGCATTATTAAAAAATATTGAAAAAGCTACAAATTTGTGATAAAATTTAATTGTCGATAAAACAGAATTAATTTCTACATTACTATCATTAGGGAGAGTTGAAATGAAAAAGTTTTTAGCTATTTTAATTTCATTAATCTCAGTTTGCCTAATTTCTTCATGCGGATGTAGTGTTGAGCGCGAAAACAATTATGAGCCCAATCCCGAAGATTATGTAGAATGGGATGGAAATTACTTTTATTATCAAAATTACCGTATCACCACGGATTTAAGTGTTGAGGAACCATATATAACAGAAGTAGTTTACAATGAAAACACCTACGAGATTGATAAAATACACCATTCAGTTTTTAAAAATGATAAGCTACATATGACTTTTAGCACGGAAGTCAATTCATCCAAAGAATCCGAGCAACACTTTGCTTTTGTGATTTATTCGTTGGAAAGCCAAAAGGTTGAATATCTATATTTACAAGAACATACAGAAGCACCTTATAATAATGATTTATTTAAAATTCTCGAAATCGGTGACAATTATGTAATTCTTCAAGGCAACGGAAAAATTTCAAAATTAGATACCACCTCAAGCAAAATCGACTTCATTAATTGCGTTAGCTATGAGGTTAAATACGGTTATGCGGCTGTTATGTACGATAACCAACTTCTCTATTCCGACTTGGAAACATTCGATTTTAAACCTATAATGTCCCTATCAAATCAAAATACAAAAATAGATTATTTCATTCAAAATATTGACGGACAGACTTTACTGCAAATCATCGACCAATCCAGTGCTGTTGTCAATAACAAGTCTATCACTGTTAGCAGCTTAACATACTACGACTTTGAAAGCGAAGAGTTTTACGAGTTAGTGAAATTTGAAGATAATAAATTTTTGTCAATTGATCCTAACAAAAAATGCACCGACACCTTTATTTTAGGCGAGCAAAAGTGGGTAGGATATAATGGATATACAAGTGATGATACACATCTAGAATACAAATTATTTACGGATAAAAATGTTTTATACACCGTTACCTTTAATAAAATCAATGGCGTCGAACTCAAAGAGCTTTATGCCTTCAATGAAAGCAACGAATATAAAATTAATCAATTCGAGAACAATATTATTCACTTAAGCAAAAGAACTTTAAATAAACCTGTAAATCATATGTATTGCAACAGAATAGATAGCAAAATCGAATATTTTGATTTAGATAAAATGAAAATATTGGATAAAGAAGAACACGATTATAATAACAGAATAGTTATTGCAGAATTTGGAGACATAGTTTATTATGTTGAAATCAAGATTCAAACAGCTTTTATGGCTGAAAGCAATGTTTACTACTATTTATACCGATATGACAAAAGAACTCAAAAAACGGGCTTATTGAAATATTTTGTCGGTTATCTCAGCGACTCCGTATTTGATAATTATGTTTTCAATGACGAAAAATACGATTTCGATATATTAGTTAAAAGCTCATAATCTCCAAATTATGCATATACTTAACTAATCAATAACACAAATATAAGAGGTAGGTTTTACACCTACCTTTTCTATATAAAGAGGCAACCGCTCACGAGCGGTTGCCAGAAATATTACTCGATCCACCAAAATGGCAATTGGTGTTTTGTGTCAGAATTACTAGCAACTATTATGTAGTCAAATGACATCATTGTAAAATCTTAGTTTTCGCTGTAAATTACAGTAAGGTTTGGATGTAACTGCAATATCGATGCTGGCACCTCCGGGGTAATGGGACCAAAGAAAGCTTTTTCAACAATATCCTTTTTACCCTTGCCGTTTGCAATTAGCAGCACCTTCTTCGCTGACATTATTCCACCCATACCCATAGTAAGAGCCGTTTTGGGCACATCATCGCGAGATGCAAAAAAGCGTGAATTTGCTTCTATAGTAGAGTCATCAAGAGTCACCTTATGGGTCGCCTTTTCAAATTGTGTGTCCGGCTCATTGAAGCCAATATGTCCATCATATCCAATTCCCAAAAGCTGTAAATCAATGCCACCAAGACTTTCAATCAATTTGTCATATGCTTCACACTCTGCCGCTATGTCCTTGGCACAGCCATTAGGCACATAAGTGTTACTTTTATCAATGTTGATATGGTGAAACAGATTGTGATTCATAAAATATCGATAACTTTGGTCGTGATTAGAGTCAAGACCTACATATTCATCAAGATTTACAGTCTTAACCCTCGAAAAATCAATTTCTCCTACCTTGTTCTTTTCTGCCATTATTGCATAAGTTCCAAGAGGTGAAGAGCCTGTCGCTAAACCAAGAACGCACTGTGGCTTCATAGCCACCTGTCCGCAAATAATAGCCGCTGCTCGAGCACTTAGCTCCTCATATGTGTTGACTTTTATAAAATCCATATTTTTCTCCTTAAAATCCATTTATACTCTTTTTACTATCTCTTTAGTTGACTTTACAATACAATCTGACGGATAAACACCGCGCAAGGCAGTTAATGGATAAACAGATGTATTTTTTCCTATAACCGTGCCCGGATTTATAACTGACCCACATCCTACGTCTGCACCGTCAGCAAGAATACCGCCGATTTTTCTTAGTCCCGTTTCGTAATCTACATCACCGTGTATAACAACCGCCTTACCGTCAGACTTTAGATTAGAACAAATTGTTCCTGCACCTGTGTGAGCCTTGTAGCCCAAAACGGAGTCGCCTATGTAATTATAATGCGGTATTTGCACTTTATCAAGTAAAATACAATTTTTCAATTCAGAGGAATTTCCTATTACACAGCCTGCACCTGTAATTACATTGCCTCGTATGAATGCGCCGGGGCGAACCTCACTTCCTGAGCCTATAATGGCAGGACCCTCTATCGTTGCCGTTGGATATATCCTTACATTCTCACCCACAAGAACATTTTCAGATATTAAGGTGTATCCTGGAATTCCCATTTTGATAAGAGACAGTATATACTCTTTTATTTTTGGAAGCATCTCCCATGGGTACTCGCAGGAATCGAAAAGAGGTGCAAGATACTCGGGAACCAAGGAATACAAAGCCTTTGTTTTAACAAGCTTACTCAACACAGTGTCCTCCCAATTTAATTGCTTCAACTATGGTTTCGGTATATTCAACGCACATTTCATGTGTTTCGGCTTCTACCATAACACGAATAACCGGCTCTGTACCGCTTTGACGGATAAGGACTCTGCCTTTCTTATTTATAAGCTTTTCGACATTGCTAACTGCTTTCTTTACAAATTCGTCCGCTACAGCAGCAGCCTTATCCTTAACTCGTACGTTCTGAAGATATTGAGGGTAAAGCTCTATTGGTTCAGCAAGCTTTGAAAGTGATTGCTTAGAATCACATATTTCCTCAGCCACCATAATAGCAGTCAGTATTCCATCGCCTGTTGTAGCATATTTTTTCATAATGATATGTCCTGACTGTTCTCCGCCGATAGCATAGTCATTATTTTGCATGCACTCATAAACAAAGCGATCCCCTACGGTGGTTTGAACGCATTTAATGCCTATCTTCTCTAAGCTTGAAACAAAGCCACTGTTGGACATAACTGTCATAACAACTGTGTTATCATTCAAAGTGCCCTTCGCTTTAAGTCGCTTGCCAAGTATGTATATTATAGCATCTCCATCAACCACATTACCGTTTTCGTCTATAGCGAGACACCTGTCGGCATCGCCGTCAAAGGCAAAGCCGATATCTAGACGTTGCTCCTTGACAAGCTTTTGAAGATTTTCAATATGAGTAGATCCACAGCCCTCGTTTACATTCAATCCGTTTGGTTCATTTCCGATTACGTATGTCTGCGCGCCAAGTGCACTGAACACTGCATTTGCTATGTACCAAGATGCTCCGTTAGCACAGTCAAGTCCAATCTTCAAATTTTTATAAGAGTTGGATGCTACGGAAATTAAATAGCCAATATAACGGTTTCTGCCTGCAGAATGGTCATGGATACATCCTATACTTGACTTTTGAGCCAATGGTAAGTCTTCTCCAATTATCCCTAGCGAAGCTAAATCTCCATCAATGTATGCCTCAATAAAAGAGGTAGTTTCATCATCAAGCTTTTCTCCACGAGCATTAATCACTTTTATGCCGTTATCAAAATAGGGATTGTGCGAGGCGGTTACCATAATACCGCAATCAAATCCGTCAGTGCGGGTCACATAAGAAACACTTGGTGTAGTAGTTACATGAAGCATGTAGGCATCTGCTCCAGATGCAACAATGCCGGCAACTATAGAATATTCAAGCATATAGCTTGAACGGCGGGTATCCTTTCCTATTACTATGCGTGGGCGATAGTTCGGCTTGGTACACCCTGATAGCTTCGATGAATAATACCAGCCAAGAAATCTAC
>NZ_JBGVJL010000097.1:0-31074 GCF_045129435.1 Ruminococcus sp. | reverse complement strand
CAATAGAGCCCTCACTGTGATTGGTTGCCATAAGCTCACCGTTGACATAAAAATCAACCCATAGCTTATTCATAGTCACAAATATACATTCATTGTCATGAAATGTGTTATTAATCTTTCCCTTAAAATATACGGACTTATAATTTTTATTCACTAACGGATTGTCCTTGTCCATTTTAAAAGTTTCACCGGTATCTGTAGTGTACTTGCCCGACAGAGATATATTGGTGAGTGAATATCCGCCCTTTGGAGCATAGTGCCTTGCAGTAAAAATATACGCTCCTAAAAATACAATAAGTACGGTAACAAATGATATTCGCAGCAAATAGTTAAGTTTTTGATTTTTCAAAATAACACCTCATATATTTTATTCGTATTAATTATATAACTAAAACAGCTTAATCACAAGCAAAATTCGGCAAAAAACGTGAATATGCTACAATAAATAAAATATCCGTAAAAGGCAAAAATCCCATTTCATAATAATGAAATGAGATTTGCCTATATAAAATCAAACTTCCATTTTCTTAACCATAGAAACTGAAACTATGTAAGAAACAACTAAATATGCAACAATGCAAACCGCACTAAAAATTAATGTCTGTAGTGTAGCTCCTACTGTTGCAAGGTTAGAAACCGCACCGCCAAGCCAAAGTGTGCTGAAATCAAAATCAATGTGTAAATATGTTGCGATAAGTGAAAGACCTATCGGTAAAGCTAAAAGTGCAAGTAATGAAATTACGATTGCCGGTGCACCTTTTTTGAAAATTACACAAAGCATAAAGAAAATGCCTGCAAATGCCATAAGACCAAGTACAAGGAAAATAATTTGCGGAATAAACAGCTCATACATTGTGCCTGCGTCATTATATAAAGCAGTTGATACTGCGAAGATAGCGGCCAAGTTAAGAATTACCATAAACGCAGTGCTTACCATAACAGCAATAAATTTTGCTGTGAATATTGAGCCTCTGCTGTAACCCCTTGAAATGATATTTTTCAAAATGCCGTTGTCAAAATCATTGCAGACAAAGCTGCAAATAAACATCAGCATAAATACGGTAACAGGACTAAGACTGAAAAATTTTATTATACTTATCATGCCCGATTCAGGCGAAACTACAGCCTGTAAATCAGGTGATGCCGACTGAATTGAAAACATTCCAAATGAGCAAAGCAGATAAATAAGGCTAATTCCTACGGACACAAATGTCCATATATAAAAGCTTTTATTCTTAAACAGCTTACGAAGTTCAAACGAAAGTAATTTTCCCATTTTAAGCACCTACCTTGCGTAAAAAGTATTCTTCAAGATTAATTGAATGAAGTGATAACTCACTTACCATAATGCCGTTTTCAATAAGATATTTGTTAATTTCCGCAGTTTTGTTAAGCATTGAGTCAAGATAAACAACATTGTTATAAATATGTATCTGTTCAGCCGGCATAAACTTTGACAAAAGTTCAGCCGATTTCTGCGGATTATCAGATTTAATCAATACTCTGTCACTACACTTCTCAGCAAGCTCTTGTGCAGAAATTTCTTCTATAAGTCTACCGTCAGAAATAAATCCGTAGCGTGTAGCAATCTTTGAGAGTTCCTCAAGCAAATGACTTGAAATCATAAATGTTATATCTTTTTCCTTATTAAGTCTGATGATTAAATCTCGAATTTCAATAATTCCTGTAGGGTCAAGACCGTTGATTGGCTCGTCAAGAATTAAAAAATCAGGATTGCCAAGCAATGCAATCGCAATGCCAAGTCGCTGTCGCATACCAAGTGAAAATTGACCTGATTTTTTGTTTCCGGTATCAGCAAGTCCTACAAATTCAAGAATACTTCTGACTTCAGCGTCTGTACTGTTTGTGAGAATCGCCATTCTTTTCATATTTTCATATGCTGTGCAATTCTTATAAATAGCCGGGGCTTCAATAAGTGAACCAATTTTTCTTCTTGCTTTAGATAACGGCTCACCGTCAAACAGGCTTATTGTGCCGCCATCCTGAAAAGCAAGACCTAATACCTGTCGCATAAATGTGGTTTTGCCTGCTCCGTTTTTACCAACAAAGCCGTAAATATCGCCTTTATTTATTGTAAGGCTGATGTTATCAGAAACAACCTTTTCGCCATATTTTTTAAATAAATTTTGTGTTTTTAAAACCGTACTCATTTTTGTAACTCCTCAATAATGCAAAGTTATTAGTTTTTCATATCGTAGATTCTCATTAAGAGGTCAAGAACCTTGAAGTAAAGCCAAATTACTGTAAATGCAAGGCCAAATGATACTGCCCATTCGTCTGACTTTGGACGCTGATTTTCTACAGTTTCACGAATAACCTGGAAGTCACTGATAAGGAATAATGCTGCAATTACAATGAAGATTATTGACATTACAATTCCGAAAATTGGGTTGCCTGCTAAAATCATTACATAAGCTCTTGTTGCCGGAATAAGAAATGCAATTAAGCTGATGAGTGAAATACCGATTGTTGAAAGGAAAAGTGTGGTGATTACAGCCTTGAATTTGTCATTAGCTTTGATTTTGCCTGATGTGAAAAGAAGAAGCATTGAAAAAACAATAACAAGTGTGATTACTGCCGCCCAGATCAATAATTCTGAATATCTGCCATGATAGAAAACAGAGATGGAAGCAAGTAAAACGCCCTGGCTGAGTGTGTAAAGAGTACCTGTAATTGGGGTTGTGCGTCTTGCAAGAACTGCAATAAATGGAGTAATTAAACCAACAAGAATTGCTGCTCCTGCTGCGATTGCCTGAGGAATATAAAAGTCAAACATTTCAACTTGAATGTGCTGACCGAATGCAAGCATTGGGGATAAAATCAGGAATAATGCGAAACCGATAACAGTTGTTGCAAGGAAATAAAGAGTCTTTGCAAGGATACCCTTGTAGGTTGCACAGCTTGAGCTGCCAGCAACTTCGTTTGATTTAGATACCTTTCTTAATACAGGGTTTGAGTTGAATAATGTTGTTGATTTTTGAGTTTGATTTTGGTTAAGTCTTGAGTTTGTCATAGTGATTTCTCCTTTAAATAAAATGGAAGTTTAATAGAAGTTTGTTTGATTAATTTCTATGCCTTTATTATACAGACACAACTATGACAAGATTGGGACAAATACGGACAGAATTCAAAAAATTTTTAAATTTTTCTAAAATATTTTTTAAGGCATGAAAAAAGTCTGTGTTTAAGGGATTTTTGAGAGACAAAAAATTTAGGTCGAGCCTTTTTAAAGACTCGTGGGTTTGGGCAACGCCCAAGAAAGCTGTTTTTATTGCAAATTTTCAGGCACAAACAGCACGCTGTTTGTGTGATGAGGCAAAGTTTGAAAAAACAGGCGACAGCCTCTTAATAAGAAATGATTTATAAAAAATAAAAAGAATATCATTTCTGTTTTGTGTTGCTGTCGCAGTTATAAAGCTTTCGCTATTGTGTTCAAACTGCCAAACAGCTGGCTGTTTGGCTATCAAAGCCTTGCGTTAGTTTAAAGTATTGTGGGCTTTGCCCACACCCACAACCTTTAAAAAGGTTGACCAAATTTTTATTTTCGAGTATAAAGTTTGTGCTAATTCAAGCAAAATTTCTCGACCGCTACTAAACCCTCATTTACCCCAACCATCAATTAAGAGCCTTAACATAAAACCTAAACACATACAAAAACGCTCCCAACCGAAGTTGAGAGCGTATATATCAGCAAAAATTATATTACCGAAAAATTAGATTAACTCGATAACAGCCATCTCAGCACCGTCACCACGACGAGGACCAATCTTTGTTACTCTTGTGTAACCGCCGTTTCTGTCAGCATACTTTGGAGCGATTTCAGTAAAGAGCTTTACTGTAACCTCTTCCTTAGTAACAAAACCTAAAACGAGTCTTCTATTGTGAAGGTTATCTTCTTTAGCTGTAGTAATCATCTTCTCTGCCATAGCCTGAACTTCCTTGGCACGAGTAAGAGTTGTTTCGATTTTGCCGTTTTCGAGAAGGAATGTAACCATTGCACGGAGCATAGCTGTTCTCTGAGCAGTTGTTCTTCCTAATTTTCTTGTACCTGGCATTGTGTTCACTCCTTTACCGTTGGGTTTTTAAAGTGTTTATTCGTCTTCCTTTTGAAGACTAAATCCGAGATCTTTGAGTTTGAGTATTACTTCCTCGAGAGATTTTCTACCGAGGTTTCTTACCTTCATCATATCCTCTTCTGATTTGTTGATCAAATCTTCTACCGTATTAATACCTGCACGCTTTAAGCAGTTGAATGAACGAACCGACAAATCGAGATCTTCGATTGTCATTTCAAGGATTCTCTCCTTGCCCTTATCGTCCTTTTCAACCATAACCTCTGCACTTGAAGCCTTATCAGAAAGGTTTACAAAGAGGTTAAGGTGCTCGGTAAGTACCTTGGCAGCAAGTGAAACTGCCTCCTGAGCATTGATAACACCGTTTGTCCATACATCAAGTGTAAGCTTGTCATAGTCAGTAATCTGACCGACACGGGTGTTGTCAACTGTGTAATTTACCTTTAATACGGGAGTATAAATAGAATCAATAGGTAAAACGCCAATAACATTATTGCCGCTAATAAGCTTGTTGCGTTCAGCAGGGATGTATCCTCTGCCTTTGTCAATGGTGATTTCCATATTGAGCTTTGCATCCTCACCGAGAGTTGCAATGTGCTGCTCAGGGTTGAGAATCTCAACCTCGCTGTCACATTTAATATCTCCGGCAGTTACTACGCAAGGACCCTGTGCTGAGATTTCAACAACCTTTGGGCTTGTTTCGTAAAGCTTTGCAACAACGCTTTTCATATTAAGAACAATTTCCGTAACGTCTTCCTTTACGCCGGGAATAGTTGAAAATTCGTGAAGAACTCCGTCAATCTTGATAGATGTAACGGCACAGCCTTCAAGAGAAGAAAGCAAAACTCTGCGTAAGCTATTACCTAATGTGTTGCCAAAGCCACGCTCAAGCGGTTCAACAACAAATCTGCCATGCTTTCCATCCTCGGTTAATTCCTCGGTTTCAATTCTTGGCTTTTCAATTTCGATCATTCGCGAATCCTCCTAAACATTATACGGCTGCAAAAGGCAGCCAATGCGTGTGTAACCTGCCTGTGAAAAAAGGGATTACTTGGAGTACAACTCAACAATAAGGTGAGGAGCTACTTCGTAGTCAATGTCCTCAAGACTTGGCAAAGCAACAACCTTTGCTGTGTATTCATCCTTATTAACTTCAAGCCACTTTGGTGAAAGTCTGCCGCTTGTCTTGTCAAGAATTTCTTTAAACTTAACGCTGTTCTTGCTCTTGTCTCTGATTGTGATAACATCGCCAACCTTAACTCTGTAAGATGGGATGTCAACTCTCTGACCATTTACGAGGAAATGACCGTGAGTAACAACCTGTCTTGCATCTCTTCTTGTCTGAGCCATGCCCATTCTGAAGATGATGTTGTCAAGTCTTGTTTCAAGACAAACGATGAGGTTAGTACCTGCCTGACCTTCCATCTTTGTAGCAATTTCATAGTAGTGATAGAACTGCTTCTCAAGAACGCCGTAGATAAACTTTAACTTCTGCTTCTCTTTAAGCTGTAAGCCGTATTCTGAAACCTTCCTTCTACCATTTGCATTTGGCTTTCTGAAAGATTCCTTGTTTATGCCTACAACAGTAGGGCTAATGCCCAGGTATCTGCATCTTTTTAAGATAGGATCTCTGTTTACTGCCATTTTATTTTCACTCCAATAGAATATTTTAAATACTATACACGTCTTCTCTTAGGAGGACGGCATCCGTTATGAGGAATTGGAGTTACATCCTTAATCATAGTAACTTCAAGACCTGCTGACTGTAAAGCTCTGATTGCAGCTTCACGGCCCTGTCCAGGACCTTTAACATAAACTTCAACGGACTTCATACCATGTTCCATTGCAGCCTTTGCAGCTGTTTCTGCTGCTGACTGTGCGGCAAACGGAGTAGACTTCTTTGAGCCTCTGAAGCCGAGCTCGCCGGCACTTGCCCAAGATACAGCGTTGCCCTGTGTATCGGAAATAGTAACGATTGTATTGTTAAAAGTAGACTGAATATGTGCTGCGCCTTTTTCAATATTTTTGCGTTCACGGCGACGGCGAATAACTTTCTTACCACCCTTTGGTGCTGCCATAATCCATTGCCCTCCTTACTTCTTCTTGTTAGCCATGGTCTTGCGTGGGCCCTTACGGGTACGAGCGTTAGTCTTAGAACGCTGACCTCTTACTGGAAGGCCTTTTCTGTGACGAACGCCACGGTAACAACCAATATCGATAAGTCTTTTAATATCATAAGCTATGTCACGGCGAAGGTCACCTTCAACACGACAATGATGCTCAATATATTCTCTGAGCTTTGATACATCTTCTTCTGTTAAATCTCTAACACGAGTGTCAGGATTTACACCTGTTGCAGCAATAATGTCGCCTGCAGTTTTACGGCCGATACCGTAGATATAAGTTAAACCGATTTCAACTCTTTTATCTCTTGGTAAGTCAACACCTGCTATACGAGCCATTCAGTTGCACCTCCATTAAAAATCAATAAATTAAATTAGTAGTTTGTGTTTTAATGTTTGTTAAGGTAATTAACCCTGACGCTGTTTGTGCTTAGGGTTTTCGCAAATAACTAAAATCTTACCTTTTCTTTTGATTACTTTGCACTTATCGCACATTTTCTTTACTGAAGGTCTGACTTTCATTAGTTAATCATTCCTTTCTAAAAAGTCGTATTGCCCCGGCTTATTTAGAACGCCAGGTAATTCTTCCTCTTGTCAGGTCATACGGTGACATTTCCACCGTTACCTTGTCGCCCGGCAAAATGCGGATAAAATTCATACGCAATTTACCTGAAATAACAGCTAAGATCACGTGACCGTTAGGCAGCTCAACCTTAAACTGTGCGTTAGGGAGAGCCTCCCTTACAATACCCTCGATTTCAATTACATCCTGTTTGGACATATCATAAACCTCCGTTAGTCGTTTTTTAAATCACTTAAAATTCGTTTTATCTGCGGATTGGTTTCTGCTGAACCTGTATAAACTACAGTTGTAGCCGCAAGATGGAGAAAATTTTTCTTTTTGGGATTTTCAAGCTTACGGGTTTTACCGTCTGCTATAAACGCAAAATGACCCTCTACCGAGAGTACTAAAAAAAATCTTCCTTTGTCACGCCCTGACTTTGCCATGACTATGCTACCCTTTTGTATGTTCATAAATCACCTTTAATCACAAAGAGTCATAATCTTAGGTCCGTCAGGAGTGATTGCTACTGTATGCTCAAAATGAGCAGCGAGCTTGCCGTCAACCGTAACGGTAGTCCACTCATCATCAAGAACACGCACTTCATAAGTGCCCTGATTTACCATAGGTTCAATAGCGATTGTCATACCCGGCAAGAGTCTTACTCCTCTGCCCGGTGTGCCGTAATTGGGGATACTTGGGTCTTCGTGTAATTTCGCACCTACGCCGTGGCCGACAAAATCTCGTACCACCGAGTAACTGCGAGCTTCGACATACTTCTGAACAGCGTTACCGATATCGCCTACACGATTTCCGGGAACAGCCATTTTAATTCCCTCAAAAAGGCCTTCTTTAGTAGCGTCAAGCAAACGCTGAGCTTCGTCGCTGATTTTACCGCAGGCAAAGGTATAGGCATTATCGCCGTGAAAGCCTTCGTAAAATGCACCGACATCAACGCTTACAATGTCGCCCTCTTTAAGAATCTGTTTTTTACTTGGTATGCCATGGATAACCACATTATTTACGGAAATGCAAGCACTTGCAGGAAAACCGCCATAACCGAGAAACGAGGGTGTAGCACCCTGTTTCTCGATATATTTGCGAACTATAGTATCAATTTCGTAAGTGGTGATACCGGGCTTTACAGCCTCACCTGCAACACGGAGTGCCTCCGCTGATATTCTGCATGCATCTTTCATTTTAGAAAGTTCCCGTGCTGTTTTTACAATAACCATACTTAAGCCTCGATTGCTTCTAAGATAAGCTTTGTAGTAGAAACTACATCATCTTTACCCTCAACATTGATGAGCTTGCCCTGCTTCTCGTAATAAGCTGCGAGAGGCTCAGTCTCTTTGTGATATACAGCAAGACGAGCAAGTACAGTATCTGGGTGGTCGTCCTTACGCTGAACAAGGGTGCCGTTACAATCGTCGCAAACGCCCTCAACCTTTGGTGGAAGGTTTGTGAGGTGGTAAGGTTTGCCACAATTTTCACATACACGGCGTCCGGACATACGCTTGATAATTCTTTCGTCAGCAACATCAATGTTGATAACATACTGAATTTCAACGCCCATCTTGTCCAGAGCCTCAGCCTGAGGAATAGTTCTTGGGAAACCGTCAAGGATAAAGCCCTTAGAGCAATCATCCTGTGAAAGTCTTTCCTTTACGATGCCGATAACAACCTCGTCAGGAACGAGCTTGCCTTCGTCCATAAAGGACTTAGCCTTTAAACCCATCTCAGTGCCGTTTTTCAGCGCTTCTCGAATCATATTTCCGGTTGAAATTGTGGGAATTCCAAAATGCTCACAAAGTACAGCAGCCTGTGTGCCTTTACCTGCACCCGGAGCACCTAACATAATAATGTTCATTTTATTATACTCCTTAATTCTCAATTTGTCAAGAAATTAGTCAAGAAAACCTTTATAATGTCTCATCATCATCTGTGACTCGAGCTGCTTAACTGTTTCAAGTGCAACACCTACGAGAATGATGATAGAAGTACCACCGATAGCCATTCTGCCCATACCTGTTACAGAACCGTAAATGCTTGGAACAAGAGCGATTACTGCAAGGAAGAGAGTACCGATAAGAGTGATTCTTGAAAGAATATTTCTTATGTAGTCGGCTGTTGGTGCACCCGGACGAATACCAGGAATTGTACCGTTATTAGACTTAAGGTTATTTGCCATTTCAATCGGATTGTACTGAATTGTAGTATAGAAATAACCGAACATTATAATTAAGATAAAGTACAATACATTGTAAAGCCAACCGCTTGTATCAAATGCATTGAAGAAAGCTCCCCAGAAACCGTCTTTAATCTTTAAGAAAAGGTTAAGTGTGCCTGGGATAGAAAGAATTGAACTTGCAAAGATGATTGGAAGTACGCCGCCAAGTGCAACCTTGATTGGAAGGTGGCTTGACTGACCGCCATACATCTTTCTGCCAACAACTCTCTTTGCATACTGGATAGGAATTCTTCTTTCGCTGTCCTGCATAAATGTGATAATCCATACAATAGCAACAAAGATGATAATCCAAAGAGGAACGAGGAAGTAGAACTGAGTTGAACCCTCGCCTGCAAGACTCCAGTAGTTACCGAGCATGCTTAATGTGTAAGGAAGCTGAGCAACGATACCTGCGAAAAGGAGGATTGAAATACCGTTTCCGATACCATTTGAGTTGATCTGCTCACCAAGCCACATCATAAGTGCTGTGCCGGCTGTGAATACAAGAATAATTACAATAGCAGAGAAAACAAGTGAGAAACCCTCTCTGTAAACAGTAACGCCTGATGCATGGAGATAGTACCAATAAGCACCGCCCTGAATAAGACCAAGACCAACTGTTACATAACGAGTGATTGTACCAATCTTTCTTCTGCCTGCCTCTCCCTCTTTTGCCATTCTCTCAAGAGGAGGAATCGCAACAGTAAGGAGCTGCATAATAATTGAGCTGTTGATGTACGGTGTAACGCCCATTGCAAAAAGTGTAGCATTTGCAAAAGCACCACCGGACAATGTATTAAGATATGCAAGCATTGTATTGCCCTCGCTCATACCGTTCATGGCAGTAGCGAGAGCACTCATATCCAGAAACGGAACAGGAATAACTGAACCGATTCTGAATACGATGATAATCATAAGTGTAAATAAAAGCTTCTTACGAAGGTCAGGTATTGACCAGGCATTTCTAATTGTTTTTAACAATTAAACCACCTCTGCCTTTCCGCCTGCCGCCTCAATGGCTGCTTTAGCAGATTCGGAGAAAGCAGATACCTTTACTGTAAGCTTTTTATCAATTTTACCGTTGCCGAGAACCTTTACAGCGTCAAAGCCGTTCTTAAGAACGCCTGCGTTTACAAGAGCCTCAGTGTCAACTGTAGCACCGTCTTCAAACTTTCTGTTTAAAGTGCTGAGGTTAACAGCTACAACATTCTTAGCGAAGATGTTGTTAAAGCCTCTCTTAGGAACTCTACGCTGAAGTGGCATCTGGCCGCCTTCAAAACCCGGACGAACGCCGCCGCCTGAACGAGCCTTCTGACCCTTGTGTCCCTTGCCGGCAGTTTTGCCCCAGCCTGAACCGTGACCTCTACCAATTCTCTTTGAGTCCTTCTTTGAGCCCTCAACTGGTGAAAGTTCATGTAACTTCATAAGTACGCACCTCCTTGCTTATGCTTCGATAACCTCTACGAGGTGAGAAATTTTTGCTACCTTACCTTTAGTCTGAGCGTTGTCTGGCTGAGTTGTTACATCGCCAATCTTCTTCAGACCTAAAGCCTGGGCGGTTGCAATCTGTGGTTTTGTACAGCCGATGAGGCTCTTTACTAACTTAATTGTCATAGTTTACAACCTCCCTGTTATACGATTTCCTTAACGGATTTACCACGGACAGCGGCAACTTCCTCAGCAGTTCTAAGAGCTGCAAGACCAGCAAGTGTTGCTCTTACAACATTGCATGGGTTGTTTGAACGAAGAGCCTTTGTTCTGATATCCTTAATACCTACTGCCTCGATAACGGCACGAACCGGGCCGCCTGCGATAACACCGGTACCAGGAGCTGCAGGCTTCATAAGAACTCTGCCTGCACCAAATTCACCAACGATTTCATGAGGGATTGTTGTACCTCTAAGTGAAACCTTCATAAGGTTTTTCTTTGCATCCTCAATGCCCTTACGGATAGCATCAGGAACCTCACCAGCCTTGCCGATACCAAAGCCTACTACGCCGTTGCCGTCGCCTACAACTACGAGAGCTGCAAACTTGAAAATACGACCGCCTTTAACCGTTTTTGATACACGGTTGATAGTAACTACTCTTTCTTTTAATTCGCCTGTTACTTCTACTGTTTTAGCCAAAGTTATTCCTCCTATCCTTAGAAATTGAGACCGCCCTCACGAGCGCCTTCGGCCAATTCCTTAACACGGCCGTGATAAATGTTACCGCCTCTGTCGAATACGACATCAACGATGTTCTTCTCAGCTGCACGCTGTGCAATAAGCTTGCCTACTGCCTTAGCTGCCTCTTTGTTTCCGCCATTGCCTTCAATGCTCTTGTCAAGGCTTGAAGCCTGAGCAAGTGTAACACCAGCTACGTCGTCAATAATCTGAGCGTAGATGTTGTTTGTGGAGCGGAATACACATAAACGTGGGCACTGAGCAGTACCGCTAACCTTGCTGCGGATTCTCTTATGACGCTTAATGCGTGCCTTTTTTGTTTCAGGTCTGCTTACCATTGTCATTCACTCCTTAATTATTTACCCTTACCTGCTTTACCTTCCTTGCGGCGGATAACTTCATAATCGTACTTAATACCCTTGCCCTTATATGGCTCCGGTGGACGCTTTTCTCTAACCTCGGCAGCAAACTGACCAACCTTTTGCTTGTCAATGCCTGTGATTATGATTTTGTTTGGATCAGGAACTTCAATCTTGATGTCGTCTGTATCCTCAACGATAACCTGGTGTGAATAACCAAGGTTCATAACGCACTTGTTACCCTGCTTCTGAACACGGTAACCAACGCCGTTTACCTCAAGAGTCTTCTTGTAGCCCTCAGTAACACCGATTACCATGTTGTGGATAAGTGTTCTTGTAAGGCCGTGAAGTGAACGGTTCTCTTTTGCGTCGTCAGGACGAGTAACCTCGATTACATCGCCCTTAACTTCTACTGTCATAGCAGGGTTGTACTTGAAATCAAGTGAACCCTTTGGTCCCTTTACAGTGATAACGCCGTCAGCAATTGAAGCTGTAACACCGGCGGGAATATTTATAGGTTTTCTTCCAATTCGAGACATTTATCGTACCTCCTTACCAAATGTAAGCAAGAACTTCGCCGCCAACATGTTCAGCACGAGCCTGACGGTCTGTCATAACGCCCTTTGATGTTGAAATGATAGCGATACCGAGGCCCTTCATAACCTTTGGCATATCTTCTACATTGCTGTAAATGCGTAAGCCAGGCTTAGATACACGGCGAAGACCTGTAATAACAGGAGTCTTGCCGTCAACGTATTTAAGAGTAACCTTAATAACGCCCTGCTTACCATCTTCTATTACTGTGAAATTCTTGATGTAACCCTCGTCAAGAAGAATCTGACAGATTGACTTCTTAAGGTTTGAAGAAGGAATTTCTACAGTATCGTGCTTAGCTGAGTTAGCGTTACGGATTCTTGTAAGTAAATCAGCAATTGTATCTGTAATCTGCATTAGATGTTACCTCCCTTGTCCTTACCAGCTTGCTTTCTTTACGCCCGGAATTTCGCCCTTGTAAGCGAGCTCACGGAAGCAAATACGGCAAATACCAAACTTACGGAGGTAGGCGTGTGGTCTACCACAGATGTTACATCTTGTGTATTCTCTTGTAGAGAACTTCTGCTCTCTCTGCTGCTTAACTTTCATTGAAGTCTTAGCCACAACAATCCCTCCTTACTTTGAAAACGGTGCACCCATGAGTGTTAAGAGCTCACGAGCTTCTTCGTCTGTAGTTGCAGTGGTAACGAAGCAAATGTCCATACCACGAACTTTGTCAACCTTATCATACTCAATTTCAGGGAAAATGAGCTGCTCTTTAAGACCCATGTTGTAGTTGCCTCTACCGTCGAAAGAGTTAGGGTTAATACCTCTGAAGTCTCTTACTCGTGGAAGTGCTACATTGAAAAGTCTGTCAAGGAACTCATACATTCTCTCGCCTCTAAGTGTTACCTTACAGCCGATTGGCATACCCTCTCTGAGCTTAAAGTTAGCAACTGACTTTCTAGCACGGCAAACAAGTGCCTTCTGACCTGTGATAATACCAAGGTCCTTAGAAATAGCGTCGATAACCTTTGAATTTTCTTTAGCCTCGCCTGCACCAACATTGATAACAATCTTGTCAAGCTTTGGAATCTGCATTGTGCTCTTATAGGAGAACTTGTTCATAAGAGCAGGTGCAACTTCTTTTGAATAGTATTCTTTAAGTCTTGCCATATCTTATATCCTCCTTAAAGTGCTTCGCCACATTTAGCACAAACACGGCCCTTAGAACCGTCTTCGTAAATCTTGTGAGCAACTCTTGTCTGCTTCTTGCAACGAGGGCAAACGATCTGAACCTTTGATGCGTACATAGCACCTTCAGCCTTAACGATGCCACCCTGCTCGCCCATCTTTCTAGGCTTAACATGCTTAGAAACCATGTTTACCTTCTCGACAATAACCTTGCCTTCTTTTGGGCTGACAGCAAGAACCTGACCCTGCTTGCCCTTATCCTTACCGCTGATAACGATAACGGTGTCGCCTGTTTTTACATGAACTTTACTCATATTGTGACACCTCCAATTAAAGTACTTCAGGAGCGAGTGATAAGATCTTCATATAATCCTTATCACGGAGCTCTCTTGCTACTGGTCCGAAGATACGAGTACCCTTAGGGTTCTTATCTTCCTTAATAATAACAGCTGCATTCTCGTCAAAACGGATATAAGTACCGTCCTCACGTCTTACGCCCTTTGCAGAACGAACTACGACAGCCTTAACAACGTCGCCTTTTTTAACAACACCGCCGGGTGCTGCTTTTTTAACTGAAGCAACGATTACATCGCCAATGTTGGCATATCTTCTTCTGGTACCGCCGAGTACACGAATGCACATAAGTTCTTTTGCACCTGTATTATCGGCAACCTTGAGAAGTGTCTGCTGTTGAATCACAGTGTATTCCTCCTTTTCTCAAAAGCCGCAACTTATTTTGCTTTCTCAATAATCTCGACGAGTCTCCATCTTTTATCCTTAGAAAGAGGACGGGTCTCCATAATCTTTACACGGTCGCCTACGCCGCACTCGTTGTTCTCATCGTGTGCCTTGAAGCGAACTGTACGCTTAACAATTTTGTTATAAAGCTTATGCTTTACGCTGTCTTCGACTGCAACAACAATAGTCTTGTCCATCTTGTCGCTTACAACCTTACCGACAACAACTTTTCTCATATTTCTCTCACTCACTGTTAAGTCCTCCTCTCTTAAGCCTCAGTACCGTTTAACTCACGCATACGAAGAATTGTAGAAACTCTTGCGATGTCTTTCTTAACGGCACCAATTCTGGATGAGTTTTCGAGCTGATTAACAGCAAGCTGGAAACGAAGGTTAAATAACTCTTCCTTGAGGTCTGCGAGCTTTAACTCGAGCTCTTCTACAGACATTTCTCTAATTTCTGATGCTTTCATTACTGCTCACCCTCCTCTTTCTTTACAAACTTGCACTTGATTGGAAGCTTATTTGCAGCAAGGCGAAGAGCCTCTCTTGCAGTAGCTTCATCTACACCGCCAAGCTCAAACATAACTCTGCCTGGCTTAACAACGGCTACCCAATACTCAGGTGAGCCTTTACCTGAACCCATTCGAGTTTCTGCAGGCTTTGCAGTAACTGGCTTGTCAGGGAAAATTTTGATCCAAACTTTACCGAATCTTTTGCAGTAACGAGTCATAGCAACACGGGCAGCCTCGATCTGGTTTGAAGTGATCCATGCAGGCTCTGTAGCCTGAAGACCGAACTCACCGTAAGTAACCTTGTTACCACGAAGAGCCTTACCTGTCATACGACCTCTGTGTACTCTTCTGTACTTAACTCTCTTTGGT
Source organism: Ruminococcus sp. (assembly GCF_045129435.1). Classification (GTDB taxonomy): domain Bacteria; phylum Bacillota; class Clostridia; order Oscillospirales; family Acutalibacteraceae; genus Ruminococcoides. Next base: position 16,189 of record NZ_JBGVJL010000097.1, on the reverse strand, counting down.
AATAACATTACTTTCTGCCTCCTTCTCTGCGTGGCTTTCTTGACTTAACTTCGTTTAAAACCTCGCCTTTGTAGAGCCATACCTTAACGCCAACCTTACCATAAGTAGTGTTAGCCTCAGCAAAGCCATAGTCGATGTCAGCACGAAGTGTCTGAAGCGGAATAGTACCCTCGTGGTACTGCTCTGAACGAGCGATTTCAGCACCGCCAAGACGGCCTGAACACATAATCTTAATACCCTTCGCACCACGACGCATTGCGTTGCCGATTGACTGCTTCATAGCACGACGGAATGAAATTCTCTTTTCGAGCTGCTGAGCAACATTCTCAGCAACAAGCTGAGCGTCAAGCTCAGGAGCTTTAACTTCTACAATATTGATAGCAACCGGCTTCTTAAGCATAGCCTCGCACTGAGCCTTGAGTTTCTCAATCTCAGCACCGCCCTTGCCAATAACAAGGCCTGGCTTAGCACAGTGAATGCTGATCTTAACCTTTTTGCCGTCACGCTCAATTTCAATCTTTGCGATACCGAAGTTGTAGAGCTGAGCCTTGAGTGTTTTACGGAGGTTATAATCCTCAACGAGTGTTGCACCAAAGTTCTTCTTGTCTGCAAACCAACGGGAATCCCAATCTTTAATTACACCTACACGCAAACCGTGTGGATTAACTTTCTGACCCATATTTAAACCTCCCCTTAGTCTTCTTTTTCCTTGAGGACAAGGCTAATGTGAGATGTTCTCTTGTTAATTCTGAACGCTCTGCCCTGTGCTCTTGGACGAATTCTTTTAAGGATGGGGCCTGCTGTTGCGTTGCATTCAGCAACATACAGTCTTGATACATCCATATCGTGATTATTCTCAGCGTTAGCCATAGCTGAATGGAGCAACTTTAAAAGTGGCTCGCTAGCGGCCTTAGGAGTGTGCTTGAGAACAGCTTCCGCATATTTAGCGTCTTTACCTCTGATAAGGTCAAGAACAACGCCTACCTTGCGGGGTGAGATACGAACAAATTTTGCAATTGCTTTAGCTTCCATCTGCAATACTCTCCTTCCGCTTACTTAGATGTCTTAGATCCTGCGTGTCCCTTAAATGTTCTGGTAGGAGCAAACTCACCGAGCTTGTGACCAACCATATCTTCTGTAACATATACTGGAACATGCTTACGACCGTCGTGAACTGCGAATGTGTGACCAACGAACTCAGGGAAAATTGTTGAGCTTCTTGACCAAGTCTTAAGAATTCTCTTTTCGCCTTTTTCGTTCATCTCCTGAACCCTTTTAAGCAATACAGGCTGAACAAAAGGGCCCTTTTTAGTACTTCTACTCATAATTTAAGCTCCTTTCTCTGCCTTACTTACCGTTTCTTCTACGAACGATAAGCTTGTCGCTGCTCTTGTTGTTCTTACGAGTCTTGTAACCGAGTGCTGGCTTACCCCAAGGAGTAACAGGTCCTGGACGACCAACCGGAGATTTACCTTCACCACCACCGTGTGGATGGTCATTAGGGTTCATTACAGAACCACGAACTGTAGGTCTCCAACCCATGTTTCTCTTACGACCGGCTTTACCGATCTTTACATTCTCGTGATCAACGTTACCTACCTGGCCGATTGTAGCCATGCAGCTTTCCGGAACATTTCTGAGCTCGCCTGAAGGAAGTCTTAAAAGTGCAAGACCGTTTTCCTTAGCCATGAGCTGTGCCATATTACCTGCTGAACGAGCAAGCTGAGCACCTCTGCCTGGGTAAAGCTCAACATTATGAATGAATGTACCAACAGGAATAGCAGTAAGTGGTAATGCGTTACCCGGCTTAATATCTGCGTTCTCACCTGCTGTTACCTTGTCGCCTACCTTAAGTCCTTCTGGAGCAATAATGTAAGCCTTATCACCGTCAGTGTACTCAATAAGAGCGATGAATGCTGAACGGTTTGGATCATACTCAAGTGTCTTAACTGTGCCTTCTACATCAAATTTCTGACGCTTGAAGTCGATGATACGATACTTTCTACGGTTACCGCCGCCTCTGTGACGAACAGTGATTCTGCCGTAGCTGTTACGACCTGACTTTTTGTTTAAAGGAGCGAGTAAGCTCTTTTCAGGTGCAACCTTTGAAAGAACAGAATAATCTGTTACCGACATATTTCTTCTAGAGTTAATGGTCGGCTTAAATACTTTAATTGCCATTTGGTTTCACTCTCCTCATGATGGCTTTGCGGGAAAATGGCTCTTTCCCATACATTCTGCCTGAATGAATTTTCAGGCTTACATCATGCCTTCAAAAAATTCGATAGGCTTGCTGTTTTCCTTAAGTGTTACGATTGCTTTCTTCCAGCTCTTTGTGTAACCGCCGTTGTTTCTGCCCTGACGGCGGAATTTACCACGAACGCTTACTGTGTTAACCTTAGCAACCTCAACCTTGAAAAGCTCTTCGCAAGCTTTTGCGATTTCAATTTTATTAGCCGATTTAGCAACTTCAAAGGTATATACCTTGTTTACTACACCTGACATACTCTTCTCTGTAATAATCGGACGAATTACGATATCCTGAGCTATCATGCATATACCTCCTCAATCTTGCTTACAGCATCCTTAGCGATTACGAGTGTGCCTGCATTAAGAATATCGTAAACATTAAGTGTGTTTACCTGTGCAGTCTTAACACCCGGAATGTTAGATGCTGACTTAACGATCATGCTGTTATTCTCTGGAAGAACGATGAGAGCTTTCTTCTCTGCACCGATTGCCTGAAGCATAGCAGCGATCTTCTTTGTTTTGTACTCTGTCATTGCGATTGAATCAACAATGATGATTTCCTTATCCATAGCCTTAGCTGAGAAAGCTGACTTCATAGCAAGTCTTCTTACTTTCTTGTTTACAGTAAATCTGTAGCTTCTTGGCTTTGGAGCAAATACGATACCACCGTGTGTCCACTGTGGTGAACGAGTTGAACCCTGTCTTGCACGGCCTGTGCCCTTCTGTCTCCATGGCTTTCTGCCGCCACCTGAAACTTCAGCTCTTGTAAGAGCAGACTGTGTGCCGTGACGCTGGTTTGCAAGATAGTTTACAACCATCTGATGCATAACTGCTGCGTTTGGTTCAATACCGAATACGGACTCGCTAAGGTCGATAGAACCAACCTGCTTGCCTTCCATATCTACAACTGCAAAATTAGGCATTTATAATCCCCCTTCCTTAAGCCTTTACGGAATCTTTAATTACTACGATTCCCTTGTTTGGGCCTGGAACAGCACCCTTAATAGCGATAAGGTTGTTTTCAACATCAACCTTAACTACTGTGAGGTTCTGTACTGTTACCTGCTCAGCACCAAGATGACCGGCCATTCTCTTGCCTTTCCATACTCTTGATGGAGATGAACAAGCACCGATTGAGCCACCGTGACGAACACAAGGACCTGTACCATGAGTTTCCTTAAGGCGCTGGAAGTTCCAACGCTTAATAACGCCTGCTGTACCCTTACCTTTGCTCTTGCCGGTAACATCAATCTTGTCACCAGGGGTGAATACGTCTGCCTTTACGAGATCACCTACATTGTAAGCGTCTGTGTCAGCAAAACGGAATTCTTTAAGAGTTTTCTTTGGTGCTACACCGTTCTTGTCAAAGAAGCCCTTCATTGGCTTTGTAACCTTGTGTGGTTTCATATCGCCATAACCGAGCTGAACTGATGCGTAGCCGTCGTTTTCAACTGTTTTCTTAGCTGTAACCACACATGGGCCTGCTTCGATAACAGTAACGGGAACGAACACTCCCTTTTCATCGAAAATCTGTGTCATACCGATTTTCTTACCGATGATTGCTTTCTGCATAAAATGTATCCTCCTTGTTAGGTTATTGGTTGGTTTTCACCAACTTGACCCTGTCTGCTTGTAGGTTGGTACGGATTATAATTTAATCTCGATATCAACGCCGGCAGGGAGCTCTAAGCTCATAAGAGCTTCGACTGTCTTGTTTGACGGTCTTAAGATGTCGATAAGACGCTTGTGAGTTCTCATCTCAAACTGCTCACGGCTGTCCTTATACTTATGAACAGCACGAAGAATTGTAACAACCTGCTTCTCTGTTGGAAGTGGCACAGGACCAGAAACTCTTGCACCTGTACGCTTTGCTGTTGCAACGATTCTCTCAGCTGACTGATCAACGAGCTGATGATCGTAACCCTTTAATCTTATTCTAATCTTTTCTTTGACTGCCATTATCGTCGCCTCCTTAAAAATTTTGCCGAGCCGTTTTGCCGACTCTTCGTTAGTTGGCGGGCGTTCGCTTTAGAACTTTTTTTAATAACACAGCCGGGTGTTTCACCACCCTGCATTAAAAAACCCGTTTAACTATTCAGTTAACCGGGACGTTCTGAAAGCTTTTTGAGCATAGCTATAGACACAGCAACCCCTATGCCAAAGTATGTTCAGTGTTTCATTGTAAATCGCCCGGTTTAAAATCGGACATACTCCACGGAAAAACCGACTTATTTCAGTCGCAACCTCCCGCTTCATCGCATATCTATATTGCAGTCACGCAAGCATTATTATACAATATGTTCCCCTGTTTTGCAAGCTTTTAGCAAATATAGTGTTATAGAAGTTTTTAAAAAAATAAAATAATTTTTTGTGCAATTTGACATTATTGTCAAATCAACCCTAAACATATATAATTATAGCATATAGAGTTTTGGAGTTGATTATTTGTGAAACATATTTATTACGGTGACGGCAAGGGTAAAACCACCGCCGCTATAGGTCTTGCAGTAAGAGCAGCAGGCAGTAAGATGAAAGTACTGTTTGTGCAGTTTTTAAAAACTGAATTTTCAGGTGAAAGGCATATTTTAAGCCATACCGAGAATGTAACCCTTACATTCTGTCCGCTTGAGCTTAAATTCACATTTGAAATGGACGATAAAGAAAAAGCACAGGCAGCCAAGATATTCAAAGGTATTTTTGACAGTGCGGTAACAACCGCTCTCACAGAAAAATACGATATGGTAGTGCTTGATGAGGTGTTTGAGGCAATAAACGCTCATATGCTCTCCGAAAGCGAGGTTTATGAATTTATTACCAATGCACCGTCAAGTATGGAAATTGTAATGACAGGACATAACCCACCGCAGAAATTTATGGATTGTGCGGATTACATTACCGAATTTAAAAAGATAAAGCACCCATATGACAGGGGCATCACAGGAAGAATAGGCATTGAATTTTAAAGGACAGCTACGGCTGTTCTTTTCCTTTATAAGTTCTTTTTCAATAGTTGGGGTAATTATGTTTTTTATTACGAGAAGATAGTTTTCAAAATAATATTCTTATTGTTCCCGACAATAGCTTAGTAACGGTCGGGAATTAAAGGCTTTGAATTTTTCCTATGTTTTCTGCTCGAACAAAAAAGTTTGGTCAACCTTTTTTCAAAGGTTGTGGGGGTGGGCAAAGCCCACAAATACTTTCGATTTACGGAAAATTCTGATAGCCAAACAGCTTGCTGTTTGGCGGATTGAGCACAACGGCGAAAGCCTTATAATTGCGATAGCACCAAAAAAATCATTATTCTTTATTAATAAACAATTTCAATAATCACTACTTTTCTTGGGCGTTGCCCAAACCCACGAGCCTTTAAAAAGGCTCGACCTAAATTTTATTATTGTTAAAATTTTTGCGTTAGCAAACAATAAACTTTCAATGTTGCCCATACATTTTAAGCAGAATCTCTTTATATAATATAATGTAACATTTTACACACTCAATCATACTATATACCAAGGGACAAGTAAAGTCCCGAAAAGCAAAGAAACTTTAAATATCCGAAAGCCAATAGCGAGGAATATTAAAGCAATCGCTTGTAAGCCAAGACCACAGCGGAATAATCATAAAGGTGCTTTTTGCCATATAAAAATACTCAGTCGGGCTTTGTTCAGAACAGTTATATTAACTGTCACTTCTTCCCCTGATACAAAGATTTTCACAAGCAGCATACACTCCTCCTGCTGAGCCTTATATCAGCCTTTCACCGGTACAATTTTTCTTTACAATTACCGCACTTTAAAAGATTATTGTTCTGTCATACGAGAGTTTACAAGTAATCATACAGATATATAAAGTAAAAGTGGTGACATTCACGAGATGTCACCACTGATTTTATCCGCCGAAAACCGCATTTACCACAGTTTCAAAAATAAGCACTACATAAGTAATTATAGTTATCGGTGCAGAAAAATACACTCCAAGCTTTTTGCCTGTTGACATATTATATCTGCCCTTATTTAAAGGAAAACGGCAACGGTGTTTTACAAGCTCCATAATAGTAAGAACTATGGCGGCAATAATTACACCGAACACAAACATATTTGTTAAGCCCAAAGTTCCGATTTGAATAAAATGCTGAGAAATATACTCTGCGTCACCATCTGCAACCAAATCGGTATTTAGTCCGTAAGAAAAAAGCTGTTGAACCGCTGCTACACTGTTAATAATGAAATGCACAATCATTGACGGAATCACCGAGCGTGTCTTTGCATACAAAGCACAGGCAATCATTCCCATACCGGTGGCATAAACTGTCTGCACACAGTTGGTGTGCCAAAGTCCGAAAGCAAGTCCCGACACAAAAATTGCAAACCATTGTCCCATTGGCTCATTGTTTCTGTAAATACTTCCCCTAAATAACAATTCCTCAAAAAACGGTGCAAACAGCGAAAGAGAAACTATTGTTGCCAACACACCAAACGGTGAACTGCCAAAGGTAATATCCGTTGTGTTCAGGTCAATCCCGAAATTACTCAGTATTTCACTTATAATTGATGATGAAAATGCAATCAGATATGTTAATCCTACCGCAATTATAATGTACTTAAACACCCAGCCAATCGGTTTGGCAGGTTTTACAAAACAGGTTTTGAGCGAAAGCCCCACCCTTTTGCCACGCAATTCCGAGAAAATCAACAGAATAAGCGGCATTACAATAAGGTAAATAACACAATACGCAACAAGCGACTGAAAGCCTTTGTCATCGGCAAGACTTGTACCCTTCAGTAAGGAAAATATAAAATACACAAAGTACGAGCTTATCTGCGACAAAATTACAAAGCACAAAAGCGGCAGTGAGCTGTAATTTGACAGCGTGCGTATCTCTCGATTAATAAGTTTGTTGTTCATTTGGTTATCCTTTCAATTAAATTCATTCTAATGTTTCTTTAAATATGCTTTTTAAGATGTCTGTCGGAATTTCCTGTTTTAAAAATATCTGCAGCATTCCCTTTGGCGTGATTTTATAGCCTGCAAGTTTGTCTTTGTGTGATACTACCGCTTTTGCCTCAATATTTATGTGGTCTTTGAAGGGTATAAGCCTTACAAACGCTTCTCCTACATAATAGCTTGGCAGTTTTGCCCACAGCGTTTCTTATGCTTTGCAATCCACGCTGTCAAAAATCAATTCTCTGATACTTGCGAACATCTCCTTAACAGACAACGGATATTTTTCTAAGTATTTCTTTACATCTTCGTCCATCACAATTCACCACGCATTTATTTATTTTCCAGATTTCTTGTCGATTTTCGCCCTAAGGTGTCATTTACATGCAAAACCACAAAAATCATATCTTCACTATAACATTCATTAATACTTTTATTTAAAAGGAAACATCCCTAATATGCAATCAAATTAACTGAAACTGCGTCCATTTTTGCGACTTATATCGCCAAACCAAAATCACGCCACGGAACACAAGGTCTATGCTCATTCCTATGGCAACGCCGATAACACCCCAGCCAAGCCATAAACCGAACAAAGCCGAAAACAGAAGTCGTGCAACAATAGTAAGCGTGATTGAAACTATCATAGTAAACTTTACATCACCGGCGGCTCTGAGTCCGTTTCCGAGAGAGCCTGCAAAAGGATAAGCCAGTCCATTAAATATATTGTTTATAAGTACAAGCCATATTACCAGATCTTTTGCCTCCGGCGAAATTGCCGAATAACGAACAATCAGCGGTGTAATAGCAAAAATCAGAGCATTCCACAAAACAGAAAGTACAAATGTAATCTTATTCAATTTCTTAAAATAAAAGTTGGCTGCATCTATATCTCTTGCACCCATACATTGTCCTATTACAGTTGTATATACAGGTGCCATTGCAAGTCCCATAATTGCCGCAAGTGACCATATACTCTGAGCTACACCGTTTGCCGCAATCTGATATGTGCCAAACAAGGCAACCATACTTGAAAGTGCAACTTTTACAAGCTGATGAACACCATTCTCAACACCGTTTGGCAAGGCAATACCCACAATCTTTTTTAGAAGTTTTCCATCCCAACAAAAAATATCTGATATTTTATAGCGTACAGCATTTTTAGCACTAAAGCAGAACACCGTAACCGCTGCAGCAGACAAAATTCGAGAAATAAGTGACGGATATGCCACACCGGCAACTCCGAGGTGCAAACAGAATACACCAACACAATTACCTACAACATTTATGATGTTTGACAAAACCGAAATATACATAGTTACATTGGTTTTTCCTATACTTCTGCACAAAGCTGCTCCGGCGTCATAAATTGCAAGTGCAGGCAACGAAAAAGTTGTAAGCAAAAGATATGTTTCACAAGCCTGCATTACATCATCTTCTATGTTGCCAAATAAAAGACGGAGAATTGCCGTGCGGAACAGAACAATAAAAATTGTCATCGCTACAGAAATAACAGTTGAAATCATCAACAGCTGACTTGAAGAACGAGAAGCCGCATTTTTATTATCGCATCCAATATACTGGCTGATTATTACCGCACCACCTGATGATAGAGCGGTAAACAAGAAAATCAAAACCGTATTAAACGATGTAACCAAGGAAACACCCGAAACATCTGCCTCGCTTGAAAAGCTGACTACAAATGTATCCGCAATACCCACGAACATCAAAAGGAATTGTTCGATAAACAGCGGAATAATCATATTTCGTAAATCTTTATTGGAAAACATAAATAATTGCCTCGATTCAATGTAAAGTCAATTTTAAACAAGCCTCCCTCAAAAGAGGAAGGCCTATGCTTAAAATTATTTTTTCTTTGCTAAAATACACAACCAATGTTTCTCGTTATTATAATGACTTTCTATATCAGAAAAGCCTGATTTTTCCAAAGCGTCACGAATTTGCTTTTCATTATAAATGTTCATACCGTCAACCACTTTAGTCCATTTTTCATCTTTCTCATTTTTACCGTCACATTCATTGCATATCATAAATATTCCGTTAGTTTTTATAACACGATTTACTTCCTTAAAGCATATGTTTAAACCAGGCCAAAAATAAATTGTTTCAAAGGCAGATACACAATCAAAAGAAGAATCAGGAAAAGGCATTTCTGCAACATTCCCCTGCAGTACCTTGCATCTTTTTTGTTTAATTGCGGTTTCGTTTACTTTTTTCGCCTCATCAACACTTACTTGAGAATAATCAAGACCTGTTACATAACTGTTTTTGCTTTTTTCAAGCCATTCAGCTATGTTTGCTCCTCCGCCACAGCCGGCATCCAAAATGTTCAGATTATCTTTTACGGAAAGATTTGAAAATCCCCAGCTTGCCAACTGACGATGTCCATTATTCATAAATTTAACCATTAATTTTCCACCAAATCCATTTGGCTTACAAGTATTCTGAAAAAAGCTCATACTAATAACTTCCTCTCATATTTCGTTTAATATGTCATTGTTTTCAATCCCCGATACAAATTCATATTTTATTTACCGAAACATAATTTCAATTATTAAAATTATCGCCTTAATGTTTAAATTTATTTCTTTGTTCTTTTTACTGCTCCGAGCTTTTCACTTCTGAAATCAACCAAAAGTCCCAATACTATAGCACCTGCAATCAGGATACCAAACTCAGGAAGCATATAAAGGCCGTTGTATGTGAGAGAATACAGCCAAACAGGCATATCCTCCGCAAAGCCTGCCCATACAGTAATACCGCTTAAAAAGTGACAGGAGAATCTTAATACGCTTGCAAGCAATGCTCCGAGTGCAAGACCCACAGCCTGATTTTTAATTCCTCTGAACACTCCGCCAAGTCCGATTACACCAAAGGCAATAAGATAGTCAAAAAAAAGAATCATCAGCGTTGCCTGCCAAGAGGTAGCATATGCAAAGTTAGACATACCGAAAAGCATCTGGATAAGTCCGTAAACAATGCCTGTAAGGCAGCCCACCAAAGGCTTGTAACGATAGCCGATAATCAATATTGGCAACATACTGCAAATTGTAATGCTTCCGCCATATGGAAATTCAATTTTAATAAGGCTCAGCACCGTTGCGATTGCAACCATAACCGCACACTCGCACAGCATAAGCACATTTTTATTTATACCGCTTTTATTTGTTCCACTTTTCTTCATTCGTTCTCATTTTCTTTCTATATAATGTATAACTTATTTCGCAATTTTAAGTGAAATGTCAAATGCCTTTACAGAGTGAGTAAGAGCACCCATTGAAATGATGTCAACACCGGTTTCCGCAATCTCTCTGAGTGTTTCATCTGTAATACCGCCGCTTGCCTCAATCAAAGCCTTGCCGTTTGTAATCTCAACAGCCTCTTTCATAAGGCCAGGACTCATATTGTCAAGCATAATTACATCTACATCAGCCTCAAGAGCCTGTCTTAACTCATCAAGATTTCTTACCTCAAGCTCAATCTTTGTCATATGACCGAGCTTTGTTTTAAGCTTTGCAACAGCATTTGCAATGCCGCCGCCTGCGTCAATGTGGTTATCCTTTAGCATAGCAGCGTCTGAAAGGTTGTAGCGGTGATTTCTTCCGCCGCCGACTGTAACAGCGTATTTCTGCAATGCACGAAGTCCCGGAAGAGTTTTTCTTGTATCGGCAATAGATGCGTTTGTGCCCTTAACAATTTCAACTGCGTTGTGAGTTGCTGTGGCAATACCGCTCATATGCTGAATAAGATTCAATGCAGTACGCTCGCCTTTAAGAATTGTACGGGTTTTACCGTGAATTTCTGCGATAATATCGCCTTTTTTAAGCTCATCGCCGTCTTTCTTATAAACCTTAGCCTCAAAGCCTATCGGCTGTAAAATCTCAAAAACTCTAAGTGCAATTTCAATACCGCAAAGCACACCGTCACTCTTTGCAAGGAATTTTGCACTATCCTCCTGCTCCTCGTCAATTAAATAATCTGTTGTGGTATCAAGGTAGTTAATATCCTCAAGCAACGCTGTTTTTATAATGTTGTCTGCATAAATACTGTTGATTAGCATTATTTAATGCCCTCCTTAAATTCTTCAAGAATGATGCTTGCAACGATCGCAATACTTCTTGCCTCTACATAGTCAGGTGTAATTGCAAAATCGTCTGACACAAGGTCAGAGAGAATCTGCTCTACCTTGCTATAGCTTTCCTCTGACTTTTCAGGCTTTGGAAGTACAAAATATGTATCCTGTAAAATTTCTCTTATCTGTGAACGATAGCCGTGTGGCAATGCCTTGCCCTCAATCGACCTCTGAAGTGGCTGTCTGCCAAGTGGCTTGCGTTCCTTTCTGAGCCTTTCGGTAATTACATTTGCCGCTGTTCTTGAGAACACAAGAGCCTCAAGCAAAGAGTTGCTTGCAAGGCGGTTTGCACCATGCACACCTGTGTGTGAACATTCACCCGCCGCAAAAAGTCCCTCAATCGAGGTTTCAGAATTGGTGTCAACATCAATACCGCCCATAAGGTAATGCTGGCAAGGGAATACAGGAATTTTATCTACGGTAATGTCCACGCCCTCTTCAAGACAGCGTTCGTAAATCATCGGGAATCTGTTCTTTACAAATTCAGCCGGCTTGTGTGTAATATCGAGGTAGAACTTTTCGCTGTGTGTCTTAATTGACTCTCTTATAACCGCATTAGACACTACATCTCGTGGAGCAAGCTCGCCCCTGCTGTCATAGTCTGATGCAAATCTTCTGCCCTCGCAGTTGAGAAGTACAGCACCCTCACCACGAACAGCCTCACTAATCAAGAATCTTTCTCTGTCCTTTTCAGCCGCAAAAGCGGTCGGGTGGAACTGAACTCGTGAAAGGTGCTTGATTTTTGCACCCATCATATATGCAAAGGCAATGCCGTCACCTGTAGCAATAGCCGAATTTGTGGTGTATTTATAAACTCTGCCGATACCGCCTGTAGCAAGTAAGCAGAAGTTACAGCCGTAGGTTTTGCTTTCGCCGTCTTTAACAACGCTTACATAAAAGCCGTTAAGCACCTTGTCAATCGCATAAACAAGGCAGTTGTCAAGAATTGTAATGTTCTTACGTGTCTTAACCACTTCAATAAGTGCGTCAACAATAGCCTTGCCTGTTGAGTCCTTGTGATGTACAATTCTGTGTCTGCTGTGACCTGCCTCAAGAGTTTTGCACATTGTGCCGTCCTCGTTTAAGTCAAAGTCAACGCCCATTTCCTTGATGTTGAGTACATCTGACGGGCCTTCTGTAACAAGCTTTTCAACTGCGTCAAGAGTATTTTTGTATTTACCGGCAATAAGTGTATCGGTAATGTGAAGCTTGTAGCTGTCGTGAACAGTATCAAGCACAGCCGCCACACCACCCTGTGCCAACGAGGAATTGGAAAGTGTAAGCTCCTTTTTAGAAACGAGCAAAGCGTTAATATCCTCAGGCAGATTGAGTGCCGCATAAAGTCCGGCGGCACCTGTACCGACAATTATTACATCAAATTTTTTGTCCATTTGTAAAACCCCGATTATATAAATTTAATTTGCAAATAATTATAGTAAAAATGTTGTTTACAAATTTATACCAATATATTATACTACTTATTAAAGGAATAGTAAATAATATGTAAACAAAATCTTTTATTTTCTGACAAAAACGGTGAAACTATGGAAATGATCAGTAACGAAGAAAAAATCACACAGGCTGTGCTTGTCAGCGTTGACACAGGCGATTATGACGCAGAGGCTTCCCTTGCCGAACTCAAAGAACTTGTTAAAAGTGCGGGAGCAGAGCCTTTATTTACAGTCACACAGAATTTAAAGCGACCGGAAACCGGCACATATGTAGGCACAGGCAAGCTGCAGGAAATTGCAGACATCTGTAAGCAGCAGGAAATTGACCTGCTTGTGTTTGACTGCGAGCTTTCCCCTACTCAGATACGAAACATAGAGGCAGAAACCGACACACGCACCATTGACCGCACCATGCTTATTCTTGATATATTCGCACTCAGAGCAAGGTCAAAGGAGGGCAAACTGCAGGTAGAACTTGCACAGCTAAAGTACCTTATGCCCCGTCTTACAGGTAAGGGTGTGGCAATGTCACGACTTGGCGGTGGTATCGGCACACGAGGTCCGGGTGAAACAAAGCTTGAAACCGACCGCCGTCACATCAGCAGAAGAATGGAAACCCTCAAGGCAGAGCTTGCCGATGTGGAACAGCACCGATCAATGCTGAGAAAACGCAGAGAAAAGGACGGAGTAATCACCTGTGCAATAGTCGGCTACACAAACGCAGGCAAGTCAACACTTATGAACTACCTAACAGATGCCGGTGTGCTTGCTCAGGATAAGCTTTTTGCAACCCTTGACCCTACATCAAGAGCACTTAAACTTCCAAGCGGTGTTACCGTTATGATGATTGATACAGTAGGACTTGTACGCAGACTTCCGCACCACCTTGTTGAAGCATTCCGCTCAACGCTTGAGGAGGCGGCATTGTCCGACATTATTCTGAATGTATGCGATGCGTCAAGCGATGAATCAAGAGTGCATATGCAGGTTACTACCGACCTTTTAAACTCACTCGGCTGTGGCGACACCCCGATTATTACCGTACTCAACAAATGCGACCTTCTGGAGGAGGAAAGTTTTCCACAAGAGATAGGTTCATATGTTAAAATAAGTGCCAAAAACGGCACCGGTATTGACGAGCTTTTAAAAGCCATTGACGATAACCTGCCTGTAAGGGTAAAGAAGGTTTCCCTGCTTATTCCGTTTGCAGATGCAGGACTTGTGGCAGAAATCCGCAAGAATGCCACTCTTTTAAGTGAAGATTATGTTGCCGAGGGAATTAAGGTTGAGGCAATTCTTGACGAAAAATTGTATTATAAAGCAGAAAAATATCTTGTTGACTAATAATTATTGAAAATCTTATTGCCGTTTGCTATAATATGTATATAAGCAAACGGCATATAACTTTACGGAGGAAATATGTCTATATTTGAAATGATAACCCCATGGGACGCATCTGTCCTTGAGGCAATACAAGGCATAAAATGCGAGTTCCTTGATACCTTTATGGCATTAATGAGCTTTCTTGGTGACAAAGGTTTAATTTGGATTGCAATCGGACTTACACTTTGCTTTTTCAAAAAGACAAGGGCAACGGGAGTTATGGTGCTGTGTGCAATGGTGTTGGGACTGTTGCTCGGCGAATTTGGCATAAAGAATATAATCTGCCGACCTCGTCCTTTTGTAACCTACCCCGAACTTATTGTAAATGGGCCGATGCCGTCCGGATACAGCTTTCCGTCAGGTCACACAACCTCGTCATTTGCCGCTGCAACGGTAATTTTTATCCGCAGCAAAAAGCTTGCAATCCCTGCCAGTTTACTGGCATTTCTGATTGCTTTTTCAAGGCTTTACAACTGTGCCCACTACCCTACAGATGTAATCTGCGGTGCTGTGCTCGGTATTGTACTTGCAATAATTACCTGTCTGATATTTAAAAAGCTTGGCTGGGATAACCGCCTTGGCAAAAATATTATTCGTAAAAAGGGTGATGTTAAATGACTACACACAGATATTTAGGCAAAACCTCAAAGGATTATTTTGTAATAAAGGGCATTAATGTATTTAACGAAAGATGGTGCGGTACCGGCAACTGCGTTACGGTTACTTCTCCGCTTGACAAAAAGAACTATGTTTTCTCAGAATACACAAGTGACGGCGTAAAATTTATTGCAGGTAAAGACTCTCACGGATACTGGCTGTTTTTTGCAGCATAATTGATTTTAAACCGAAAGGAAATAATACATAATGAATGAAAAAATGCTCATAAAAAATCTTTATGACCTCGACAAAACAATCGCAAAACCACTTCTTGAAACACTCGACTATCCTTGGGAGGCACTTCCGAAAATCAAAGATTTTATAATCGAGCTTGGCAAAACTCTTGACCCGGAGATTTACGAACAGCGTGGCGAAAATGTATGGGTTGCAAAGAGTGCAACCATCTATCCGTCTGCTCACCTTGGCGGTCCGCTCATCATCTGCGAGGACGCAGAGGTAAGACATTGTGCATTCATCAGAGGTTGTGCAATCGTTGGCAAGGGTGCGGTAGTCGGAAATTCAACAGAGCTTAAAAACTCTATTCTCTTTGACGGCGTACAGGTTCCTCACTACAACTACATTGGCGACAGCATTTTAGGCTACAAGTCACACACAGGTGCAGGCACAATTACCTCTAACCTCAAGAGTGACAAATCACTTGTTACCGTAAACTGCGACAATGAAAAGGTAGAAACCGGTGTTAAAAAGTTTGGTGCAATGCTCGGCGACCATGTTGAGGTTGGCTGTAACAGCGTACTTAATCCGGGTTCGGTAATCGGCAGAAACACAAACATCTATCCGCTTTCATTTGTAAGAGGTTATGTAGAAGCAAACAGCATTTACAAGCGTCTTGGTGAAATCGCAGATAAAATCTGATAATGAGCTAATCTAAGCAGTCGCAAGTCGGCTGCTTATTTTATATCTTCAGGTTCTTAATCAAACATTGGGGTAAATTATGGTTTAGCGGAAAGCTTCGTATAATTAACATAAAATTTAGGTCGAGCCTTTTTAAAGGCTCGTGGGTTTGGGCAACGCCCAAGAAAAGTTGTTTTTATTGCAAATTTTCAGGCACAAACAGCAACGCTGTTTGTGCGCTAAAGCAAGGTTTGACAAAACAGGCGACAGCATTTTAATAAGAAATAATTAATTTTTTCATTATATAATGAATGGTTTTTCTTGTTGCTATCGCAATTAAAAGACTCACGCTGTTGCGTTCAAGCCTCCAAACAGCTTGCTGTTTGGCTATCGTAACTTTGCGTTATCTAAAGTATTGTGGGGTTTTCCCACACCCACAACCATTGAAAAACGT
Organism: Ruminococcus sp.; assembly: GCF_045129435.1. Taxonomy (GTDB): domain Bacteria; phylum Bacillota; class Clostridia; order Oscillospirales; family Acutalibacteraceae; genus Ruminococcoides. The sequence continues at coordinate 45 of NZ_JBGVJL010000097.1, read as the reverse complement.
TTACCAAAATTTTATTTTATAGCAGAAATCATATGCAATATCAAA
>NZ_JBGVJL010000096.1:0-10246 GCF_045129435.1 Ruminococcus sp. | reverse complement strand
TTACAAGCTTTTTGTAACGGCTGAAAACTGCATGGTATCTGTAATGCCTGTAATGCAGCTTACAGTTTATGCTTGTATTATTGCAATCAGCTGGCTTGGTGCAAATATGATTGTCGGTTCAACACTTACAACAGGTGAGCTTACAAGTATGCTTACATACTGTATGAACATTCTTATGTCACTTATGATGCTTGCAATGGTATTTGTAATGATTACAATGAGCGGTGCAAGTGCAAAGCGTGTTGCAGGTGTGCTTAATGAAAAGAGCAGCCTTACAAACGGCGAAAATCCTATAGAAAATATTTCTGACGGCAGCATTGAATTTAAGAATGTATATTTCAGCTACAACGAAACCGGCGAAGAGCCTGTGCTTGATAATATCAACTTGAAAATTAAGTCGGGTGAAACTGTCGGAATTATAGGTGGTACGGGCAGTTCAAAAACAAGCCTTGTAAACCTCATAGGCAGACTTTACGATGTAACAAGCGGTGAAGTTTTTGTTGGCGGCAGAAATGTAAAGGAATATGACCTTGAAAAGCTTCGTGACGAGGTATCGGTAGTGCTTCAGTCAAATGTACTTTTCAGCGGTACAATATTAGATAACCTGCGTTGGGGTAATGAAAACGCAACAGAAGAGGAATGTATCAATGCCTGCAAGCTTGCTTGTGCAGATGATTTTATTCAGACCTTCCCTGACAAATACAATACCCACATTGAGCGTGGCGGTACTAATGTATCGGGTGGTCAGAAACAGCGTATTTGTATTGCAAGAGCGTTGCTTAAAAAGCCTAAAATTCTTATTCTTGACGACTCAACAAGTGCTGTAGATACCGCTACAGATGCTAAAATCAGAAAGGCTTTTGCAGAGGAAATTCCTAATACAACTAAGCTTATTATTTCTCAGAGAATTTCAAGTGTACAGAATGCCGATAAGATAATTGTTCTTGATAACGGTAAAATCAGCGGTATGGGCTCTCACGATGAACTTCTCAATCATAATGATATTTACACCGAGATTTATGATGCTCAAACCAAGGGCAGCGGTGATTTTGATGCAAAGGGGGAGATGTAAATGCCAGGTCCAATGGGTGGTGGCAGAAGACGCCAGATGGGTGCAAAGCCAAAGGTAAAAAATCCGGGTAAAATTCTTGGAAGAATCTTAGGCTACACCTTTAAAAATTATAAAATTCATATGATAATCGTATTTATCTGTATTATCGTCAGCGTTCTTGCAAATGTGCAGGGAACATTATTTATTCAGTCGCTTATTGATGATTACATTACTCCGCTTATGAATACAAGCTCACCGGACTTTACTCCGTTGCTTATGGCAATAGCAAGAGTAGCAGGCTTTTATTTGCTCGGTGCAGCTTCAACCTTTGCGTATTCTAAGCTTATGGTTTATGTAACTCAGGGTACTATGCGTAATCTGAGAATTGACATATTCTCACATATGGAAAGCTTGCCAATCAAATTCTTTGATACTCATTCACACGGCGACATTATGTCGGTATATACAAACGATATTGATACTCTTCGCCAGATGATAAGCCAGAGTATGGTACAGCTTTTTTCAAGTGCTATTACAATTATATCTGTACTTGTAAGTATGATTTCAATCAGTATCCCTCTTACACTTTTAACTCTTGTTATGGTTGCCGTAATGTTTATTGTTTCAGGTAAAATCGGTGGCAAGAGCAGCAAATACTTTACTGCTCAGCAGGATGACCTTGGTAAGGTAAACGGATACATTGAGGAAATGATGAACGGTCAGAAGGTTGTAAAGGTATTTAATCACGAGAATAAAGCAGTTGAAGAATTTAACGAGCTTAACGACAAACTTTTTGACAGTGCATATAATGCAAACAAATTTGCGAATATTCTTATGCCAATCAATGCTCAGCTTGGTAACATCAGCTATGTGCTTTGTGCTATAGTTGGCGGTGTGCTTGCGTTTAATCATTTTGCAGGACTCACACTCGGCGGTCTTGTTGCATTTATGACATTCAACAAGAACTTCAGCCAGCCAATCAACCAGATTAGTATGCAGCTTAACAGTATTATTATGGCTCTTGCAGGTGCAGACAGAATCTTTAAACTCCTTGATGAAGAACCAGAAGAAGATGACGGCTATGTAAACCTTGTAAATGCAAAAATTGTTGACGGCAAGATTGAGCCATCTGAGGAAAGAACAGGTATATGGGCGTGGAAACACACTCATAGTGATGACGGTACAACAGACTACCGTCAGCTCAAGGGCGACCTTGTAATGGATGATGTTGACTTTGGATATACAGATGATAAAATGGTACTCCACAACATTGACCTTTACGCAAAGCCGGGTCAGAAGATTGCTTTTGTTGGTTCAACCGGTGCAGGTAAAACCACAATAACCAACCTTATTAACAGATTTTATGACATTCAGGACGGTAAAATCCGTTATGACGGCATAAATATTAACAAAATCAAGAAAGCTGATTTAAGACGCTCACTTGGTATTGTATTGCAGGAAACCCACTTGTTTACCGACACAGTAATGGAGAATATCCGTTACGGCAGACTTGACGCTACCGATGAAGAGGTTATTGCAGCGGCTAAGCTTGCAAATGCAGACAGCTTTATCCGTAAACTGCCACATGGTTATGATACAGTTCTTACAGGTGACGGCGGAAACCTCAGTCAGGGACAGCGACAGATGCTTGCAATCGCCAGAGCGGCCGTTGCAAATCCACCGGCACTTATTCTTGACGAGGCAACAAGCTCTATTGATACCCGTACAGAAAAAATTGTACAGGACGGTATGGATAAGCTGATGAAGGGCAGAACAACATTTGTAATCGCCCACAGGCTTTCAACTGTCAGAAATTCAGATTGTATTATCGTACTTGAGCATGGCAGAATCATTGAAAAGGGTACACACGAACAGCTTATTGAGCAAAAGGGTAAATATTACCAGCTCTACACAGGTAAAACAGCATAACTTATATAAACCAACAGCCGATACATTAATTTTTGTCGGCTGTTTTTGTATGTAAACACTAAACAAAATTGTATTATACACAATGCACAAAACAGCAAGCAAAAGTTTTATAGCTAATTTGCATAAATTTATCTTATTTTCTTATATTTTGTGATATAATATCAATAGTACTCAAAAAATGAAATATTAAATATAAAATTTGTATAAATCGTGAAATGAAGGTGCGACTTTGGATTACATTGCTCATAAAAGAAATGAAACTGACGGTAAAGAAGAATTGTTGATTGATCATCTTACTCAAACGGCTGAAATGTCAAAGAAATTTGCTGAGACATTTGGCTTTGGTGATTTGGCTTATTATATCGGTAAACTACACGATATTGGCAAATACAGCGACAAGTTTCAGAGAAGAATCAGAAATGAAAATATAAAAGTTAATCACTCAACAGCAGGGGCTATTACTGCCGGTAAATCAAGAAATGTTATTTCAGCTTTTTGCATTTCAGGACATCATGGCGGTTTGCCTGACAGAGGAACACCCGGTGACAGTGCCGAAACGGGTACTTTGCTTGGTAAGTTGAAAGATAATAGTATTGAAGATTATTCATACTGGATAAATGAACAGCCGAATTTTAATGAATATTCTGTCAATGAAAATAAACACTTTGCTCAGAAAATTGCTCAATATGGGAATTATGGTCTTGCTTTTTTAACTCATATGATGTTTTCGTGCCTTGTAGATTCGGACTTTTTATGCACAGAAAAATTTATGTCTGATAATTCAGTAGTCAGAGATGGTTATGATGAAATACCTGTTTTGCTTGACAGGCTGAATAAATACATAGAAAAATTCGGTACACCGACTACTAAACTTAACATTTTAAGAACAGATATTCAAAAACAATGTATAAACGCCGCTAAGCGTGCTGAGAATTTATTTTCCTTAACTGTACCCACAGGCGGTGGAAAAACTATTTCTTCACTCGCTTTTGCTTTAAATTATGCTGTGCAGAATACTCACGAAAGAAAGCGTGTTATTTATGTTATCCCTTACACAAGCATTATTGAGCAGAATGCCGAGGTTTTTGAGAAAATACTTGGAAGTAAGAATGTTATTCAACATCATTCCAATGTTGTGTATGACAGCTCGGAGAATAGTGAAACTGTTAATAAAAAGCAGCTTGCCTGCGAAAACTGGGACGCACCGATTATAGTAACAACGGCGGTTCAGTTTTTTGAATCGTTATATAGCAATAAACCGGCTAAAAGCAGAAAACTGCATAATCTTGCAGAAAGTGTAATTATTTTTGACGAAGCACAGATGTTGCCTGTAGATTATCTAAAACCATGTGTAAGAGCAATTAATGAGCTTACCTCAAAGTACAATGCTACCGCTGTACTATGCACAGCCACACAGCCAAATCTTGACGGCTTTTTTGGACTGTATAATAAAAATGTGCCTAATTATCAAATACCTGAAATATGCAGCATAGACAAAGAAAAGTATATTGAAGAATTCAGAAGAGCAGAGTTTGTTTATGAAGGTAAACTTGAAAATGACGAACTTGCTGCAAGACTCAGAGAGGAAAATCAGGTATTGTGTATTGTAAATACCAAAAAGCATGCCAAAGTGCTTTTTGATATGATTGGTGATGATCAAGGAAATATTTGCCTTTCAACGCATAAGTATCCAAAACACAGAAAAAGAGAAATTGCGTACATAAAAGACAGACTAAAAAAAGGCTTACCTTGCAGAGTGATTTCTACAACTCTTATTGAAGCAGGTGTGGATATTGATTTTAAAACTGTTTACCGAGCAATTTCGGGTATAGATTCTGTTTTGCAGGCAGGCGGAAGATGTAACCGAGAAAATAAAAATCCAAGAAATGAGAGTATCGTTCATATATTTGATACCACAGAAGTTATAGATTTTCAGCAGAAAAATGCAGTTGCCGCCAGAGATGTTATCCGAAAATACGGAAATGAAATATATAAATCTGATGCAATTAAAATGTATTTTGAAAATCTATATGAAATATATGATATTTCAAGTACATCAGATAAACAGATTCCGTTTGATAATAAGAGTATTGTTGAAGGTTATGAAAAATTTGAATTTAATAAAATTGCCAAAGAATTTAAACTTATTGATAACAACACAAGAACGGTATATATCGTAACTGAAGAAAATAAAAACCTTATTGCCTCATTGAGAAACGGAGAGTATTGTAAGGATTTATTCAGACAACTTGAACAGTATGGTGTAAATCTGTATGAATATGAATTTAAAAAGCTTGATGATGCGTCTGCTATTGAAATTATTGACGGAAGCTTTTTTATACTTGCGGATAATAAATATTATTCTCAGGAAAAAGGAATAGAATTCCCTGATGCACAGTTAGGAACAGGAATATTTTATTAATTGTTAAACAAAAAGGGAGCAAGATCGCTCTTACTCCCGTTTTGTGAAAAAAATAATTAAAATATTTCAATCCACTGCTAACGCAGACAAGTAAATCATAGCATATAAAGTATTACAAGTCAAATTCATTAAATATAATAAAAATGAAAAAAGTTATTGACAGTATAATAATGTTGTGATATATTATAACTACAGACAAAACCGAAAGGAGTGATAAACTTGTCAATTATGGTTGAAGTGTTTGGACCATATGCAGCATTTAATCGACCAGAACTGAAAATAGAACGAATGACATATGATGTTATGACGCCATCTGCCGCAAGGGGAATACTTGATGCTATATTATGGCATCCGGGTATGAGGTGGCATATTGATAAGATTTATGTTCTGAATCCGATTAAATATTCAAACATTCGCAGAAACGAAGTGAAATCTAAAATATCCGCAAATAATGTGAGAGCGGCAGTGAACGGAAAAAAATCAGATTTATATATTGATACAAAGTCTGATATTCAGCAGCGTGCAGCACTGGTGCTAAAAGATGTTCACTATGTAATTGAGGCACATTTTGAAATGACCGAGAATGCAAGCCCTACAGACAATCCTGCTAAATTTCAGGAAATGATGAAACGCAGACTTGAGAAAGGTCAATGCTATCATCAGCCGTATTTTGGTTGCAGAGAATTTCCAGTGAAATTCAGAAGATGGGAGTCCTCTTATGTTCCTACAGCATATCCGAATACTATAAAAGAGTTAGGACTTATGCTTTATGATATGGAATATAGTAAAGACGAAATTACACCAATGTTTTTTAACGCTGTACTTAAAAACGGTGTGCTCGATTTGAATGATTGTGAGGTGTACAAATAATGCTTTTGCAATCTTTAGTTAAGCTTTATGAAAGTCTTGCAGAAAAAGGACTGATTGAGAAATCAGGCTGGAGTCCTGTGAAAATTTCATATGGACTATGTATTGACGAAAACGGCATAGTCTATGATATTGTAAATTTAAAGCAAAAAACAGCTGATGGCAAAAAAGAAGTTCCAAGACTTGTAAGTTTACCTATGCCGGTAAAGCGTTCATCAGGAGTAGATTCAAATTTTTTGTATGATAACGCTACCTATTTGTTTGGCTATGATTCTTCCGGAAAGCCGGACAGAGCATTAAATTCTTATGAAAACTGTAAGAACAAGCATTTAAGTATTCTTAATGATTGTAGCGACGAATATTCACAGATTATTAAAAAATTCTTTGACAATAAGCCTGATGATGTTCAGACTTTGCTCAAGAAACTTAACTGCAGTGATGCTGTTATTGATGAAATTTTAAAAAAAGGTGTAAATCTTCTCCTTATGCCGAGCGGAAAAAGTCCGATAAAATCAGAAGAAATATGTTCAGCTTGGGACAGACACAAAAATAGCTCAGACAGTGAAAAGGGTGTATGCCTTGTAACCGGCAGGTATGATACTATTGAAAGGACTCATCCTTTGATTAAAAATGTCAGAGGTGCTCAATCTGCAGGTGCTTCGCTTGTATCTTTTAATGGTGCAGCGTTTGAATCGTTCGGAAAAACGCAGGGATATAATGCACCAGTCAGCGAATATGCAGCATTTGCTTATACTTCAGCTTTGAATAAACTGATTGCAGACAATGACCATCGTCTTTTTGTCGGCGATACAACTATTGTGTGCTGGACAGAGGACGCTGAGCCTGCCTATCAAGATGCGTTTTTTAGAATATTTGATGATGAAAATGTAATGTCAGACCAAACTTTGATAAGCACGCTAATAAAAGTGACAAATGGACAAAAGGTATTATGGAATGATGTACCGCTTGATCCTGACAACAACTTTTACATTCTTGGAATTTCTCCTAACTCAGCACGATTATCCGTAAGATTTTTCATTAAAAATACTTTTGGAAAAATTATGGAAAATGTTTTAGAACATGAGGAGAGAATGAAGGTAGTAAAGCCGAGCTTTGAAACCCGTTCAAATATAACCTTGTGGCAGATGCTTAATGAAACTGTCAACAAAAATTCTAGGGACAAGGCTTGTAAGCCACATCTTGCAGGTGATGTGCTTAATGCTATTCTCAACGGAATGCCATATCCAAATACTTTGTTTACCGGTGTGGAAAGCAGAATTTCAGCAGAACATAATATTAATTGGGGAAAGGCTTCCACAATCAAAGCCTATCTTATGAAAAATTATAATATGAAATACAAGGAGGACTTAACTTTGGAATCTACAGACAAAAGACAACAGATAGCAAGTTTGCTTGGAGTTCTTTTTTCAAATCTTGAGGAAATTCAGAACGCGGCAAATCCAGGTATAAAGGCAACCATTCGAGATAGATATTTTGCATCTGCAAGCTCAACTCCTGCATTGGTTTTTCCTTTGCTTATTGAACTTGCTCAAAATCATTTAAAGAAGCTTGCTACAGGACAGAGTATTTATCTATCAAAACAACTGACAGAAACTATGTCTGAAATTGAGGAGCTTACACAAAAATTTCCTGTAAAACTTACACTTGAGGAAAAGGGAATGTTCCAGCTCGGTTATTACGGTCAGACACAGAAAAGATTTACAAGCAAGGAGGAAAAGAATAATGGCTGATGTAATTAAGAATAAATATGATTTTGCAATAATTTTTGATGTAGAAAACGGAAATCCGAATGGTGACCCTGATGCAGGCAATATGCCAAGAGTCGATCCAGAAACCGGTAACGGTATCGTAACTGATGTATGTCTTAAAAGAAAAATCAGGGATTATGTTGATACAGTAAAAGAAGGAGAGGACGGCTACAAAATTTATATTAAAAGCGGTGTAACCTTAAACAAAAAGGATCAATCTGCTTTTGAAAATTTTGATATTGAGGTTGAAACTGACAAAAAGAAGATGCAGGATAAAATCAAGGGACTTAAAAAGACCGATCCTGATCTTGACCTGAAAATCAGAGATTTTATGTGTCAGGAATTTTTTGATATAAGAACCTTTGGTGCGGTAATGACTACATTTGTAGCTAATAATATGAATTGTGGTCAGGTGAGAGGCCCTGTTCAGCTCAGCTTTGCCCGCTCTATTGATCCTGTTGTTCCACAGGAAGTTACAATTACACGATGTGCGGTAACAACTGAGAGTGATGCGGAAAATAAGGTAAATACAATGGGAAATAAGTTTATCGTTCCTTATGGAGTTTATATTGCAGAGGGCTATATTTCTGCAAACCTTGCCCGTAAGGTTACCGGATTTTCAGAAGATGACCTCGAACTTCTTTGGAATGCAATTATAAATATGTTTGAGTTTGATCACGCTGCTGCAAGAGGTAAAATGGCAGTTCGTAAGCTTGTTATTTTCAAGCATAGCAATGAACTCGGAAATTGCCCATCTTATAAGTTGTTTGATGCAATCAATATTCAAAAGAAACCTGATGTTTTGGTTGCACGAAAATTTGCTGACTATGATTTTTCAGTTGATACACAGTTAATTCCTGATGAGGTAGAATGTATTATTAAATGATGTACGATGATGACAGTATACTGAGCATATCGGGAATACAGCATTTTGTGTTTTGTCGCAGACAGTGGGCATTGATTCATATTGAACAGCTATGGGCGGAAAATATGTTCACTGTCAGCGGTGAAATTATGCATAAAAATGCTCACGATAATTCTTTTTCTGAAACAAGAAACGGAATAGTAATTTCAAGAGGTATGCAGGTTGTATCTTATGAAGCAGGTATATATGGCGTTTGTGATGTTGTAGAATTTATTCCTGCTGATGATGGTGCTGTAATTTATGGTAAAGAAGGAAAATATTCTATAATACCTGTTGAGTATAAACATGGAGAGCCAAAAGAAACCGATGAAGATATTTTACAGGCAGCGGCACAGGCAATTTGTCTTGAAAATATGTTTTGCACAAGAATTAATGAGCTTGATATTTTTTATGGTAAAACAAAACATCGCTTGAGAGTAGAATTTACCAATGAAATACGCAACAGATTAAATGAAATCCTTGATGAAATGCACTCACTTTACAAACGCAAATATACTCCAAAGGTAAAGCAATCAAAGAAATGCAGAGCTTGTTCATTGAGAGATCTTTGTATTCCAAAGCTTACTAAGATTAAGTCTGTAAATAAATATATGCAAGATATGTCAGAGGAATAATTATGAAAAAATTGCTTAATACGCTCTATGTTACTTCAACGGACAGGTATTTATCCCTTGATGGAGAAAATATTGTTATATCAATAGACAGACAAGAATGTGCAAGAGTACCAATTCATAATATTGAAGCTATTGTAACCTTTGGATACGGCGGAATCAGTCCTGCTTTGCTTGGAAAATGTGCAGAAAATAGCATTAGCGTTTCTTTTATGAGCAGAAGTGGCAGATATATTGCCGGAATTACAGGCCCTTATTGCGGAAATGTTATTTTAAGAAAAACACAGTACAGACTTTCCGACAATGAGGACGAATGTACTGCTATTGCAAAGAATATTATATACGGTAAAATTTTTAATTCACGCTGGGTAATAGAGCGAGCTACAAGAGATTATCCAAATTCTGTTGATGTGGAAAAATTAAAGAATGTTTCCGCTCAACTAAAAGCTTCGATGCTTAGTATTGCAGAATGTAAAGATACCGAGCAAATTCGAGGAGTTGAGGGAGAATCGGCTACAAGATATTTTTCAGTGTTTAATGAACTTATTTTACAACAGAAAAATGATTTTGTGTTCAATGGAAGAAACAGAAGACCGCCAAAGGATATGGTGAATGCCATGCTTTCTTTTTCTTACACTATGCTGACAAGTATGGTGACCTCTGCTTTATACT
>NZ_JBGVJL010000095.1:0-4045 GCF_045129435.1 Ruminococcus sp. | reverse complement strand
CAATTTTGGAAACAATATTGATGAAGATATTAAATTTATTAAAAAATAAATATTAATTTGTTTAAGAAAGAGGTTGCTTGATTTTTAAGTCAGCAACCCCTTTATTATTAAGCAATTATATATGATAAACCAAATTTTTCAAATTTTGTAAAATCATCTTTGTTCTCAATATAAAAAATTTCTGACTACTTTTATAGAACAGTCAGCTGAGCAAGAAGTAATATTTGTGAACAGATTTTTGATATATTTGGCAATGTAACAATCCTTAATTTTTAATATATCATCAGGTGTCAATATTTCAATCATTTTCTTTTCCTCAATTTTGTATCTGTGCAGAAAAGTGTAATAGCAGTTTATGTGCTTGTTTGTAGACATTTCTATCGCTACTTTTGTTTTAAGTAAAAACTGAGGTGTTTAATTTATCTGCTGCTTTCTTGATTTTAAATATAAAAGCCATAGAATATTAGTATAGCATTTATGTAAGCAATACCTTTATACACTAAAAGTGTTATTTTTAAAAAAATATTTTAAATATCCTTGATATACTAACGGTAGTATCATATAATTAATTGTAACAAAGGAGTCGAAAAAAATGGAAAATAAAAGAAAAACTTATACATCAACAGATGTCAAACGCAGATATAATGATAAGGTTTATTCAAGAATAACTTTTTCTGCACCAAAAGATTTAGTAGCTGATTTTAAGCAAAAGTGTGCGGATATTGGTGTGTCGCAAGCTCAGATTTTTAAAGAAGCTATGCAGAAATTTATTGATGATAATAATTAATAAAGCAAAGGTTATTTAGCAACATAGCAGAAAAAGCATTTACTTCAACGAATTATACTAAATAGATTTATTGCTTGCGGAGGAAAAATAAAATGGATATTCTGGTAACAATTTTAGTTACATTTTTTGCCGGAATGGGTGCAGGACTTGGCACAGGCTTTGCAGGTATGAGTGCCGCTGCTGTAATCAGTCCGATGCTGATTACATTTCTTGATATGGACCCATATATGGCAGTCGGCATTGCTCTTTCTTCAGATGTACTGGCAAGTGCGGTGTCAGCTTATACATATCATAAAAATAAAAATCTTGATGTCAAAAATGGCTTGATTATGATGGTAAGTGTGCTTGCTTTTACTGTAGTGGGCAGTTATATCGCAAGTATTGTGCCATCGGCAACAATGGGCGGCTTCTCTGTATTTATGACTTTTATACTTGGTATTAAGTTCATTGCTCGTCCTGTTATGACCACAAAAGAGGCTATGCTCGGAGTATCTGCGAAAAAGCGAGCAATCCAGTCTGTAATCTGTGGGATGATAATCGGATTTATCTGTGGCTTTATCGGTGCAGGTGGCGGAATGATGATGTTGCTCATCTTGACAAGTGTACTTAATTATGAATTAAAAACAGCGGTCGGTACAAGTGTTTTTATAATGACATTTACTGCTTTGACGGGTGCAGTTTCTCACTTTATGATAGGCGGAACTCCGGATTGGATTGTGTTTATTTTATGTGTAGTTTTTACTTTGATATGGGCAAGAATTGCCGCCGTATTTGCAAATAAAGCTGAGCCAAAAACTCTTAACAGAGCTACAGGTATAGTGCTTGTGGTACTTGGAATTGTAATAATGGGATTTAAATTAATCAGTGGAAATTAAGAAAAGCCTTGAATTCGTTCTTTGAATTCAAGGCTTTTATAAGTCAACAGAAAATTTTGTTGCTACATTAAATGATTATGCTAATCCTTTTGTTTTGTATCTTAACCAGACTGCACCGCTGTCAAATTTTTCTACATCTGACAAGGTAAGGTGGGTGAGAGGATAGTTCATATCTCGTCCGTCAAAAACAGATGGCATTTCCATTCTGCCGTCAATTCCGGCACCAATCAGAATACTGATTTCATCAAGCAGACCGGCATTAAGAAAGGCTGTATTGATAGCAGGGCCGCCAACTATACTCATACGCTTAACACCAAAGTTATCGGCAAGAATTTTACATGCACGAGCAAGGTCAATTTTTTCTTTACCACAGGCAATCCATGAAATATTTTGCTCGTCAAGATAATTGAGATATTCTTTTGAAACCTGTTCACTTGTAATAATGAGATAAGGCTTTTCCATACCGGAAGCATTATTCCAAAGCAATTTACCATGTGTATCTACAATAATTTCATAACCTTTAGCATTTGCTTTTTTAGAGTAGCTTTCTTTGTTTAAAGGAGTATTGTCTTTTGCAATAAAAACACCCGGTTCAGCCATTTCTAATTCAGCGGTAACTCTGCCGCTCACAGTTGTAGGAGTATTTAAGGCATTAAGAGTAGAATAGTAGTCACTTACTCCCGGAAGTTGAGATGTCATAGCACAGTCTATGCGACCATCTACTGATGTCATCATATGACAGATAATGTAAGGCTTTTTCATAATTACATCTTACCTCCATATACAGGGAATACGCCGCTTTCGCCATAGCTTTCAATGTGCTTGAAATGCTTGAGAGTTTCCATATCGTCTGCGGAAATTTCAAAATTAACCTGTGCGTTGCTTTCCATATGTGCAGGATTAGCAGCTTTTGGAAGAGAAATTGTACCAAGCTGGAGTGTGTAACGAATACAAAGCTGTGGCACTGTCACATTGTAGCGTTTTGCAATTGACTCAATTTCAGGCTGATGCAAAATTTCGCCGTGTGCTATTGGTGAGTAAGCTTCCACAATAATGTTGTTTTTCTCGCAAAACTCAATTAATTCAAGCGGAGTATTGCTGATGTGGAGTAGGATCTGATTTACCATTGGCTTGATTTCGCAAGTTTCCATAAGATTTTTTAAATCATCAATCTGAAAATTAGAAACACCGATTGCACGAAGTTTGCCCTCTTTGTAAGCGTCCTCTAATGCTCGCCATGCGGCACGATTGCCTTCAATATAACGGTCAGCGCTCTGATTAACTTTTGCCCATGGCTGTGGACTATGAATAATCATCATGTCAAGGTAATCAAGACCCATTTTTTCTAAAGTTTCATCAATGCCTTTTTTAGCTTCCTTATAGGTTTTGTGTTCTGCTGAAACTTTTGAAACAACAAAAAGCTCATCTCGTGGGACACCACAATTTCTGATTCCTTTGCCGACACCACGCTCATTTCCGTATGCCTGAGCAGTATCAAAATGACGATAACCAAGTTTTACTGCGGCTTTTACTGCATCTGCCACTTTATTATCATCAATAAACCATGTGCCAAGTCCTAACTGAGGAACTTTAATTCCATTTTATAAAGTTAAAGTATTTGTGTACATTTAAAATAGCCTCCTAAAAATTTTATTGGTTTGAGTTCATTATATAACTTAAAGCTAACTTTAAGTCAAGCGTTTTTATAAAGTTTTTTATAAAAATAATAACCAAATAACCAAATTTTACAACTAATATTATTGCTAATATCACAATATGTTTTTCAAAAATTGCAAAATTATCAAATTTGCTTTGTATAATGTGCATATATTGCAAAAAAATGCTGAATTATTAGATATATTAATCTTAAATATACTTTTATGTTGATATATTGAATTTTGTGTGATATAATTATGAATAAATATAGTGTGTAAGTGTGTGCAAATCAGAGGTTGATAATATGAACAGAGAAAAAACAATTTACAATAGAATAATTAAGCGTATTCTGGATATCATTTGTTCTTTTATGGCAATTGTATTTCTCTCAATAGTTTATTTACCAATTTGTGTAGTTATAAAATGCACAAGCAAAGGTCCGATTTTCTTTAAACAAAAAAGAGTGGGCAAGGATAAAACTTATTTTAATATCCTAAAATTTAGAACAATGCGAATAGATACGCCCAAAGATTGTCCTACGCATTTATTGAAAAATCCCGATCAGTACATAACTAAAGTGGGAAAATTTTTAAGAAAAACAAGCTTAGATGAATTACCTCAAATTTTTAATATATTTAAAGGTGATATGACAGTTATAGGTCCTCGCCCGGCTCTTTGGAATCAAGATGATTTAATAGCAGAGCGAGATAAGTACAATATAAATAGT
>NZ_JBGVJL010000094.1:0-6929 GCF_045129435.1 Ruminococcus sp. | reverse complement strand
TCAGTAAACTCTATATACTGAATCCATTTGTATGATGCAAGTCGTTTGTTTGAAAAGCCTTTGATATCATTTACAAGGCTTTTGTCAGCATCACAACCGTCAACAGTTTTAATAATTGCCTTAATTGCCTGACCTCGGCTTTCGTCAGGAACGCCAATTACCGCACATTCAAGTACAGCAGGGTGCTTCATAAGTACATTTTCAATTTCAAAAGGACCAACTCTGTAGCCTCTTGTCTTAATCAAATCATCTGCTCTGCCCACATACCAATAGTATCCGTCCTCATCCATATAGGCGGTATCGTTTGTGTGATACATTCCGTTTCTCCACGCATATTGGTACATCTGCTCATCGCCGATATAATTTGTAAAAATGCCGTACTGCTTTCTGTCCTTTGGCGGAACAACAACAATTTCGCCGGTTTCTCCCTGTTTAACCTCATTGCCGTCAGAATCAACAAGTCTTATATCATACATCGGACTCGGCTTGCCGATTGAGCCTGTTTTTCCGTTTGTACCATTAAGGTTAGCAATCAGAAGTGTGGTTTCGCTCTGACCGTATCCCTCCATTGGGTGAAGTCCTGTCTGCTCAAACACAGCGTCCGCAATGTTCGGATTGAGTGCTTCTCCTGCGGTTGTAAGGTACTCAAGCGAACTTAAATCGTATTTTCTCATACCCTTTTTAACAAAGTATCTGTAGGCAGTTGGCGGTGCACAGAATGAAGTAACCTTAAACTTTTCAATTACCTTTAAGATTTTTGACGGTGAAAACTTATCAAAATCAAAAGCCATAACAGCACAGCCACAAAGCCACTGACCGTAAATTTTGCCGTAAGACGCCTTTGCCCAGCCTGTTTCTGCAATAGAAAAATGCAGTCCGCCCTCTTTTACATTCTGCCAGTATTTTGCAGAAATAATATGACACAAGGAATAAATATGATTATGCACAACCGCCTTTGGATAGCCTGTTGTGCCGGAGGTAAAGTAAATGAGCATCGGCTCAGTTGCCTTTGTCTGCACCCTTTCAAGCCTATCACTTGCGTTTTCTATTTCATCAGTAATATTAACTGTACCGTCAAAATTTTCTCTGCAAACAAAAACAGTTTCTAAGGAGTTTTCCTGATTTTTCGCTTGCATTAGATTTTCAACAGTTTCGCTGTCAGGTGTGCAAACCGCCATTTTGATATTTGCCACATTCAC
The DNA here is from genome assembly GCF_045129435.1 of Ruminococcus sp. Lineage (GTDB taxonomy): Bacteria > Bacillota > Clostridia > Oscillospirales > Acutalibacteraceae > Ruminococcoides. The sequence continues at coordinate 5,730 of NZ_JBGVJL010000094.1, read as the reverse complement.
TCTGTAGCTGATGTCCTCAGCGGTAAGCATATTTGTAGCAGGAATTGCAACCACTCCAAGTTTATGCAAGGCAGTAACTATGTACCAATATTCATAATTACGCTTGAGCATAAGCAAAACTTTGTCGCCCTTTTTCACATCGTATTTTTTTAATACATTAGCCGCCTTGTTGCTAAGCCTGCTTAAATCTTCAAAAGTAAAAATTCGCTCGTCACCCTCCGGATTAGTCCACACAAGAGCAATGTCATTAGGTGCTTTTTCTGCCATTTGATCAAGCACATCATAGCCGAAATTATAGTTATCTTCAAATTTTAATCTAAAGCTTTTCAATGTATTGTCACTATTAAATTCTTCATTGCAAAACTGCTTGTACAACTGCATATTATCTCGCCTTTCAGAATATAAACTAAAATTATTACAGATAAAATAATATCAAAAATAGACTGATTAGTCAATAAATAGCGTTATTCTGATTTTATTAATAAATCAATCAGTTATGCAAATACTGCATAATAATTATAATTATTGGCATTTAGTAAATTTATGTCCACTTGCAAAAGCCACTCATTTTTGGTATATTTAGAGTATATAAAGTATAGAAAACTAAAATTTTACAGGGCGTGATTTTATGAAGAAATTTACTCTTGAAGAAATAGCCACAGCCTGTGGCGGTAAATATGTTGGCGACGAAAATTTAAAAAATGTTGCCATTTCATCGGTAGAGCGTGACAGCAGATGTATTAAAGAAAATTCTCTTTTCCTTGCAATCAAAGGCGAGAGAGTTGACGGTCACGACTTTATTGAAAAATGCTACGCTGACGGTGCGATTTGTGCCATTTGCGAAAATGCTCCAAAAAATGCGGCAAAGCCATATATTCTCGTTGATTCAACTCTTGAGGCGGTTAAGAAAATCGGTATGGCTTACCGCAAAAAATTTGACATTCCTGTAGTTGGTGTGTCAGGCAGTGTTGGCAAAACCTCCACAAAAGAAATGCTTTATGCTGTGCTTTCTCAGAAATACAAAACCCACAAAACACAGGGCAACCTCAACAACGAGCTTGGCGTACCGCTTACACTCCTTGCTATGCCTGAGGATACCGAGGCGGCAGTAATTGAAATGGGTATCTCCGACTTTGGCGAAATGAGCCGACTTGCTCAGATGGTTCAGCCGACTATCTGCGTGCTTACAATTATCGGCTGTTGCCACCTTGAAAATCTTGGCGACCGCAACGGCGTTTTAAAAGCAAAAACAGAGATGTTCAAGTTTGCAAGCGAGGGTGCTGAGTTTGTACTCAACGGAGATGACGACAAGCTTGCAACCGTAACCGATGTAAACGGCAAAAAACCTATTTTCTTTGGTCTTGACAGCAAAAATGAATACTATGCCGAAAATATTCAGAACAACGCTGACGGCGGTGTGCTTGCCGACCTATGCTTTGGCAATACAAGGCTTTCGGTCAAAATTCCGGCAATCGGCAGTTATATGGTTTCAAATGCACTTGCGGCGGTTGCCGTCGGTAAGCTCTGCGGACTTAGCGACAACGAGCTTATAAAGGGTGTGGAGTCATACAAAACTGTAGGCAGTCGTGCAAATGTTATCAATACAGCCGACTACAAAATTATTGACGATTGCTACAACGCAAATCCAACCTCAGTTATGGCAAGCATTGACACACTTGTAAACTTCAAGGGCAGAACAGTTGCAATTCTTGGTGATATGAAAGAACTCGGCAAAAATGAACTTGAAATGCACCGCACCACAGGTGAATACGCAAAGGAAAAAGGCGTTGACCTTGTAATAGCAGTTGGCCCGCTTGCAAAATCACTTGCCGAGGGCAGTAAAGGAAAATGGTACTCAGACATTGACTCCCTCCTCCCTGACCTCAAAATTTTGCTTAAAAATGGCGATACAGTCTTAGTAAAGGCATCCCACTCAATGCAGTTTGAAAGAATTGTTTCATTTTTAAAAGGGGAATAATTTAAACAACTTGTAAGCTTTTCATTATTTATCCCTACATATTTTATCTTTAATTAAAACAATAAAACTGACTTACGGGCATAAAAACCTCCTATAGCAAATTGAATGCTATAGGAGGTTTTCTTTTATCTATTCATTTTTATAAACTTATTCAATTAATGTTAAAACGAAAATCAGTCAGTATCACCTGCAATATATTTTTGAAGAGCAGTAACATCAATTACACTTACACTTCCGTCCTTATTCATATCTGCAAGCTTGCTCTGATATTCGGTAAATTCAAACATACCTGCAATACCTTGCTGAGTTGTGGTAACATCATTTACAGTAATTTTTCCATCCATATTAACATCACCGATTGGGAAAATCTCAACATTTAGCATGACATTTGAATTTGTAATCGTAACCGTATATTTTCTCTCGGCATGAGCGTTTTTAGAAACCAACATTGTGTATGTTCCGTTTGCTACACCAATAATTGAATACTCCGCAGTATTGCCATTTACGGTAGTTTCGTACTGCACCGTATCAGATTTTAGGAGTTGAATTTTAACCGTATCGGTTTCAGAAAGATAACTCTTAACCGTTCCTTTAACAGTTGTGCCTGAGGCAACGCTATTAAAGGCTATACCGTTTTTCTCAGCATAAGTCTGAGCCTCAGTGCCACTTGTTCCGTAGATTACAAAACTTGGAATAACCTCCGGGAACGAGAATGGATCATCAATATCGGTAGGATAGTAACCTATAGCGTGTTCACCTATATGAGTTACACTTGCAGGAACTTCCATACTATTAATATTTCCGAGAGAGAAAAACACTCCGTCACCTATATACTGCAACCCGTCATTTAGATTTACATTTTTCAAATTTTTACCCGTGAATGAATCGTCATCGACAACACGCATTGTCTGCGGAAGCGTAATTGTTTCGCACCCATTATTTTCAAACGCTTTAGTTTCGACAAGTTCACCACCATTGAGCGTAATATTTTTCAGGCTTTCACAGCCAAAAAATGAGTAGTAACCTATGTACTGACAGCTTTTGGGGATTACCACCTTTGTAAGTATAGGCGGTTCAAAATATGCAACATTACGAGGAGTTAATTCGAGGTCACCGAAAATAAATCCGCCTACAATAGCCTTTGTTCCCTCTTTAAATGTCAGTTCTGTATTTTTTGGCATAGTGCCTTTGTAGCAATAAGCAAAGTCTTGAAAATATACAATGCCGTCTTTTTGATTGTTATACCAACCTGTTCCCGTAAATGCACGGTGGTCAAGAACACTTAAATTTTTACCGATACTGCCAAAGCTGTTAAGTTTGGAGCAGTTTGCAAATGAACAGTCGCCGATATAACGCACATTTGTACCACCTGTTATTGTTGTCAGGTTGGTACAATCACTGAATGCACCGTCTATACTTACAAGAGAATCCGGCAGATTAACCTTTGTAAGTCCTGTGCACGATTTAAAACTGTCCTTCAAAATGCGAACATTTGAAAGATTTACACTTGTAAGATTTTCGCTGCCGATTGTTCCAACAACTTCCAATGTATCGCTTGGAAGCGTTATTGACTTTAACTTTACACAATCAATCAATGAAGCATCAAGTCGGACATTTCCTTTTGGGATAGTAAGGCTTTCAATTTCAGGGCAATTCATAAAGCAACTAATAGCAAGCTTAGCCGTTGTTGGAAGTTTTACTGTTTTTAAATCGTACATACCTTCAAGGTCAATGTAGTCAACGCTTTCCGGAACAGTAAGTGATGTAATCTTATAATTGCTGTTTACATTGGTCGGTGATTTTATTGTCAATGATTTCAAACCGTCAGGCAGATTAAGAGTTGTCAGTTTGTCAACATAACATTCGTTCATATAAACAGTCTTTGTTCCTGCTCTTACAGTGTATGTTGAATTTACTTTTACATTTTCATACGGTATGGAATAGTCATGTTTAAAACCTAAGAATATTCCTCCACAATAAATAGGTGAACCATCAGGAATATTGTCATACCATTTTGTGTCATAAATCGCACTGTAATAGGTATCAATTTCAGTAAGTGTGCTTGGGAATGTTATATCTTCAAGGTTATAGCAGCCGCAGAATGAACCGTCAAGTTTTTCAAGACCTTCGGGAAGAACTAATTTTTTCAGAGATTCACAGTAGCCAAAGGCATTATCTTCAATACTCTTCAAACCAACGCTAAATGTAACAGATGAGAGTGAAGAACATTCATAAAATGCGTACCCGCTGATTTTTTGAACGCTTTTCGGAATTTTAATATTTGTTAAATAATTACAGTTTTGAAAAGCACCGTTGCCTATATATCTTACTCCGTCAGGGATTGTAACCGATGTTATATCAGAATCCTTAAACACCCCATTACCGATTCCGCTAACGCCTGATGGAATAACAGGAGTTTTACTGCTACCTCTGTAAGCAAACAGACAACCATTCCATACGAAGAAATCAGACGCATTATCATCGTATAACCACGCATTATAATCTTCACTCAACGCAGGAATTGAACTCCACGGGTAATCACCGAAAACACGGTCACCAAAATTTACTTTTTGACTTACATTGAAATTTTTTAGAGAATAGCAACCTGAAAAAGCCCCATTTTCAATTTCGGTCACACTTTCGGGAATATCAATTGATTTCAACTCAAAACATCTACTGAATGCAAACTGTCCGATTATTTTAAGATTTTTTGAAAGAACAATTTCTTCAAGAGGAACGCTATCATCATAATCACCAAACGCATATTCTCCGATATATGTAACTGTATCCGGCATTACAATTTTTTTGATATTTGAAGTGTCCATATTTTCGATACCTGTAACGGTATAGCCGTCAATTTTTGACGGAATTGTTACCTCGGTAGCATAACCATTGTAATCGGTGATTGCAATGGTATTTTCGGAAAGGAAGCGGTAAACATATCCTGTTCCGGAGCTTGACGGAACTTTGTTATACAAACCTGCATAACCGTCTTCATTTTGCACCTCTGCCAATGCAGTTACAGAAAAAGCGGCCGTAAGCATACAGAACACAAGTGCAAAACTTATGATTTTTCTTGTACAAATTTTTGGTTTGTTCTTTTTCATAAATATACCTCCTGTTGTTTAATATTGCTTATTAATTTTAAAGTATTGCTTTTCTTCCACTTGCATTATACAATATAATTAAAATAATTGCAATACATTTCTAAATTTTAGCTATTATATATTTTAACTATAACAAAGGTATATTATGTATATGCTATAACCATAAACAAAAAGAAAATAATAAAATAGCCCGACCACCATTAGCCGATTTTTTGATCTAACTTTTGGCGGTCGGGTTATTTTTAACTTATTTGCAAAGCTCATCAAGTGTAACATCAAGGGCATTTGCTATTTTTATTATGTTTGACATCAAACCGTCATCACGCCTCATAATATCTTCAAGAGTGCGTTTTGATATACCTGCTTTATCTGCAAGCTGTTGAACTGTCAAATTCTTTTGATTCTTATATTCCTTAATTTTCAAATTTTATTCACCTCTGCATTAATGTAGTATATCTAAGGTCAGTATAGAAGAAACGTGAATAAATGTCAACCGTATTTTTGCAGGCTCTATAATAAATGTTGGGGTAACAAATAGAGCCTACAAAAATAATTTTAAAAAAAGTAGAGCATATTTGTCTAAAATCCGTTAAAATAGAATTGCTTAGAAACCAGAAACGGAGGAACAAATATGCTCTACAAATA
>NZ_JBGVJL010000093.1:0-2630 GCF_045129435.1 Ruminococcus sp. | reverse complement strand
CGGCTGTGCGCTCTGCCGGCGGCGTGAGATACCTGCCTTTTGCGCCTTGTGCCGGACAAAATCATTCTTGCCGACCACCTTACGGCGTAAAAAATAAAAAGAAAAATGAAAAAGTAAATGTCGAATTTCGATGCTGAAAATCGTTGTTTTGGTTGCGTTTACTCTTGCAATCGGTTAAATTAGAGTTGTGCAGTTGTCCGCGGAAAGAGGTACCGTATGAGCAACCAAATGACTTTATCAGACAGAATTGCCATTGAAGCCGGAATCACCGCAGGTAAAACCTTCAAAGAGATTGCCTTGAAAATCAACAGAAATCCTACCACCGTTTCCAGAGAAATCAAAGCAAACAGAACCGTCATACCCGCAACTTTCTACCTTGGCTGCGATTGCCGATATGCACGCTCTTGTCATAAGCACAACATTTGTACGGATAAGAAGTGCAACATTCCTTGTATTAAATGCCGAATCGTCAAATGCACCGAATTCTGCCCAATCTACAAACCAAAGCACTGCAGCCGTATCGAAAAGCCGCCTTATGTCTGCAACAGATGTTACTACCGTAACGATTGTGACAAACGCCGTTATATGTATTCCGCTAAACTTGCCGATGCCCTGTCCAGCCGTCGGCGCTCTGATACCAGAACAGGAATACGTCTGTCGCCTGAGCAAATCCGGTATCTTGACGGTCTTCTTTCTGCTCAGATAAAAAAAGGACAGCCTTTGACGCATATTTACGCTGAGCACGAAAAGGAATTACCGGTATCCTTACGCAGCCTTTACAATTACATCGACTCCGGTCAACTCTCTGTACGCAACATTGATCTGCGCAGAAAGACCGGCTACAAGCCGCGCAAACGGAAAAAGAAATCGGCTCCAATCCCTAATTACAGGCTTGGTCGATCCTATGAGGATTTTAAGAAATATATGGAATCCCACCCTAATATGCCTGTCGTTCAGATGGATACGGTTGTGGGTTCAAGGAAAAAAGGTCAGCGTATTTTGACAATGTTGTTCCTCAAAACTTCAGTTATGCTAATGTTTCTTATCCCCGACGGTAAGGCGCAAACCGTTGTTGACGTTTTTGACTATTTATTGGATATTCTCGGTATGGATGAATTCCAAGCTTTGTTTCCTGTTATTCTTACCGACAACGGTTCCGAATTCAAAAACGCCGACCGCATTGAAAATGCTATTAACGGCGAACCTCGCTGCAAACTGTTTTACTGCGATCCAATGGCTTCTTGGCAAAAAGCGGAGATTGAAAAGAATCACGAATTTATCCGCTATGTTATCCCAAAAGGAATGTCCTTTGATGCGCTGACTCACGATGATGTCACTATGCTGATGAATCATATTAACAGTATTAAACGTCCAAGTCTCGGCAATAAATCCCCATATGAAATGATCCCCAAAGGTGATGAGGATTGGGAATGGTTAATGCAATTAACAGGAATGGACGCCATCCCAGCCGATGACGTCCACCTTAATTCAGCTCTCTTAAAACACTAACACTAAGCGAATTCAAGGCGGATAACTGCTCGTGTATTTCCATATACTCACGATTTCGACGTGTTGCGTTTACTTTTGCATAAGCGTTCGTGATACGTCTGCTTTGCTATGCCTTGTTTCGCTTGCTTTTGCTGAATTTAGGTGTATTTTACCATACTTTGCTACTGGTTTCTACCCCTATTTTCATTTCTGACGTTATTTTTCCGTTCTTAAGTGTATTTACCCTACTTTCTCTTTTTCATTCAAGCTTTTTCACTTTTCAAGCAATGTCATATGTAATCGATGTTTACCGTGGTGAAGAATATCAGAAGAATATCCTTAATGTTGGGCTTTATATTTCATTTTTTCCGCAATTAATTGCCGGTCCTATTGTTCGTTATGAGACAGTTGCACATCAAATTAATTATCGTAAAGAAACATTAGATGATTTTGCAAGCGGAGTCTATCGCTTTATTATTGGATTGGGTAAGAAGGTGCTACTTGCTAATACTATGGCGGTTGTTGCAGATACATTCTTTAACGGTGAAGTAAGTAACCAATCTGTATTATCTGCTTGGGTAGGAGCAATTGCTTACACTTTCCAAATTTTCTTTGATTTCAGTGGATATAGCGATATGGCTATCGGATTGGGTAGAATGTTTGGCTTCCATTTTCTTGAAAACTTTAATTATCCATATATTTCAACTTCAATTACTGAATTTTGGAGAAGATGGCACATCTCTCTTGGCACTTGGTTTCGAGACTATTTGTATTTCCCATTAGGTGGAAGCAGAGTAAAAAGTAAATCCAGACTGATTTTTAATCTTTTTATTGTTTGGCTGTTAACCGGCATATGGCACGGCGCAAATTGGACATTTATTGTTTGGGGGCTTCTGTATTTTATTTTACTTGCTTTTGAAAAGTTATCTGGATTTCAAAAGTATAACAAACTCAAGCCGCTTAAATATATTTACACAATGTTGTTTGTGATCTTAGGTTGGGTTGTTTTTAGAGCTGATTCTATTCAGGAAGCATTTACATACATAGGAACAATGTTTGGATCAACAGGTTCTTTAGTTGACAATGCTGCGCTGTTCTATATAAAAGAAAATGTGGTCTGTATTTTTATTTCAGTTTTAGCA
>NZ_JBGVJL010000092.1:0-2115 GCF_045129435.1 Ruminococcus sp. | reverse complement strand
ATATGTAATTTTTACGGATTCCAACCGAACAGGGCGGGCTTTATAACTTGCCCTTTTCACTCCGAAAAGACCGCATCATTAAAAATATATGCAAACGGCAGACGGTTTAAGTGTTTCGGATGCGGCGAGGGCGGAAGTGTTATAGACTTTGTTATGAAAATTGAAAACCTGCCTTTTAAGGGTGCAATTATAAAGCTGAATGATGTTTTTAATTTGGGTTTGTCATTAACAAACAATCTTACATATCGGGAGCGGGAGAAGGCAAAAAGACTGGCAAGAAAAATGGAGTTGCTGCGTGATATTCAAAATGGATATATTGTATCGAAATCACGGCTTTATGAATGTTTAGAGGATTGTTATATGTATGCGGAACGAATAATCAAAGAAAACGAGCCTTTTTCCGATTTATTTGCAAAAGCGGTAATTGTTAAAGTAATGATAGTAAATGAAATTGAGAATTTTGATTTGAAAGGAGGAATATGACTTGGCGGATATTATAATTCCTGAATTTACGAGGGATGATTTTTTGAACGGAACAGAGCCTTACGAATGGCTTTATCAATATAAGGACAACCCTTTGCAGACGAAACAGCTTATGGTAAAGATTAATAGTCAGGCATTATCCTTTAAAATACGTAATTTTATGAGTATGTTCAAAGATTACGTTCAGATGATGAACAGCAAGTCGGGGCTTACAATCAACAACACGACTAATTTTTCGGAGCAGGAAATGGTCCTTGATTGCGGAGATTGGGAATGTGATGATTTTGGTGTAACCGGCACGGATAAATTTGGATTTGAATTTGTTGCCTGCAATCATCCTATATTGCCGATACAAAGGCTTGTAAATATTGACAGCGGAGTAGAAAAGCAGAAGCTTGCATACAGAAAAAACAAGCAATGGCGGTATGTTATTGCTGATAAAAAGACGCTTGCAAGTGCTCAATCCATAATAAACCTTGCAGAGTTTGGCATAGCAGTAAACAGTGAAAACTCAAAACATCTGATAAGATATTTGTCTGATATTGAACATTATAACTATGAAAAAATACCGGAAGTTAACAGTGTGGGCAGATTGGGATGGATTGATGATTACGGCTTTTCCCCTTATGGCGAGGATTTGATATTTGACGGTGATGTTACATATAAGCATTTCTTTGAATCTGTAAAGGAACACGGTAAGGCAGATAAATGGTTTGAACTTGTTAAAAAAATACGAAAAGGAAATACATCAGCAAGACTTATTCTTGCCTCAAGTTTTGCAAGCGTGCTTGTAAAACCTTGTAATTCCCTTGTGTTTTTCGTTCATCTTTGGGGAGGTACAGAATCCGGCAAAACCGTTGCTTTAATGCTTGCAACATCAGTATGGGCAAATCCGAAAAGCGGTGAATATTGGCACACATTCAACAGTACAGCTGTTGCTCAGGAATTGTCCGCAGGCTTTGTTAACTCTATGCCTCTTATAATTGATGAATTGCAGATTGTTAAGGACCGCAAGGACTTTGACACAATGATATATCAGCTTTCAGAGGGGGTTGGACGTTCCAGAGGTCAGAAGACGGGTGGACTGCAAAAAGTCCAGACGTGGAGCAATTGCATCATTACAACGGGAGAAATGCCAATCTCTAATAATTCAAGCGGAGCAGGTGCGGTAAACAGAGTTATTGAAATTGATTGTAAGGATTTAAAATTATTTGAAAATCCTGTGGAGGTTGCTGATACAATAAAGAAAAATTACGGTTTTGCTGGGAAGATGTTTGTTGAAATGTTGCAGGAACCGGACAATACGGAATATGCAATTAAGTGTCAAAAAGATTTTTATAAACTGCTATCAAACGGCAAAACTACCGAAAAACAGGCAATGGCAGCAAGCATTATTTTGACAGCGGACAAGCTCATTGATGAATGGATTTTTAAGGACGGCCAGACATTGAATATTGAAGATATAGACTAATTTATTTATAATATACTTCAAATAGACTAGATATTGTATTTATTACTAGAACAATAAGAAAAATAATTATTAGGTATTATTGATTAAAAAGAATTTATTCTATTTTATTAACTATTTCCTCACCTTTATCTGTAAGTCGATATAATCTTCCTTTTCTAACT
>NZ_JBGVJL010000091.1:0-11630 GCF_045129435.1 Ruminococcus sp. | reverse complement strand
AGAAATTTTAAGCGTTTCCGTAACCGTATTTTACATATGTTTTCTCACCAAATGCAAAAACAAGCGATAGCTTGATTTACTTTCGCTTGTTCATTTCAATTCTTCTTTTTCGGGTTTACCCCAACTATTGACATAGAGCCTTTCTTTTTTCTGATAACTGAGCCATCAGGAATTTTTACATCGCTCTTCATAGTAAGTTTTTGCATAGCATGCGGGGCAGACTCAACAGAATTTCCGTATTCGTCAGTAAGTGAAATACATTTTACATTAAACGGAATACCACTTGGCGGAAGAACATCAAGTGTGTCGCCAACAAGGAATTTATTTCTCTGTGTAATCTCTGTTGTTGTGTCATCAACAGATTTTTCACAAACTGCAACAACATCATAATGTCTGATATAACCGCCGTTGCCTGTAACCTGTCCGGGTTCTCTGCCAAAGTAAAAGCCTGTGTTGTATTCTCTGTGGCTGATTTTATCAAGCTCTTCTTTTATCCAAGGTTCAAGCACATAGCTTTCACCCTGTGCCATAAATCCGTCAACAGCGTGGCGATAGGCATTTGTTGTTACAGCTGTGTAGTAAGCAGATTTTGCTCTGCCCTCAATTTTAAGGCTTGATACACCTGCTTTTACAAGCTCCGGAATATGTTCAATCATACAAAGATCTCTTGAGTTGTAAAGGTATGTGCCGTTTGAGTCCTCTTCAACAGGGAAGTATTGTCCCTCTCTGTTCTCCTCAAAAAGATGATATTTCCAACGGCAAGGCTGTGCACAATCGCCGTGGTTTGCATCTCTGCCGGTCATATAGCTTGAAATAAGGCATCTGCCTGAGAATGACACGCACATTGCACCGTGTACAAAACACTCGATTTCAAGGTCTTTCGGAATTTTTGCTCTCATCTCGGCAATTTCATCAAGAGGAATTTCTCGTGCGAGTACAACCCTTGAAGCACCCATATTGTAAAGAACATTGGCAGTTGCATAGTTTGTAACACCTGCCTGTGTTGAAATATGTCTTGCAACCTTCGGAGCGTATTTTTTCGCAGCCTCAAATACGCCTAAGTCTGCAATAATAAACGCATCAACGCCACATTCCTGAGCATAGCTAAGATAGTCGGGCAAAAAATCAAGCTCGTTGTTTCTTGGCAGTGTGTTGCATGTAACATAAAGCTTTGCACCTTTTGCGTGTGCAAGTTCGCAAGCCTGTTTTAGCTGTGTGTTGTCAAAATTCTTTGATGCAGAACGCATACCAAACATTTTGCCTGCAAGGAATATCGCATCTGCACCGAAAGAAAGTGCAGAATTAAGGCATTCCATATCGCCGGCGGGTGCAAGAACCTCTGGTCTTGTAATCATATTATAATCTCCTAATTATTCAATATTTGCAAGATTTTCATTATGCTCATAAATTGTAGAAGCATAGTAAGCGTTTCCGTCCTTATCATGGCAGAAGAAATAGTAGTCGGTATCCTTTGGATTGAGTGCCGCAATAATTGCATTCATACCCGGGTTACAGATTTCACCTGCCGGTAAGCCCTCAAGAGTATATGTGTCGTAAGAGCTTTCAAATGTATCTCTTACATCTTCGGGAACATCTGCCTGAGTTCTGTATGGGTAGAACTTTGTAGAGTCAAGTCCAAGGTACTGCACACCCATATCCTCACTTGCATTAAGACGATTGTAGATGATAGATGAAATGTAGTACATATCGTCAGTATCGGCAGCCTCTGACTGAATGATTGAAGCTACTATCATAACCTGATCAAGAGTATAATCACTTCTGTTCTTCTTGAGCATTTCTTCAATAGTAGTTACCTTGTCATAACCGCTGACATCCTGCTTTTCTGTAAGTCTTGAATCATAGTTGTTGAGGAAACGGTAAATAACATTTTCAGCGTCCTCATTCTTGTAGAATGTGTAAGTATCAGGATATAGATAACCCTCAAGCTTGTAGTAACGGTCATCGGCATTATTAATATCCTTTAAGAATGAATATTCATCGTCAAATTTATTTGAATTACAAAGGTCAAGGAATTTGCCTTCATCATCAAGAGCACCCTTTTCCTTGAGAAGCTTAGCGATTTCAAGCACATTTCTTCCCTCAGGAATAGTAACTTCAACTGTGTCTGTGCGGTTTCCGCTGCTGAGCAAGAAGTTGATAATTGCCTCGTAGTCAAGATTTGTTTTAATATCATATGTACCCTGTGTAAAATCATCGTCAGCCTTTGTGAACTTTGCAAAGAGCTTGAAATAATTCTTGTCATCAATGATGTTGTTCTTTTCAAGAACCGCTGCAACAGTATCAAGGGTAGGATTTGCAGGGATTTCAATTCTTATATTTTTTTCTTCTGTACGATTGATTGCAAGCATATCGTCAATGCCGGCTACCAAGAACATACCTGCCATTGCACCAACGATTACTACAGATACAATCCAGATTACTCTGAAAACTCTGCGGTTACGCTTGTTTTTCGCTTTAGAAATTTTTTTGTCAATTTTCTTTTTCTTTTTTAATGCCTGCTTTGAGTTTTTTGCCATCTGCTCTTTTACATCTTCACCGCTGTAGGAATTAAGCTCCTCAGGCTCATTTTTCTGAGTTTCGGCAGGCTCATCATGAAAATCTTCGTCGTGAATATTTAAAGTAAAGTTTTTCACTCTTTCACGGCGTTTTTCTTCAAGGTTCTGAATGTTATTATCTTCGCTCACTTACACCATTCCTTTTTCAAATACATTTCGTGTATCGTTTGTGAATTTATCAGTAATTATTATGTCAACAGCTTTGTCATATATTCCGTGCGGAAGCTTCTGTTCAATACATTTTGAGTAGCAGAGCCCGACAGTTGTACCGATAAAATTCTGCAAAAATCTGTCGTAATACCCTTTGCCAAAGCCGAGTCGATAGCCGTATAAATCAAAACTAAGACCGGGCACAAGGCAGAGTGCGTCAGAATATTCTGTTATTTTTTCGCAAACTTCCTCATCAGGCTCCATAATAGAATATTTGCCCTCTTTTAACATATCGAGAGAATTTACCCTGTAAAAGTCCATTATCGGCTCGTTTTGTCTGCATTTTGGCAAGGCAAGAATTTTGCCGTCTGCAATGGTTTTTTCAAGAATAGGGAAGGTGTTTACCTCTATTGGCATTGATACAAATGCAAACAGAGTTTTACATTCCTTATATTCCTTTAGTTCAGTAAATTTCTCAAAAAGAACATTATCAAGCTTTTGTTTTAATTCCACAGAATAAGCTGTTCTGAGTTTTTTATGCTTTGCCCTGAGCAGATTTTTTTGCTCACGAATATTGATTATGGGCATTGCATATCACCGCAAACCTTGTTTGCAATTTCAGCGGACAAAGCTTTTTCTACAATAGCCTTGCCAAAGAGGATTGCACAGCCTGCACCCTTAGCAGTAATAACAGTGCCGTCAACCTCAACAGAAGAACCGGTATAATTAGCACCATCAAGCTCTTTTTCAAAGCCGGGGAAGCAAGTAGCATTTTTGCCCTTTAAAATTCCAAGGTTTCCTAAAACTGACGGAGCGGCACAGATAGCGGCTGTAATCTTACCGTTTTCAAAGCAATGAACAGCAGCTTTAGCAACAGCTTCCGATTTTATGAGATTAACAGTTCCAGGCATACCTCCGGGAAGAATTACGCCCTCAATATTTTCAAATGATATTTCTTCAGGCTTTAAGTCAGCTTTAACTGTAACTTTATGTGAGCCTGTAACATATTCGCCTGTAACACCGACAGTTTTGACCTCAAGCTTTGCTCTACGCATCATATCAAGTGGAGCGAGTGCTTCGGTTTCTTCAAAACCGTCTGCTAAAAATAAATAAAACATAGCAATACCCTTTCTATACTTAATTTAATGTAATTCCTATATAAATATCCGTTGGAGTGGCAATATCGTTTTTAAGCGGTTTTACCATACCGTATCGGATTTTTTGTGCATTTTTAAAGATGCCGTTGTGCGTAAACACAAAATGCTCTGCATTAGTTTTGTGCAAGATTTCATTTATAAGCCGTTTAAAGTATTTTTCTTTATAGTCAAAATAAAATACTTCGGCAGTATTTTCACTTTCTTCAATCAAAGCAAAGTAATTTTTATTATTAATTGATTTTATGTCATAAATCGAATAATAATCTGCGGAAAATCCTTTGAAATTATTATTCTGATTCAGAATATTATCATTTGTCGGATTTAATTCTTCAAAACAAATTAAATCTTCTCTTGTAAATTCTGAAATATAAGCCGAGCAATTTTCAATATAGCCAAGCTTTTGATAATAGCTGTAAAGCTTATCATTGGCAGGGAAGAGAAATGAATATTTATCTCCGTTATTTGCGGAATTTTCAAGTGCAAAGCCGATTAATTCACTCATTATTCCGTTTTTACGGAAATCTTTATGAGTTGACGCACCGCAAAGATAGTGTGCTTTTTGTCCTTTAAAACTTGTGGGCAAAAGATAAAGTGCGGATACTATTTTATCACCACACATTGCAATATAGGTTTGCTTAGGTGAAAAGCACTTATCAAAAAACAAATCTACTGCCTTTGGTTTTTCATCAAAAGAAGAAAGCCAAAGTTCTTTTAAAGCATTAATATCGGCTTTATCAGCGTTGGAATAATTAATTTTCATCATTCTTTAATGTAGCGTTATATCTTGCAAGCAGGATAATGGGATTGTATGAAAGCTTGGACTTTTTCAGTCCCTCAAGTCCCATATCTTCCTCACGATTTATATATTTGTATGAAGAAAGTGTTTTAGCAAATTCATTGTTGATTACGGCATAAATTCCGTCATACTCACGCAATGCCTTTTCAAAGCAGATGTCAAAGGCGATAGGGGAAATTTCGCAGCCAAGTGTCATTGCAACAGGCATGCTGTCAACATAAATAATTCCGCCACGCATTTTAAATTCATCAATATTATCAAGAGCCTCTCGGATTGCGTGCTTTTCCTCGTAATGTTCAAGGTCAATTCCATTTTCAGAGCACCAGTCAAGCATAACCTTATAGGCGTCCTCTTTGTTTGAATTTGTAATTTCTTCAAATCTAAAATTTGGATAAGAATTTTTAAATTTTGAAATATGATTTCGCTTTGCATGGAATTTTCTGCCCGATAAATTAATCAGATCTTCTGACAAGTAAACATATTCCTGATTTTCAGGAGAAAATTCATAGTAGAATTTTGATGGAAATAAGGTTTCAAGCCTTACCCTCTGAGCGTCTGTAAGCATTACTATAAAAGGCTCTTGTCCACGCTCCTTAGCATCTTGAATAATCGCCTCAACAGCCGGTTTTATGTCCTCGCCATGTGGCAGACAATATCCCCACACGCTGTTATCGTCATTAAAATATGCTTTGATAAGGCAATTATTGTAAAAAGCAAATTTAATATTATATTCGTTTCTCCAAAGGTAAGCACTTAAAATATTTGTGGTAAGTGAGATTCCCTCGGGGTTATCGTAATATTTCTGAAATGTGTTAATATCTGATTTTTCTATTAATCTGAAATTTAGCATAAATTATTTAAGTCAGCCGCCTTTTCTATTTCAGCCGCAATTACTTCAATCGGCTTTATTTCACCGTTTTCACAGCAGTTAATAACAATCCAACCGCATTTTTTTGCGGCATAAAGTGCAGATTTTCTGCACTCGAGCAGGAATGCAAAGTTTTTTTCGTGTAAATCCTTTTTGTTTTCGTCACCCTCGTAACGCTTGTTTATAAGTTTTTGCGAAACTTCAGGCTCAACATCAAGATAAATAATCTTATCTGGCTTTGGCACAGCAAGCTTGTTGTACTCAAAATCCTCCTGCCACTCAATAAAACTGTCCCAATCGGCTTTGTCAAGCTTTGACATCTGATAAATAATGTTTGAAGTAGCATATCTGTCGCTGAGAATTACAGAATCGCTTTCATAGTCCTTTTTCCAAAATTTAAGAAAGCTTGCAACTCGGTCAACGGCATAGAAAGCTGATGCGGCATATGCGTTTACATCATTCGGATTACTTCCGAATTCACCGCCCAGGTACATTTTTACAAGGGCAGAGCTTTCGTTTGCATAATCGGGAAACTCAAGCTTTTTTACTGTCTTGCTTGTTGCAGAAATTTTATCAAAAAGAATTTTTGTTTGAGTAGCCTTGCCGCTTCCGTCAAGTCCCTCAATAACAATAAACTTTGCATTCATATGTTTAATTCCTTATCTATTATTCTAAAAAGTAATTAAAATATTACTCTCTGCCGTATTTTTTGCGAACCTCTTTCATCTTGCCACAGCTCATTTTGCCCTCCGGACAAGCACCGAAAAGGCAGGCAGGACCGCAGTTTTTAAATAAATGAGGTGCAACCTCAAGACATTGCATAAGCATTTGCTCGGCAACCTCTCTGATTTCCCATTGAGCACGATTGCAACAGCGGTGTGCAAAAAAATTTGCAAGGCTTCTTGCATTGAATGTGCATACAATTTTTGTAGTAGAGGCATTAGGAAGAATAAATCTTGCATCCTCGTTAGCTTTCTTTACAAAAGCATTGAATTTTACTTTATTTTCATTTCTGTAATTTTCAATAATTTCTTCATCGGTGCCCTCTGCATTGCCTGTAGCTTCTCTGATGTAACCTGCCACGAGAGCGTCACGCACCTCACTGTAAGCCTGTGACTGCATTTCAATTACTTTATTGTATGCGGCAAGTGCTTTTTCGTTTTTTTGAATTTCCGGTGGTGTGACGAAGTCAAATTTTGTGCCGTCAACATAACGCTGTGACTGCTGACTGTAAGAAGCAATTCTGTGTCTTACAAGCTGATGTGAGCAGGCTCTTGAAATGCCCTCAATGCCAAAGGTAAAAGAAGCATGCTCAAAAGGACTGCCATGTCCGATATTTGAGAGCATATCTATAAAATCAGCGGTTTTTTCTTCGGTAAGACCATCTCTGATATTTGAAATTTCAGATGGAGAATAGCATAGCTTTGCTGCCATAGCTACCGTTTTTTCAGGTTGTGGTGTATAAGTAAGTAAAGTGACCTTTGCACTCAAAGTAATCTCCTCCAAAGTTTACATAAAAGCATATATAAATGTATTATATCATTTTATTACTCAATATGCAACAAAATTCACACGATTGTTACGGTAATCCGAAAGAAAAAATATCAGGAAATTTCTGATATTCACTTGACATTGTAAGCAATAAGTTTTATAATGCTACTGAATAAAAATTATATGTTATTGGCGTTGACGGGATTAGTTGTATCTGGTTCTTTTCAGAGAAAAGTCGGTTGGTGCAAGACTTTAAGAATATTTACAGCACGCTGCCCCTGAGCTCTGTGTGACTAAGCACAGCGTACATCTGCGTTAAGGATATGTAATCGCAAGATTACTCAAAGAGGGTGCTTTGCACCAATTTGGGTGGTACCGCAGGAATTATTCTCCTGTCCCATTTATGGGGCAGGATTTTATTTTGCAATTTTAAGGAGAGATTTTAATGGAATGGACAGGACTTAATGAACTTCGTGAAAAGTTTCTTTCATTTTTTGAGAGTAAGGGTCATTTAAGACTTCCAAGCTTTTCACTTGTTCCAAAGGACGACAACAGCCTTCTGCTTATAAACAGCGGTATGGCTCCTATGAAAAAGTACTTTACAGGTGAGGTTACACCGCCAAGAAAGCGTGTTACAACCTGCCAGAAATGTATTCGTACTCCTGATATTGAAAGAGTTGGTATTACCGCTCGTCACGGTACATACTTTGAAATGCTCGGTAACTTCTCTTTTGGCGACTACTTCAAGCACGAAGCTACAGCTTGGGCTTGGGAATTCTTTACAAAGGTTCTTGAAATGCCGGTTGACAAGCTTTATGTTTCTATTTACGAAAATGATGACGAGGCTTATAAAATTTGGACTGAGGAGATCGGTGTTGAACCATCTCATATGGTAAGACTCGGCAAAGAAGATAACTTCTGGGAGCATGGCTCAGGTCCTTGCGGTCCTTGCTCAGAAATTTATTTTGATCGTGGTGACGAAAAGGGCTGCGGTAAGCCTGATTGTCATGTAGGCTGCGAATGTGACCGCTTTGTTGAGGTATGGAACATCGTATTCTCACAGTTTGAAAATGACGGTAACGGCAACTACACTCCACTTGCTCACCCTAACATTGATACAGGTATGGGTCTTGAAAGACTTGCTTGCGTAATGCAGGGTGTTGATAACCTTTTCTTGGTTGATACTGTTCAGAATATTATGAAGAAAATTTCTGAAATTACAGGTGTAAACTACGGCGAGGATGATAAGAAGGATATTTCACTTCGTGTAATTACCGACCATATCCGCAGCACAACATTTATGATTGGCGACGGTGTTCTCCCATCAAATGAGGGCAAGGGTTATGTACTCCGCCGTTTGCTCAGAAGAGCTGCTCGTCATGGCAGACTCTTAGGCTATAAGGACGCTTTCTTATACAAGGTATGTGAAACTGTAATAAAAGAAAATGAAGTTGCATATCCTGAATTAAGAGAAAAGCAGGAGTTTATTACAAAAATTATCAGAGTTGAGGAAGAAAGCTTCCAAAAGACAATCGACCAGGGATTTAAGCTTTTACAGGGCATTGTTGACGATCAGGATATTAAGGTGTTGAGCGGTGAGGACGCATTCAAGCTTAATGATACTTACGGCTTCCCAATCGACCTTACAAGAGAGATTCTTTCTGAACAGGGCATTGATGTTGATGTTGACCGTTTCCACGAGCTTTTGAAAGAGCAGAAGCAGCGTTCAAGAGATGCAAGAAAGAAAGAAGACACAGATGCTTGGATTTCTGATTCAACAGATCTTTCCGATATTTCAAAAACAGAATTTTGCGGTTATACAGACCTTAACACAGGCAGCAAGGTTGTTGCTATTATTAAGGACGGTGTAAGAGTAGACAGCGTTGGTGAAAACGAAACCGCTCTTGTTGTTCTCGATAAAACTCCGTTTTATGCTGAAAGCGGCGGACAGGTTGGCGACACAGGTGTAATGGAAGCAGGTACACTTGAGGTTGATGTTGACGATACAACTAAGGACGCATCAGGTGTATATCTCCATTCATGTACAGTTAAGAGCGGTACACTCGAGGTTGGCACAGAGCTTCGTGCAATAGTTGATTTTGACAGAAGAGCAAATATTATGCGTAACCACACAGCAGCTCATCTTTTACAGGCTGCACTTCGTGAGGTACTCGGCAATCATGTTCATCAGGCAGGACAGCTTGTTACAGATCACTCGGTTCGTTTTGACTTTACTCACTTTGAGGCATTGACAGACGAGGAGCTTAAAAGGGTTGAGGATCTTGTAAACAAGAAAATTCTTGCTTCTATCCCTGTTGTTACAAAGGAAATGCCTATTGAAGAGGCTAAAAAGCTTGGTGCTATGGCATTGTTTGGCGAGAAGTACGGCGATGTTGTACGAGTTGTAAGCATTGGTGAATTCTCAGTAGAATTCTGCGGCGGTACTCACGCTACAAATACTTCAAGCCTTGGCTTATTCAGAATCCGTCAGGAAGGTTCAGTTGCTTCCGGTGTAAGAAGAATTGAGGCAATCACAGGTATTGGCGTTCTTCAGTATATGAACGATGTTCGTGAAACCGTACTTAATGTTTGCGAAACTCTTAAAATTTCAAATACAAAGGCACTTACCGAGGGTGCACAGAAGATTGCAACCTTACTCCACGACCAGCAGAAGGAAATTGCAGAGCTTAACACAAAGCTTGCTGCTATGCAGGTTGATAACCTCTTTATTAATTCTGAAATTGAAAACGGTGTAAGAATTATTGCTAAAAAGATTGACAATTCAAATGCTGACGCACTTCGTGCTATGTGTGAGAGAACGAAGGATGTTGCTCCGCTTTCAATAGTAGTACTTGCTTGCGAAAATGACGGCAAGGTAACATTTGCAGCTTCTTGCGGTAAAGAAGCTAAGGCTCTTGGCGTAAATGCCGGCAAACTTGTTAAGGCTGTTGCTCAGGCAGCAGGCGGTAACGGCGGCGGTAAGCCTGACCTTGCTATGGCAGGTGCCAAAAATCCTGAAAAGATTGATGAAGCACTCGCTATCGTTAAAGAAACCGTATATGGTATGATTAAGGCATAAATTTTGCAAGATTTTCATAATTTGATTTTTTAATGTCTGAAATTTTGCAATTTATTGCTGTTATTGTTTAGAACTACTAAAAACAGTACAGCAAAATTGTATAATAAAACAACGATAAAAAGAAATTAAAGTATTGAAGTTTTGTAATGTTTGATGTATAATAATTCCAATGGAATAGTGTATTCCTAAAAGTTAAAGAACAATGGAGGAGATTTAAAATGTTCAAAAAAGTAATGAGCGTTGCTCTTGCTTCTACATTAGTACTTTCAGCAGGTGCTTTAGTTGCAAGTGCTGCTGAAGCAGAAGACGCAGTAGCAGCTAACGATGAGTCTGCAGTAGCAGCTGATGATTCTTCAGCAGTAGCAGCAGGTGATGAGTCAGAAGTAGGTGCCGGCACAAAGATTTATTTCGATGTAAACAGTGCAGGTTGGAAAAACTACAAGAATATCTACTGCCACATTTGGAGAGCTGACGGCACAGGTACATGGACAAGCTGGCAGACAAGAAAAGAGTTATGTACAAAAGAGAGCGATGGCCTCTATTCTTATGATGTAACAAAGACAGGTAACGGCGATGAGATTCAGGCAGCAGGCAGCCACAACTACTACTGTGTAATCTTCAGTGCTGATACAGGTGTTCAGATTTACAACACAATCATGAACGGTAACTGCCTTGGCGATACTTGCTATGTAACAGGTAACGAGCTCGAGAACCCGGAGGATAACAACAAGAAGGCTACTGAGGCTGCATGGAAGAACAACCCAAGCTGTGGCCCACAGAAGGTTATTTCTTCATCATCAACAGTAATCGGTACAGCTCTTGCTGACGGTACAACAGATGTAACACTTATGGCTGACTTCCTTATCAAGTTCGTTTCAGAAGACGGTGTTGCTGATACAGGTAAGACAGATAAGTCACAGGATCTTATCAACCAGCTCAAGATTAGCCCAATTGATGTAATGGCTAATGTAAAGTTTAAGCTTAAGGAAGCTGTTTCTGCAGGTACAAAGACTCAGGAAGCTGCTGACAAGCAGCAGGCTACAATCGAGGGTATCCTTGGTAACTGCACAGACCCGACAAAGGGCGGTCAGAAGGTTGACAAGGGCGAGCTTGAAAAGACAGAGGCTAAGGACGACGCTAACGGCGGCAATAACAACAACAATAATAACAACAATAACAATAATAACAGCAACGGTAATGGCGGTAATGGCTCTAACTCAGTACAGTCAGGTCAGGAGACAACAATCTTCTTCGTATTCGCTGGCGTAATGGTTGCAGCTGCAGGCGTATTCTTCCTCGTTAGAAGAAGAGAGAACTAATTTATCTTAACAGATAATTAATACTTAATCACTTAGCTCCGCAGAGTTTTCTGCGGAGCTTTTTTGTATATCAAAAACTTTGTACTGCTTGCTTTTTTATCCTTTATATATTACAATGTAATTATCAATACAATTATAAAAACATTGGTTCTGTTTTAAATGTTGGGGTAACATTGATAAATTATGGTTTAGCA